>DATLBT010000042.1:0-21782 GCA_035526825.1 Verrucomicrobiia bacterium | reverse complement strand
TGAGCCCTTCGACGAGCTCAGGGCAGGCTCCGCGAAGGATCGCGTCCCGACCGCTGCTGCCCTTTGAACGCGATTCTTCGCTTCGCTCAGGATGACACTACTTCGGAGGCTCGGGCGCCGGCGCCGGCAACTGCAGCATCTCCTCCGCCAGCGCCTTCGACAGCACGAAGTTCACGCCCAGGTCCGCGCGGTGCAGCTTGAACTGCGGCTCGCGCGCGGCGACGATGAACTCCCGCACCTCGCCACCCTTGAGCGTCACGCGCACGCGCTCGCCCCTGGGCGCCGGGCCGGTTGCGGCCTCGTTCCACATCGCACGCGCGTTCTTCCATGCATCGGCCAGCTTTTGCAGCTGGTCCGCCCCCGCCTTGGGATCGGCCGGCATCAGCGACCACTTGCCGTCGGCCTTCGCGAGCGCAAGCTGCGGCAGCTCGATGCGCTCGATTTCACTCCCGGCCGGCACCAGGTTCTTGGCGACGAGATCCGACCAGTCCTTGTCGAGCGCGGCGCTCGGCGGATCCTCGATGGTCCAGGTCGCGCCGCCCGCCTGCACGTAGCGGTGGAACTGCAGCGGCTCAGTGCCGCCGAAGGCGATGGCCTGGTCGTTCAGCGTGATCGAGTACTTCGGCGGCGCGAGACCGAGATCTTCAGGCTTCGCGCCCTCGATCTTTGCCTGCGTCGCTGCCGTCGCAAGGTTCAGGAGCGCGGCGATCTCGAAATCGTCCACCTCGCCCTTGACCGGCGCGGCGAGGCGCCAGCGGCCGTCCTGCTTTTCGAGCCGGATCGCGGGCGCGTCCGGATGTTCGATGACGATGTGCGTTATTGCGTCGCCCGCCAGCGCCGTCAATGGCGGCCCGACCTTCTCCTTCTCCTGGCTGAAATAAACCGCTGTGCCGAGGCCGGCGGCGACGACGAGCAGTCCCGCGTTGAGGTGCTGGCGCTTCATTTGCGGCGGCGCATGACCCAGCGCGTCACGCCGAATCCGAGCAGTCCCGCCGGCAGCAGGAATGCGAAGCCAACGTAAATTGTGTACAGGCCCCACGCCGGCAGCACGAGCGAGCGGTCGGGCGCTTTCGGAATGTCGATGTTGAGCTGCTCGTCGCGCGAAGCGAGCCACTGCGCGACGTTGAGCCCGAGCAGGCTGTTGCCGAGCTGGCCGAAGTAGGCGTTGCCGAGGAAGTCGCTGTCGCCGATCAGTACCACGCGCTGCGACAACGGCTTCGGCGCCTGCGGAGCAGGCTCGCCTTCGGCGGGCTTGGGAGATGCCACCGGAATCTCGCGCGTGAGCGTCACGCCGAGCGTCAGCGGACCCTGGGTGTCGCCCTGCGGTGCGTTCATTTCGAGTTCGCCTTCGAGCGCCCCGATCTCGAGCCAGGCCTGGTCCGACGTCGTCAGCAGGGGCTGCGCGTTCCACGCTCCGCTCGCCGGAGGCGCCGTGCCGGCAGCAGATTTATAGGACAACCCTCGCACCAGCGGGAACAACACGTTTTCCTGGAAGCCCTGCGTGACCGGGTTGGCCGGATACTGCGTCGTGACGTACACGAACGGCGGCAGTCCGAGCGATGCGGACTCGAGCAGGATGCCGGTGCCGCGCAGCCACGACACCTCGAGCATCTTCGCCACCGCATCGAGGCTCGTCGCCGGATCGACGCGGCCTTCAGCCGGATCGACCAGCCACAGCAGGTTGCCGCCGGCGGTGACCCAGTCGGCGACGATCTTCGCCTCGCCGGCAAGCAGCGGGCGCGTCGGGTTGGCGACGACCAGCGCCGCGGTGTTGTCCGGCACGCGCAGGTCCTTTGCAAGGTTCAGCGCACGTACCTTGAGGCCCTTGTCGCGCAGCAGCTGCGCGAACTCGGAGTAGCCGTTCTGCTCGGCGTCCTCGATCGAGCGCTCGCCATGGCCCTCGAGGAACACGATCCAGCGCTCGCCACCGTACGCCAACCGCTGCAGCGCGGTCGTGATCGCCTGCTCGGTGGTCGCCGCGAGCGTCTCGCGCCGGCCCTGGTATTCAACCACTGCCTCGCCAGCGCGCGAAACGTTGTACTCGCGCACCAAGGCGGGGTTCGAGCCCGGGTCGACGAACTCGACCGTGATGTTGGCCTTCACGCGCTGGTAGCGTCGCAGGTCAGCCTCGATCGCCTGGCGCATGTCCGAGCGGGGATACATGAAGATCTTGAAGGTCAGCGCCTCCGGCATCGCCGCAAGTTGCTTCTCGCTCGCCGCGGTCAGCGTGTTGCGGTTACCCGCAGTCCAGTCGGCTTCGAGCGGGTAGCGTGTCGTCAGCCAACCCGCCATGCCGAGCACGGCCGCGAACAGCACGGCGCTGATGAGTTGCTGCACGCGCAGCCCGGCCTTCTTGTTGTCCGCGGCCATGTCAGTTGCGCTCCAGGTCGAGCCGCTGCACGGTCAGCCACAGGAAGAACGTGGTGAACAGCAGGTAATAGGCGACGTCGGCGGTGTCGAAAATGCCGCGGCGCAGGTCGTCGAAGTGGCCGATCAGCGAGAGGTAGCCGAACACCTCCGCGAACGGGATTTCCTGGTAGGCCAGGATCTGCAACAGCCACACCAGCAGCAGCAGGCCGAAGCCGCCCACCGCAGCGATGGTCGGCTCGCGCGTCAGCGACGATACGAACAGCCCGGCGGCGCCGAACGAGAGCATCAGCAGGAACAACCCGAGCAGCCCGGCGGCGATGCGGCCGAGGTCGAGGTCGGTGCCCGGCAGCAGCGACAGCGGCATCGCGCCGAGCAGCACGATCAAAGCCAGCATGAAACCGACGAGGCCAAGGAACTTGCCGAGGACGATCTCGGTGAGCGACGCCGGCGACGACAGCAGCAGCGTCAGCGTGCCCGATTTCCGCTCCTCCGCGAACAAGCGCATCGTCAGCAGCGGCATCACCAGCAGCAGGATGATCGTGGCGAAACCGTACAGGCCGCCGCCCATGTAGTCGGCCACGCCGACGAACTGGTCGCCGAGCTCGGCGTTGCGCGAGTAGTCGATGAGCAGGTTGATGAAGACAAAGCCGAGGATCAGCTGGACCACGGCCAGCACGGCCCACGCCAGCGGCGAGACAAAGATGCGGCGCAACTCGTTGCGCGCAATCGAAATGACATGGTTCATGCCGCCTTCTCCTGCGCCAGCTCGTCGCCCGCGGTGAGCTCGACGAAGATGTCCTCGAGCGTCTTGTGTTCGGCGCGCACCTCGACCAGGCCCCAGTTGTGTTTTACGGCGCGCTCGACCAGCGCCTCGCGCGGGTCGGCGCTGGGCGCGCACTGCAGCCGGAAGCGCCCTTCGCCCAGGTCCAACACGGCCTTCACGCCAGGGAATTTCTCGAGCTCCGTCAGCGCCGGCGCCCGATGCAGCTGCACGATGACGGCGCCGGCGGACGCCGCCTGCGCCACCGGCTCGTTATAAACGGCGCGGCCGCGATGAATGATCATCACGCGCCCGCACACGGCCTGGATTTCAGGAAGGATGTGGCTCGACAGGATCACCGAGTGGACCTGGCCGAGTTGGGTGATGAGCGCGCGAATCTCGCGGATCTGGATCGGGTCGAGGCCCACGGTCGGCTCATCGAGGATCACCACCGGCGGGCGATGGATGATGGCTTGCGCCAGTCCGACGCGCTGCTGGTAGCCCTTCGAGAGGTTGCCGATCAGGCGCCCGGCGACTTCGGCCAAACCGCAGTCCTTCTTGGCCGACGTGACCGCCGTGGCGCGGTCGCGACGCGCGATGCCGTGCAGGTCGGCGCAGAAACCCAGGTACTCGTCGACCGTGAGTTCCGGATAGACCGGCGGCGCCTCCGGCAAATAGCCGAGGTGGCGCTTGGCCTCTGCCGGTGCCGCCGCGAGGTCGATGCCATTTATCTTGACGTCGCCCGAGCTCGGCGCGAGGACGCCGGCGAGCATCTTCATCGTGGTGGTCTTGCCGGCGCCGTTGGGTCCGAGCAGGCCGAGGATTTCGCCGCGCTTCAGCGTCAGGTCAAGCCCACCGACGGCAACCGCCGGTCCATAGCGGCGTGACAGGTGCCGCGCCTCGATGAGGTTCTCGCTTTCCATGGGTTTTTTCCGTTTGGCGCCGCGGGATTTTACGAATCAGGCCTGCAAGAGCAAGTGCCGCTCATCAATAGAACGACGGCTCGCCCGGCGGCCGCCGGCGAAACCGCTTGTAGCCCCACCAGTACTGCTCGGGACGGCTGCGCACGAAGGCCTCGAAGTCGGCATTGAGCGCGCTGGCCGATACGACCGGGTCGGCGTCGCGGATGCCGGGCGACGGCGCCCGGAAATGAACGATGAAACCCTCGGCGCGCGGCAGCCGCTCGACCCACATCAGCACCACCGGCACGTCCGGGCGCGCCTGCACGATGCGGTGAACCAGTTTCGGCGTGTGCGCCGGAATGCCGAAGAAAGGCGCGAACACGCCGCGGCCCTCGGGCGGATCCTGGTCCGGCATGATGTAGAAGCCGTAGCCCTGCGACATCAGCTCCAGCGCCTGCGTGCTCACGCTGCCGCCCACCGCGGGCACCAGCACCCCGGAGTAACGGCTGCGACCCCGAACCGACAGGTCGTTGAGCGCGCCCTTCTGCGGCTTGTAAATCCCGGCAAGGGCGTAATTCGCGGACAAGGGAATCGCGCCGGCCTCGAACGAGCCCTGGTGAAGGGTCAGCAGCAACATGCCCTGGCCGCTTTTCATCGCCGCGTCGAAGATCGGCAGGCCGCGATATTCCTTGACGAGTCCGCGCACCGTCGCGTCGTCGCCCAGCCACACCAGCGGCATCTCCACGAACGTGGTCATCTCGTGGCGCAGCGCCTCGCGCGCCAGCCGCTCGCGCGCGGCGCCGTCGAGTTCGGGAAAGCAGCGGGCGACGTTGGTGACGGCGGTGCGCTTGCGCGAGTTGGGAAAATGCCAGAGCAGCCAGGCGATGAACGCGCCGAGCGCCTGCAGCGCGGACAGCGGCAGCGCAGCGAGCAGACGGAAGGCAATGCGCATGGTCGGGCATTGTAGGGGCGATAATCCAGCGATGCCCGCTCGCTCGCGCCTGCCGACCACCGTCTGGATGCTCGGGCTGGTCAGCCTGTTCATGGACCTCTCCTCCGAGATGATTTATGGCCTGCTGCCGGTGTTCCTCACGACCGTTGTCGGCGCCAGCGCGCTCGCGGTCGGCTTGATCGAGGGTGTGGCCGAGGCCACCGCTTCGTTCATGAAGCTGGTTTCGGGCGCGTGGTCCGACCGCATGGGCAAGCGCAAGCCGCTGGCGGTGCTGGGCTATGGCCTCGCCGCGCTGTCCAAGCCATTCTTCCCGCTCGCAGACACCGCGGCCATGGTGCTTGGCGCGCGCATCGTCGATCGCGTCGGCAAGGGCATTCGCGGCGCGCCGCGCGATGCGCTGATCGCGGACGTTACGCAGTCAGGCACTCGTGGCGCCGCGTTTGGCCTGCGGCAGTCGCTCGATACGGTCGGCGCATTCAGCGGGCCGTTGCTCGCGGTGGCGCTGATGGCGGTGTTCTCCGGTGACATGCGCGCAGTGTTCGCGGTGGCCATCGTGCCGGCGCTGATCTCGGTGGCGATCCTCGTGCTCGGCGTGAAAGAGCCGCCCCGCGCCGCGCCGGTACGCGGCGCCGGGCCGCGCTTCGACCGCACGCTGCTGACGCGCCTGCCGCGCGCGTTCTGGCTGCTGCTGCTCGTCACCGCGCCATTCATGCTGGCGCGTTTCTCCGAGGCATTCCTGCTCCTGCGTGCGCAGTCGCTCGGGCTGGCACTGGCGCTGATTCCGCTGACGCTGGTGGTGATGAACGTCGTCTACGCGGCGAGCGCCTATCCGGCGGGAAGGTTGTCCGACCGCTGGCCGCAGGCGCGACTGCTGCTGCTCGGCTGCATCGTGCTGCTCGCCGCCAACCTGTGCCTCGCGCTCGGCGACAGCCTCGCGTGGGCCGCCGCCGGCACGGTACTGTGGGGCCTGCACATGGGACTCACCGAGGGACTCATCGCGGCACTGGTCGCCGACCGCGCGCCGGTGACCTTGCGCGGCACGGCCTTCGGCGTGATGCATTTCTCGCGCGGCGTTCTGCTGCTGGCGGCGAGCGCGCTGGCCGGCTGGCTGTGGGATGCATCGGGCCCGCAGGCCACATTCCTCGCCGGCGCCGGCTTTGCCGTCCTGACCCTCCTGATGTTGCCGCTGCTCCCGCGCGCCATGCGCTAACGATTTGCTTACGAAACCGTTGATAGAGTCTGCGCCGACCAAACCCATGCGCATCCTGCTGATCGAAGATCATCAAGACCTTGCCGCGAACGTCGGCGAGTACTTCGAGCAGCGCGGTCATGTGGTCGACTACGCCGCGGACGGGTTGTCGGGCCTTCACCTGGTGGCGATCAACGCGTACGACGCATTGGTGCTCGACTTGAACCTGCCCGGCCTCGATGGCTTGTCCTTGTGCCGCAAGCTGCGCGGCGACGCGCGCAATCCGGTCCCGGTGTTGATGCTCACAGCGCGCGACACGGAACGCGACCTGCTGACCGGCTTCGAAGCGGGCGCCGACGACTACCTGACAAAACCTTTCTCCCTCCCCGAACTGGAAGCGCGGCTCAAGGCGCTGACGCGCCGCGGCGCGCCGCCTTCCGATGTGCTGCGCGTGGCCGACCTCAGCTTCGACACGCGCACGCTGGTGGTGAAACGGGGCGCGCGCCGGCTCGAACTGACGCCGGCCGGCCTCAAGCTGCTCGAGGCACTGATGCGCGTCGCGCCCGCAGTGGTGAGCCGACCTAATGCCGAGCGGGCGCTGTGGAAGGACGACCCGCCGGATAGCGATGCCGCGTTGCGGGGCCATATCCACGCGCTGCGCGGGCAGCTCGACCCGCCGGGAGTGCCGAAACTGCTGCACACGGTACACGGCATCGGTTACCGGCTTGCGCTCGAGGACGCTCCGTGAATCTCAGCCTGCGCTCGCGTTTCCTGGCCGCGATCGGTTTGATCGTTGCGTTGATCGTCGGGGCGTTCGCATTCGGTTTGTGGCAATTCGTCGAGGTGCTCGAATCCGAGCTGCTCAATCACACCTTGGCGCGCGAGCTGCACGAGTTCGCCGATCGCTTTGCGCACGAGCCGACCATGACGCCGCCGGCAGGTGCCGACCTGACCGGCTACGTGGTGCTCGATGGCGCGCCCGGCACGTTGCCACCGGCGCTGCGCGAGCTGCCCGCGGGGCTGCACGATGACGTGTTGGTCGGCGAGCGCGAGATGCTGGTTGGCCGCAAGGACGTCAATGGTGCGCGCCTGTACCTCGCGCTCGACATCGCCCCGGTCGAAGAGCTGGAGGATCGACTGGTCGGCATCGCAGTGGCGTGCGCAGCAGTGGCATTCGTCCTTGCGGTGCTGTGCGCGATCGTGTTGTCCGGCGTGGTGATGCGGCCCGTGACGCGGCTTTCGAACACCGTCGGCGCGCTCGACCCCCGCCAGCGCGGGGTGCGCCTGCTCGAACGCTTCGACGACCGCGAGGTCCGGCAGATTGCTGCGGCGATCGACCGCTACCTCGCGCAGCTCGACTCCTACATCGAGCGCGAGCATGGATTCACCGAGGATGCCAGCCACGAGTTGCGCACGCCGCTCGCGACGATCCTGTCGGCGGTGCAGCTGCTGCTCGAGGCGCCGGAGGTTACGTCGCAGGCGCGCGAGCGCCTGACGCGCATCCGCCGCGCCGGGATCCAGATCCAGTCGCTGATCGAGGCCCTGCTGATGCTGGCGCGCGAGGACGGCGGCGAGTCGGCGCAGGACTGCGCGCTCGACGAGGTGCTGCGCGAGGCGGCCGCGTCGCTGGGCGATGCGGCCACCCAGCGCGGCGTGACGCTGCACGTCGAGGTGCAGCCGGTGACGCGGCGCGTCGTGCCGGGCATGGCCGACAGCGTCGTCAACAACCTGCTGCTCAATGCGATCCACCACAGCGGGCCCGGCACCGTGCGAGCGCGGCTCGATGCGCAGGGCTTGACCGTCGAGGACCAGGGCAGCGGCATTGCGCCGCAGGATCTTTCGCGCATTTTCGAGCGGCGCTATCGCGGTACCGATTCTCGCGGCCTCGGCCTGGGCCTGTACCTGGTCAAGCGCATGTGCGACAGGCTGGGCTGGAAAGTCGTGGCCCGCAGCGATTCCGCGGGCACCCAATTCGTGATTTCGTTCCCGGCCTAACGATCCGCTAACGCCGCGGCAACGCGGCGCCAATGTCAAGGCCCCGAAGCTGGGCCATGCATCTCACGCCGCCAATCCGTTTCCTGCTCGCCGTTTCCTTCAGCTCAGTGTTGCTCGGCGCGGCCACCCGCCTCTTGCTGTGGGCGCAGTTCGGCGTCGGTTCGCAAGTGGCGCTGGCGCAGGTCCCGGCAATCCTCGGCGTCGGCGCATTGAGCGACCTCGCGCAGTTGCCTTGGCTCCTGCTGCCGGTGGCCCTGGCCCTGGCTGCGCTGCCGCGAGACTGGGAGCGGCCCGGGCACCGGCGCGCGCGCTTCATCGGCTTGGCCGCGCTCGTGTTTGCCCTGCTGTTCGTGGGCGGACTCGAGTACTTCTTCTTCGAGGAATTCAACGCGCGGTTCAATCTCGTCGCGGTCGATTACCTGGTCTACCCGACCGAAGTCATGGGCAACATCAACGACACCTACTCGGTCGGGCCGCTGTCCGTAGCCTTCCTTGCAGTGGCCCTGCTCGCTACCTTGGCTTGGTGGCCATGGCTGCGGGCGGCGCCCGCCGAGACCCGCGCACGCGGCATCGCTTTGCGTGGCGCCGGCTTGTTCGCAGTGCTTGCAGGCGCCTCGGCCGCGCTCGGTGCCAATGCCGGCGCGGTGTTCGACAACCGCGTCGCCAACGAACTGGCCGCCAATGGCGCGGCGCGTTTTTTCTCCGCGCTGCACACCAACCACCTCGAGTACCCGGCGTATTACCTGACGGACGACACTGGCCGGCTCAGGGCCGTGCTGCGCCACGACCTTGCCGATGGCGACTCGACCTTCGATGACGCGCGCTCCGGCGGGCTGTCGCGCCGCCATGGCGGCCGTGCCGAAGGCCTGGGCAAGCTCAACATCGTGGTGCTGTCGGAGGAGTCGTTTGGCGCGGAGTTCGTCGGCGCCTACGGCGACGTGCGCGGCCTGACGCCGGAATTCGATGCACTGGCGAAACAGGGCCTGTTGTTCACCCACGCCTACGCCACGGGCACGCGCACGGTGCGCGGTCTCGAGGCAATCAGTGCCTCGTTCCCGCCGATCCCGAGCGAATCGATCCTCAAGCGACCGGGCGGGGATCACATCGCGACCTGGGGCTCGGTGATGCGCGAGCTCGGCTACGAGACCAGCTTCCTCTACGGCGGCTACGGCACCTTCGACAACATGAATGCATATTTTCGCGGCAACGGCTTCGACATCAGCGACCGCACCGACATCCCGAGTCCGCGGTTCTCCAACATCTGGGGCGTCTCCGACGAAGACCTGTTTGCGCACGCCATCGACTGGTTCGACAACCGTGCGGCGGCGCAAAAACCGTTCTTTTCAATCGTGATGTCGACCAGCAATCACAAGCCCTACACGTTTCCCGCCGGCATCGACGGCGTGAAGCCCGCGGGCGGCGGGCGCGAGGCCGGCATTCGCTACGCCGACCACGCCATCGGCGCGTTTTTTCGCGAGGCGGCCGAGCATGCGTGGTTCAAAAACACGCTGTTCGTGGTGGTGGCCGACCACGGCGCACGCGTCTACGGCGCCGCCGACATTCCCCTGTTCAGCTACGAGATCCCGATGCTGCTGATCGCACCCGGCCGCATCGCGCCGGGCCGCATCGACACCGCGACCAGCCAGATGGACATCGCGCCGACGGTGCTCGGCCTTCTCGGTGAGCCGTACGAAGCGCCATTCTTCGGCCAGGACGTCCTGCACTGGGCCGGCGGCCCGCGCACGCTGCTGTTCAACCACAACCACACCGTAGCCGCGTTCCGCGACGGTCATCTCGCGATCCTGGATCTCAACCGCAAGGTCAGCTGCCAGAATTACCAACGCGCGGCGGGCTCGGCGCGGCGTGAAAGCGATCAGTTCACGGCCGAGCCCTGCGGCAAGGAACTGGTCGAACTCGCGACCGCTTACTACCAGGTCGGCTACGAGCTGTTCACGCAGGGCCAGTATCGGTGACCGGCGGTGACTTCTGGCTGCGGCATGCGCTGCTGCCGTCGCTGGTTTTTGCGCTGGTGGCGACCACCCTCGCCGCGAGTGGCGCGGACCTGGTCGTCACGGATCATTTTTTCGACGTCGCCGGCGGACGATTTCCCGCGCGCAACGCGTTCTGGGCCGCGGAACTGATGCACCGGGGCGGACGCTGGATCGTGTTCGCGACCGGCATGACGGCGGTCCTGGTGTGGCTGACGACGCGGCGGGACGACGCCGGGTATGTGGCGCTGTGCTTCGCGCTCGGGCCGGGACTGGTGGCGCTGCTCAAGCACTTCTCCGCCGCCGACTGTCCCTGGGCCCTCGCGCGCTACGCCGGAGACTTGGCGAGCGGCGGACATTGCTTCCCGGCCGGGCACTCGTCCGGGGCCTTTGCCTTCTTCGCCTTTTATTTTGTGCTGCCCGAGCCGCACTTCCGGCGAGCGGCCCTCGGCTTGGCCCTTGCACTCGGTTTTGCATTCGCGGCCACGCAGTGGGCGCGCGGCGCGCATTTCCCGACGCACGACCTGTGGTCGGCGTGGATCTGCTGGAATGTCTGTCTCGTTCTCGCCGCATGGCGCCTGCGGCCCTCGGCGGTCGTCGCGCGCTGGCCCGCGGCGGGCATCGCTTCGTGAGGCCCTTGCCCGCGCTCGCGCTGGCAATCCTGCTGGCTCCGGCAACGACCCTGGCCGACGACGCTTCGGTGGTGCGAGAGATCGTATTCGTGGGTAACGACACCACCGAGCCCGGCACAATGCTGCGCGAGATGACGGTGCACGTCGCCGAGCCGGCTGATCCGGAGCAGGTCGAACGCAGCCGCCAGGCGATCCAGGATCTAGGGCTGTTTCGCTCGGTGGAGGTGTCAGAGGTGCCAGTGCCGGGCGGCGTGCGCCTGGTGTTCACCGTGAAGGAAAAGTATTACCTGATCCCATCTCCGCGTGCGGACACCAACAGCGACGGCCAGTATTCCTACGGCGTGCAGTTGCGCTGGTACAACGCGTTCGGCCTCAACCACACTGCCAAGGCCACGCTGAAATACAACAACCGCCAGGCCGCGGGCCGGGGCACCGCGCTGGAGTTCGACGCCTCATACGCCGTGCCGTTCATCGACGGCACGCCTTACGGTGTCGAGGTTTCCTCCTCCCACGTCACCGAACCGGTTGAGGCGCCGGCGCCTTACGATGAAGTGCGCGACAGCGCGCGGCTACTGGTTTCGCGCAGCCTCGCCAGGCACATCGCCAGCCAGGGCTGGCGCGTCGGCGCAGGGCTGCAGTGGCAGAGGCAGAAGGTCTCGGGCGATGGCGCGCCGCCGGCGCAGGGCACCGCCACAGCCCTGGTCCTCACTGCGGGCTTCCAGGACGTGCGCCACAACATTTACAGCGAGGAGGGTCAGCGCGGCGGCCTGGAGTTCGTCGGCACCGTCGACGAGCACCTGTCCGACTACGACTACAACACGCTGACCGCGGAGTACGACGGCAGCTGGTACGTGGGTGAGGCGAAGCACCAGTCCGTCGCGTTGTTCGCCAAGGCCGGGGCATAGCACGGCGGACCGACCGAGGTGTCGCAGGCGTTCTCGCTTGGAGGGTCGGGCGACCTCCGCGGCTACCGCCACAATTTCCTTTCCGGCGACACTTATTGGTACGCGGGCGGTGAATACCTGCGGCCGATCGGCTGGGACTGGCTGAGGGCGGTTGCGTTCGTGGAAGCCGGCAACGTGTTCCAGGGCGACGGTAATGTGACGGTCGACGATACCTACGTCGACGTTGGACTGGGCCTGCGCCTGCGCTTCTCACGATTCGTGAACTTCGAACTCAACGCGGGCGTGGCGCTGCCGCTGGTCGACGCTGGCGACGGCAAGGGCGCGAGATTTTTCGCGACAGGCCGCCGCTGACCGCTGGACGTACTGGCGCCGCGCGCGCGGCATCGCCACAATCGCGTGAATGATCGGCCTGTTGCAACGCGTCAGTTCCGCCAGCGTGGATGTATCCGGCAGGGCCATCGGCGCGATCGGTCCCGGCCTGCTCGTGCTCGTCGGGGTCCAGAAGGACGATGACGAGGTCAAGGCGGGCCGCCTCCTCGAGCGATTGCTCGGCTATCGCGTGTTCGCTGACGAAGCCGGGCGCATGAACCTGTCATTGCGCGACATCGGCGGCGGCCTGCTGCTCGTGCCGCAATTCACGCTGGCTGCCGACACCCTTAAAGGAACCCGCGCCGGATTCTCGACGGCGGCTGAACCCGCGCGAGCGCGCGAGTTGTTCGACGCGCTGGTCGAGGCCGCTCGGGCCGCGTGGCCGCGCACTGCGTCCGGCGAATTCGGCGCCGACATGAAGGTGAGCCTGACCAACGACGGTCCGGTGACCTTCTGGTTGGAAAGTTGAGCCACGGGGGCGTATCCTGCCGCCCCCTCCCCGCCTCTCGAACGATGCCGACCTGACATGAAGGCGCGCACTGCCAGCGTTTCGCGCAACACCAAGGAAACCCAGATCCGGGTCGAGATCAACCTCGACGGGACCGGCACGGCGAGATTCTCCACGGGCATCGCCTTTCTGGAGCACATGCTCGAGCAGGTGGCGCGTCACGGCCTGATCGACCTCGTCATCGAGGGCAAGGGTGACGTGCACATCGACCACCACCACATGGTCGAGGACATCGGTATCGCGCTGGGCCAGGCGCTGGACCAGGCGCTCGGCGACAAGGCCGGCGTACGCCGCTACGGCCATGCTTACGTGCCGCTCGACGAGGCGCTGTCGCGCGTCGTGGTGGACCTTTCCGGTCGTCCCGGACTCGAATACGGCGTGGAATTCCCCCGCGCCCGCATCGCCGAGTTCGATGTCGACCTTTTCCGCGAGTTTTTCCAGGGCTTCGTCAACCACGCCAAGGTGACGCTGCACGTCGACAACCTCCGCGGCCGCAACGCACATCACATCGCCGAGACGGCGTTCAAGGCCTTTGGCCGGGCGCTGCGCATGGCGGTCGAGCCTGATCCGCGGGGTGCTGGCGTGCCGTCGACCAAGGGCACGCTGTAGGGAGATCCCTCCCCCCGCTTTCGCGGGGGTCGGGGTGACACGAAACAGTGGCTGAAACCATCGGCATCATCGATTACGGCATGGGCAACCTGCATTCGCTTGGCAAGGCGCTCGAGCGCGTGTCGAGTTCGCAGCACGTGGTGATCTCGTGGGACGCCGATGAGCTGCGCAGCTGCGACAAGCTGGTGCTGCCCGGGGTCGGCGGGGTCAAGGCTTGCATGTCGGAATTGAAGCGCCTCGAACTCAACGAACTGGTGCGCGAGCAGGCCAAGCAGGTGCCCATCCTCGGCGTGTGCCTGGGCATGCAGGTGCTGCATGAGTGGAGCGACGAAAATGGCGGCGTGCCGGCGCTCGGCGTCATCCCGGGCAAGGTGGTGCGTTTCCCCGATCCGCCGCTCGAAGCAACCGAGCGGCTAAAGGTGCCGCACATGGGCTGGAACCGCGTGAAGCAGGCCGGCAAGCACCCGCTCTGGGCCAACGTGCCGGATGACAGCTGGTTCTACTTCGTGCACAGCTACCACTCGGTGCCGCGCGACAAGAAGCACGTCCTCGGCACCGCCCAGTACGTGCACGAATTTCCGGCGGTGGTCGCGAAGGAGAATGTCGCTGCCGTGCAGTTCCACCCGGAAAAGAGCCAGATTGCCGGCATGACCCTGCTCGCGAACTTCGTCGGCTGGGACGGCAAGTCCTGACGCGGTTGCCACGGCGGGGGCTTGGTGGCAGCATCAGTCCACTCTCCCTCCGGCCACTGCCGATTCGCTCCCCGCGGCCACCATGCTGCTGATCCCAGCCATCGACCTGAAGAACGGCCAGTGCGTGCGCCTGCGCCAGGGAAAGATGGCCGACGTCACCGTGTACTCCACCGATCCGGTCGCCGTCGCCAAGCGCTGGGCCGATGAGGGCGCGCAGCGCCTCCACGTGGTCGACCTCGACGGCGCCATCAAAGGGCATCCGGTCAACATCAAGGTCGTCGAGAAAATGGTCGCCGCGGTGAAGGTTCCAGTGCAGGTCGGCGGCGGCATTCGCGACGAGGACACGGTGCAGCGCCTGCTCAATGCCGGCGTGCAGTACGTGATCGTCGGCACCAAGGCGGTCACGGCGCCGCACTTCCTGCACGACCTGTGCCTCGAGTATCCGCGCCACATCATCGTCAGCATCGATGCGAAAGACGGCCGCGTCGCGCTGAACGGCTGGGCCAAGGTCACCGGCCACGACGCGATCGAAACCGCGCAGCACTGCGAGCGCGACGGCGCCGAGGCGATCGTCTACACCGACATCGCCAAGGACGGGATGATGAACGGCTTCAACGTCGACGCCACGCGCGCGCTGGCCAAATCGTTGAAGACACCGGTGTATGCCTCCGGCGGCATCAGCAGCATGCAGGACATCACTGCACTCAAGGAGCTGGAGCCCGACGGCGTGACCGGGGCCATCATCGGTCGCGCGCTGTACGAAGGCACGCTGACGCTGAAGGACGCCGCGAAGGCGCTCGCTTAGGGATTAGATGCTCGCCAAGCGCATCATTCCCTGCCTCGACATCGACCGCGGCCGCGTGGTCAAGGGCGTGCGCTTCGGCGACCTCGTGGACGCCGGCGACCCGGTCGAGGTTGCGCGCCGTTACGACCAGCAGGGCGCCGACGAGCTCGTCTTCCTCGACATCACCGCGTCGGCCGAGGACCGACCCACGCTGTTCCAGGTGGTCGAGGCGGTCGCCGAGCAGATCTACATCCCGCTGACGGTCGGCGGCGGCGTTCGCACGCCGGCCGACGTTCGCGCGCTGCTCTCGGCCGGCGCCGACAAGGTATCGATCAACACGGCCGCAGTCGCAACGCCCGACTTCGTCACCGAGGCTGGCGATCGCTACGGTGTGCAGTGCATCGTCGTGGCGATCGATGCCAAGCGTGTGAAGACGCGCAAGAAGACGCCACCGCGCTGGGAAGTCTTCACCCACGGCGGCCGCAAGGCCACGGGCCTCGACGCCGTGGAGTGGGCCGCGAAGATGGTCGAGAAAGGCGCGGGCGAGCTGCTTATCACCAGCATCGACAAGGACGGCACCAAGCAGGGCTATGACCTGGAACTGCTGCAGCAGATCACCCGCACCGTTTCGGTGCCGGTGATCGCCTCGGGCGGCGTCGGCGAGCTGGATCACCTTTACCAGGGCTTGATCGCCGGGGGCGCGGACGCGGTCCTCGCGGCCAGCATCTTCCACAACGGCACCTTCACCATCGCGCAGGCCAAGCAGCACCTCGCCGCCAAGGGTGTCTGCGTCCGGCTGTAATGTTCCGGGCGCTACACTAGCGCCCTCATGACCGACGGACTTGCCGAGTTGTACGCCACCCTGCTGGAGCGCAAGCGCTCGCCGGCGGAAAGCTCCTACACAGCCAGGCTGTTCGGCGACGGCCTCGACGCCATCCTCAAGAAAGTCGGCGAGGAGGCGGCGGAAACGCTGATCGCCGCCAAGAACGCCGACCGCGCCGCCCTGGTGCATGAGCTCGCGGATCTGTGGTTCCACACCCTCGTGTTGATGGCGGCAAAGGACATTCCGTTGTCGGAACTGAACGAGGAGCTCGCCCGCAGGCGCGGCCGCTCTGGCCTCGAAGAGAAAGCCGCCCGGACTCGCTAGGCCCCAAATTCCTGGAGCACTCCCATGCACACCCCCAGCCTCACCGCCTTGCTCGTCATCCTCGCCATCGTCATCGTGATTTTTGGCACCAAGAAACTGCGCAATATGGGTGGCGACCTCGGCGCCGCGATCAAGAATTTCAAGGGCGCCATGAAGGACGGCGAATCCGAGCTCGACAAGAAGGATCCGCCAAAGCCGGAGTGAAGCCGTGTTCGAGGTCGGTTTCTGGGAACTGGCGCTGTGCCTCGCCATCGCACTGGTGGTGCTGGGCCCGGAAAAATTGCCGGGCGTGATCCGCACCGTGGGCCGCTGGACCGGGCGCGCGCGTGCCTACGTGCGGAATCTCTCCAGCGAGCTCGAGCGCGAGGCCGGCAGCTCGGACTTGAAGCGCGACCTCGGTGACGCCGTGCGCTCGCTGCGCGAGTCGACGCAAGGCATGAAGGACGACCTGCGCAAGATCGGCCAGGATCGCGAGCCGCGACCGTGAAGGCGCAGCAGGATTCCCCCGGCACCGAGCAGCCCCTGATCGCCCACTTGCTGGAGCTGCGCGACCGGCTGGTTCGCGCGCTGCTCGGCGTGCTGGTGTTATTCATCCCGCTAGCGATCTTCAGCGGCGAGCTCTATGCATTGCTCGCGGCGCCGCTGCTCGAGTTGTTGCCGCCAGGCGCGACGATGATCGCAACCGAGGTCACCGCGCCGTTCTTCGTGCCGTTCAAGCTCGCAGGCGTGGCGGCGTTCGCGCTGGCGCTGCCCTGGGTGCTGTACCAGGTGTGGGCGTTCGTGGCGCCCGGCCTGTACCAGACCGAGCGCCGGCTGGTCGCGCCGATCCTGCTGTCGTCGACGCTGCTGTTCTATGCCGGCATGGCGTTTGCGTATTTCCTGGTGTTCCCGATGGTGCTCGGCTTCTTCGTCAGCGTGGCGCCCGAGGGCGTCACGGTGATGACCGACATCAACCGCTACCTCGACTTCGTCTTCGCGATGTTCATCGCCTTTGGCATCGTGTTCGAAACGCCGGTGGCAATCGTGCTGATGGTGAAGACCGGCTTCGTCACGCCCGCGCAGCTGGCTTCCAAGCGCGAGTACGTATTCCTCGGCTCGTTCGTGGTGGCCGCGTTCCTGACGCCGCCCGACGTGTTCTCGCAAGCCGCGCTGGCGCTGCCGGCGTACCTGCTCTTCGAGGTCGGCATCGTCTGCGCGCGCTGGATGGTGCCGGGATCGAAGCAGGTGGAAGAACAACAGAAGTTGTCATCCTGAGCGAAGCGAAGGATCGCGTTCATGCCGGATCCCACCCCGCGATCAGCTGAGCCGAAGTCCTGGCTCGAGGCAGGCCACGCGTTTGCGTACGGCCGCCACCAGGTCTTCTACGCCGAACGTGGCGACCGCACCGCCGACACCGCACTGCTCCTGATCCACGG
The DNA here is from genome assembly GCA_035526825.1 of Verrucomicrobiia bacterium. Classification (GTDB taxonomy): domain Bacteria; phylum Pseudomonadota; class Gammaproteobacteria; order Nevskiales; family Nevskiaceae; genus JACPFV01. Next base: position 4,565 of record DATLBT010000042.1, on the reverse strand, counting down.
CTTCCCGACCTCATCGTGGGACTGGCACAGGCTGTGGGATGCGCTTGGCGCGCGCTTCGCCCGCGTCATCGCACCCGACATGATCGGCTTCGGCTTTTCGGCCAAGCCGAAGGACCACGCGTATTCCATCCTCGATCAGGCGACGCTGCACGAGCAGTTGCTCGCAAAGCTGGGCGTCAAGCGCGTCCACATCCTCGCGCACGATTACGGCGATACCGTCGCGCAGGAGCTGCTCGCGCGCCAGCTCGACGGCGGCACGCCGCGCATCGAGTCGTGCGTGCTGCTCAACGGCGGCCTGTTTCCCGAAACGCATCGCGCGCGCACCATCCAGAAGTTGCTCCTGACTCCGGTCGGACCGCTGCTTGCGCGCTTGATGGGCCAGTCGAGCTTCGACAAAAGCTTTTCGGCGGTATTCGGCGCACGCACGCAGCCTACGCCGCTCGAGCTCGCTGACTTCTGGACGCTGATCCGGCGCGAAAAGGGGCACCTGCTCTTCCCGAAGCTGATCGGCTACATGCCCGAGCGCATCCGCCACCGCGAGCGCTGGGTCGGTGCGCTGCAGAAAACGCGCGTGCCGCTGCGCGTGATCGATGGCGCCGACGACCCGGTGTCGGGCGCGCACATGGTCGCGCGCTATCGCGAACTCGTGCCGGTTCCGGACACCGTGTTGCTGCCGGGCATCGGCCACTATCCCCAGGTCGAGGACCCGCAGGGCGTATTACGCGCTCTACTCGAATTCCACGACCGCCTGCGCTGATGTGCAGCCGCGCAGGAAACTGCCAGCATCCGGTTCGTGCCGTGGTCGCGTTCGCGGCGGAACGGGCTTAAAGTCGCGGGCATGAGTCGACCCTTCAAGTTTTGTCCGCGCTGTACCCAGCCGCTCGAGCACGTCACCTACGACGGCGTGCAGCGCGACAAATGCCCCGACACCACCTGCGGCTTCGTGCACTGGAACAACCCGGTGCCGGTCGTCGCGGCGATCATCGAGCATGAAGGCAAGGTGCTGCTGGCGCGCAACGCGCTGTGGCCGGCGAAGTTCTTCGGCCTGGTCACCGGGTTCCTCGAGAAGGACGAGACGCCCGAGGTCGGCGTGCTGCGCGAAGTGAAAGAGGAGGTCGGCCTCGACGGCGTGCTGAAGGGCTTCGTCGGGCATTACGGCTTTTCGCAGATGAACCAGTTGATCATCGCCTTCCACGTAGAGGCGCGCGGCCCGATCACGCTCAACGAGGAGATCGCCGAGGTCAAGTTGCTGGAGCCGAAGGACGTGCGGCCGTGGCCGAGCGGCACTGGTCACGCAATGCGCGACTGGCTCGTCGCGCGCGGATACACGCCCGAGATGCGCCCATTCACGCCGCTCGTGGCGATAACGGCGTTCCTGCCGTTGGGCGACCGGATCGGCACCGCCGGCCAGCCGACCGCGGAGCAGTTCACGCTGATCAAGGCCGAAGGCTTCGGCACTGTCATCAACCTTGCGCTGGAGACCTCTCCCGGCGCGATCCCGGGCGAGCGCGAGCTCGTCGCCTCGCTCGGCATGGACTACGTGCACATCCCGGTGGAGTTCGGCGCGCCGCAGCCGGAAGACTTCGAGCAGTTCCTCGCCGCGATGGACGCGCACGCGGACAAGAAGGTGTTCGTGCATTGCATCGCCAACAAGCGCGTCTCGGCCTTCCTGTTCCTGTATCGCGTGCTGAAGCTCAACCAGCCGGTGCCGGAAGCCGAGATGGCGCTGCACCGCCTGTGGACGCCGGACCCGGTGTGGCAGGACTTCATCGACCGCACGCTGCGCTGGCGCCGCTAGCGCTGGCGTTCGCGCTGATCGCTGCGCCGGCCACGGCGCGCGATGAGGCGCATACGCTCGTGCTCGACGACGGCCGCGCCGTCCGCGCAACGGTTCGCGTGCCCGAAGGCGCGCGCGGGCGACTCCCGGCCGTGATGCTGTTCGGCGGCTTCGAACACGCCGCCGAGGTGCTCGATCGCGTGCGCGTCGACCGGCCGGTGATCTGGAGCACGTTCGACTACCCGTTCGAGCCGCCCCGCAAGTTCAGTTTTCCGTCGAGCCTGAAATACGCGCCGCAGCTGCGTGAGGCGATCCGCGGCAGCTTCGACGGTGTGGTCAAGCTTCACGCGCTGCTGCGCGCACGGCCTGACGTCGATCCCGCGCGCATCACCGTGGTGGGTGCCAGCGCCGGCTCGCCGTTCGCCACCGTCGGCGCCGCGCGCGCAGGCATCCCGGGCATGATCCAGGTGCAGGGCTTCGCCGACGTTACCGCCGCGGTGCAGAACATCGTGGCGCGCCGCTATCGCGAAAAGTGGGGCGCGTGGATCGAGTGGCCGACGCTGTGGCTGGCAAGGGGGCTCGTCTGGTACTGCGAAGTGCCCGACATCGCGGCGCACGCGCGCGCGCTGAAGGCGCATCAGCAGGTGCTGGTGTTCACGTCGAGGCACGACACGTTCATCCCGAAGCTCGCCAGCGACGCGCTGCTCGATGCGCTGGACCAATCAGCCGCGTATCACGAGCACATCGAACTCGACGGCGGCCACATCGGGGTCGGCGACGACACCGCGATCATGGCGCGGATCCTGCAGGACGCCATCGCCTGGATGGAGCGGCGCCAGTTGCTGTAGTGATGTAGATGACCTCTGACCCCAAGTCTCCTAAGGGAACGCGCAACGCTTCTTGTCGCTGCAAGGGGTTACCATGCGCCCCTGAACAAGGAGCGCAGCATGACGGCGGAAGAACAGACCCGCGGCGGCTCGGCCGACGCCGATCCGCAGGAAACCCGCGAGTGGCTGGAGGCCCTCGAGGCGGTGCTCGAGCGCGAAGGCCCCGAACGCGCGCACTTCCTGCTCGAGTCGCTGGTCGAGAAAGCGCGCCGCGCGGGCAGTTTCCTGCCGTTCAACCCGACCACCGCCTACCTCAACACCATCCCGCCGCACCGCGAGCAGCGCTCATCGGGCGACCACGCGCTCGAATGGAAAATCCGCTCGATCATCCGCTGGAACGCATTGGCGATGGTCGTCAACAGCAACCGCGAGCACGCCGGCATCGGCGGGCACATCGCGAGCTTCGCGTCAGCGGCAACGTTGTACGACGTCGGCTTCAACCATTTCTGGAAGGGGCCGGATCATCCGCAGGGTGCTGACCTGGTCTACGTGCAAGGGCATTGCACGCCGGGTATCTACGCGCGCGCCTACCTCGAAGGCCGGCTCACGCTCGAGCAACTCAAGAACTTCCGCATGGAAGCCAATGGCAAGGGCCTGCCCTCGTATCCGCACTCGTGGCTGATGCCCGAGTTCTGGCAGTTCGCGTCCGTGTCGATGGGCCTGGGGCCCATCATGGCGATCTACCAGGCGCGCTTCATGAAGTACCTGCACCACCGCGGCATCGTCAACACCGAAGGCCGCAAGGTCTGGTGCTTCTGCGGCGACGGCGAGATGGACGAGCCCGAGTCGCTCGGCGCGGTCGACATCGCCGAGCGCGAGCAACTCGACAACCTGATCTTCGTCGTCAACTGCAACCTGCAGCGCCTCGACGGTCCGGTGCGCGGCAACGGCAAGATCATCCAGGAGCTCGAGGGCGTGTTTCGCGGTGCCGGCTGGAACGTGATCAAGGTCGTATGGGGATCGGCCTGGGACGGCCTCATCGCGCAGGATCGCAGCGGCGCGCTGCTGCGCGCGTTCAACGAGACCGTCGACGGCGAGTTCCAGAATTTCAAGGCCAAGGGCGGCAAGTACACGCGCGAGAATTTCTTCGGCAAGGATCCGGAACTGCTGCGCATGGTCGAGACGATGTCCGACAGCGACATCGCCCAGCTGAACCGTGGCGGCCACGATCCGCACAAGCTTTACGCGGCGTACCACGAGGCGGTGAACAACCCGAACAAGCGCCCGACCGTGATCCTTGCCAAGACCGTGAAGGGCTACGGCATGGGCGAGGCCGGTGAAGGCCAGAACGTCACGCACCAGCAAAAGAAGATGGGCGAGGAAGAGCTGAAGGCTTTCCGCGACCGCTTCAAGCTGCCGATCACCGACGACCAGATCGCCTCGACGCCGTTCTACAAGCCGCCCGAGGATTCACCGGAAATCACCTACCTCAAGGAGCGGCGCAAGCAGTTGGGCGGGTATCTGCCGGCGCGTCGCATCAGTAAGGAAAAGCTGGCGATCCCCGGACTCGAAACCTGGCAGCGCCTGCTCGACTCCAGTGGCGAGCGCGAGATCAGCACGACGATGGCCTTCGTCCAGTTCCTGCAAACCTTGCTGCGCGACAAGGCCGTAGGTCCCCGCGTCGTGCCGATCATCCCGGACGAGGCGCGTACCTTCGGCATGGAAGGCATGTTCCGCCAGCTCGGCATCTATTCGATCGTCGGCCAGAAGTACAAGCCCGAGGACTCCGACCAACTCGCGTTCTACAAGGAAGACATCAAGGGCCAGATCCTCGAGGAAGGCATTACCGAGGCCGGTGCGATGTCCTCGTGGATTGCCGCGTCGACGGCGTACGCCAACCACGGCGTGCCGATGCTGCCGTTCTTCATCTTCTACTCGATGTTCGGCTTCCAGCGCGTCGC
>DATLBT010000041.1:0-32164 GCA_035526825.1 Verrucomicrobiia bacterium | reverse complement strand
AGGCGCTTGATGCGCTTGGCGGTGTCCTGGATCTGCTCGCGCAGCGAGGCCATGTTCTGGATGGTGCGGTTCACGGTCTCGGCGCCGTTGTGGGCAACCTGCACCGACTTCTGCGCGTCGCGCGCCAGCGACTCGGCGGAGGTGGCCACTTTCTCGAGCTGCTGCGACGAGGACACGATCGCATTGGTGACGTTGGTGACCTCCTTGGCCTGGCGCTCGGACGCCTGGTTCATCTTGCGCACCGTATCGGCGGTGCTCGAGGCGGCGGAAGCGATCTCCACGGAGGTGGCATTGATGGTGCCGACCAGACTGCGCATCGAACCGACCGTGTAGTTGATCGAGTCGGCGATGGCGCCGGTGAAGTCCTCGGTGACGGTGACGTCGACGGTCAGGTCGCCATCGGCCAGGTTGGTGATCTCGTCGAGCAACTCGAGAATCGCCTTCTGTTGGCGCGTGTCGCGGTCCACCGCTTCAGTCACGCGCTTGCGGCCGTCGAGGATGATCAACGCCACGAGGAGGATCAGCGCGAGCAGCGCGGCGGCGCCGAGGATGTACGACACGGTCGGGTCGAGCTTGCGGCTGGCGACGGCGTCGAGGATGTCCTGGTCGACAGCGTTGCCCGCGGTGATGATGTTGGTCGCGGCGGCGAGGAAGCCGCCGGCGGCTTCCTGGTACTTGCCCAATGCCGCGGCATCGGTCACCACCGTGGCGATGGCGGCCTCGATCGGTGCGAACCCGGCGGAGGCCTGCTCGAGTTGGGTGGTGACCGCGCCAGTGGCGGTCTGGCCCAGCACGCGCTGCCCGGCGACAAAGTCGTCCGCCAGCTGCTTGAGCACGGTAGACGCGGCGGCTACATCGGGCCCAAGGCCGGTGAGCGTGCGCGCGGTAGTGCCGATGCGTTCGAGACGCAGCAACTGGTTGCTGACCACGCGGTCGGGCGGCAGCTGCTCGTAGCTGCCCTTGACCGTGTTCAGCGCATCGATGATCTGCGCGACGTTGGAGCTGGTGCGCTGATAAACCTCGGCGTTTGCGAGAATGCCCTGGACGCTGGTCTGGTTCTCGGTCCAGACGGTCTTCAGCTCGGCAACGTCCTCCTGGAACTCGCTGGGCAGCGGATCCATGCCGCTGCTCTGGTCGCCGAGTGCGAAGGTGTCGATCAACCCGCCGAAGTCACGCGTGCCTTCCTGCTGGACGGTAAGGTCGGTCAGCGCGCGGAAGTCGGGCTCGAGGCCCTGCGACGCCTCGCGTGAAATCTTGGTGAGCAGGTCGATGCTCGCCTTGAGCTCCAGTCGCTGGTCGAGCCAGGCCTGGTTGGCGGTCGCGATGGCCTGGATGTAGAAGAAGCTGCCCATCGCGCCGATGACGAGTACGGCGGCGACGATGGCGAGGAAGACGATACGGCGAATGCCGCGCGGACGAGCGTCGGCGGGAGCGGCAGGCTTGATGCTGGCCATGGATTCCCCGATTCTTCCTGATTAAAGCTACGCCGTGCTCACTGACCGAGCAGTTGCTTGACCTTGGCGAGCAAGTCGGCGTCCTTGACCGGCTTGATGACGTATTCCTTCGCACCCTGGCGCAAAGCCCAGACGCGGTCGGTTTCCTGGTTCTTGGCGCTGACCACGATGATCGGGATTGCGCTGGTCGCCGGGTCCTTGGAGATGCTGCGCGTGGCCTGGAAGCCGTTGACGCCGGGCATCACCACGTCCATCACGATCGCATCCGGCTTTTCGGCCTTGGCCTTGGCGATGGAGTCCTGCCCGGAGACCACCTCGATGACCTGGTGACCTCCCTTTTGCAGGATGTCCTTCAGGTTCTGCAGATCGGCCGGCGAATCGTCGACCACCATGATGCGTGCCATGGTCCCTCACTCCTGCGGGCCCTGACGGGCCGCGTTTTGTCCCTTGGATATTGCCGCGCTGCGCTCGCGTCGCAGCCACGGACGCTGGTCCGTGTGTTCGGGGGACTATACACCAAGGCCCCCCGGGTTCCGCCAACCTTCATGCTCGGTAAACGGGGCGGCCAGAGTGGAAAACTTGCACGATCCGGCCGGTAAACGCGGCGCCATCGAACGGCGTGCAACGGCCGGCCGAGCGCAGGTTTGCGGCGTTCAGCGTCCAGCGAGCGGAGGGGTCGATCAGCACGAGGTGCGCGGGGCTGCCGACCCGCAGTCGCCCGCATTCGAGTCCCAGGATGTCGGCCGGTCCGGCACTGGCGCGTGCCGCGGCTTGCGCCGGGGTGAGGATTTTCTCGTTCACCAGGCGCAGCACCAGGGGCAACAGCAGTTCCAGCGCGGAAATTCCCGGCTCGGTCAGCGGAAACGGGTTGGTCTTGGCGTCGGCTTCATGGGGCTGGTGATCCGAGCAGATCGCCGTGATCACGCCGGACTTCACGGCGGCGCGCAAGGCGTCGCGATCGGCCTGGCTGCGCAGCGGCGGCATCACGCGGCACGCCGCGTCATAGCCCACCACGTCATCCTCGGTGAGGAACAACTGGTGTGCCGCAACGTCGGCCGTCACCGGCAGCCGCGCCTTGCGCGCCTCCGCGACCATCTGCGCGCCGCGCGCGGTCGACAGTCGGCCGAAGTGCACGCGCGCGCCGGTTTCCTCTACCAGTGCCAGCCATTGCGCGATGGCGACGGTCTCGGCGGCAGCCGGTATTGGCGGCAGGCCGAGGCGGGTGGCGACGGCACCCTCGTGGGCGCAACCGTGGGCGGCGAGCGATGCATCCTGCGGCAGCACGTGGACGGCAAGGCCCACGCCTTGCGCGTACTCGAGTGCGCGGCGCGCGATCAGCAGGTTGGCCAGCGGCGCGTAAGCATTGGTCACGCCGACAACTCCGGCGGCCGCCAGCGCGGCCATGTCCGGCAGCGCCTCGCCGGCGAGTCCCTGCGTCAGCGCACCGAGCACCCGCACGTCGATGCCGCCGACGCGTTGCACGCGCAGCTGGATGCGGTCGACCACCGACGGCGTGTCGATCACGGGACGCGTGTCGGGCGGCATCACCAGCGTGGTGACGCCGCCGGCCTGCGCGGCCGCGGTCTCGGAGCGGATCGTGGCCTTGTGCGTGGCGCCCGGCTCGCGCAGCCGCGCGCACAGGTCGACCGCGCCGGGCATCAGCCACAAGCCGTCGGCTTCGAGCGTCTGGCCGGCCCTCGCCTTGGACCCAGTCCGGGGCGGCTTGCGGCCCGCATGCGCGATCAGGCCATCTTCGATCAGCACGAAGCCGGGCCCGTCGACGTCCTCGTCGAGCAGGCGGGCGCCCGCGATCAGCAGGGTTTCAGCCACGGCGGCCTCCGGTTTTTGCCGCGGGGCGTTCGGCGAGCATGGCCATCACCGCCATGCGCACCGCGATGCCGTGCGTGACCTGCTGCAGGATCAGCGAGCGATCGCCGTAGGCGATCTCTCCCTCGATCTCCACGCCGCGGTTGATCGGTCCGGGATGCATGACGACGGCATCGGGCTGCAGCTTGGCGAGCCGCTCGCGCGTCAAGCCGAAGCTGCGATAGAACTCGCCGGGAGAAGGGATGTAATAGCCGCTCATGCGCTCCTTCTGCAGGCGCAGCAGGATGACGACATCGACGCCGTCGAGGCCCTCCTCGAGGCGGTAGCAGGGCCGCGCGCCGAGCGCGTCGATGTGAGCCGGAATCAGCGTGCGCGGGCCGACCACGCGGATGTCCTTGGTGCCCAGCGCGCGGAGTGCGTGCACGTCGGAGCGCGCGACGCGCGAATGCAGGATGTCCCCGACGATGGCGACCGACAGCTTGCCGAAGCTCTTGCCCGAGGCCTTCAGGTAGCGCCGGATGGTGAACATGTCGAGCAAGCCTTGCGTGGGGTGCGCGTGGCGGCCGTCGCCGGCATTGATCACGCTGACGTTCGGATCGGCGTGCTGCGCGAAGAAGTGCGCAGCACCCGAGGCCGAATGGCGTATCACGAACATGTCGACCTGCATCGCCTGCAGCGTCGCCAGCGTGTCGAGCAGCGTCTCGCCCTTGCTGGTCGACGAAGCGGAGACGTCGAGGTTGATCACGTCGGCGGACAGCCGCTTGGCGGCAAGCTCGAAGGTCGTGCGCGTGCGCGTGCTCGCTTCGAAGAAGAGGTTGACCACGGTCTTGCCGTGCAGGTCATCGTGCTTTTTCTCGCGGCCCGCGGCAAAGCCTTCCGCACGGTCGAGGATGCGGGTGAGCAGCGCCTTCGATAAACCTTCGACCGTAAGCAGGTGGCGGAGGTGACCGGCGGAGTCTAGTTGTGGACCAAGGGTTAGGGATTGGGGATTGGGGATTAGGGGAGAAGGCCTCGGCTTTGGCATTTGTCTTGTCTCTAACCCCTAATCCCTAATCCCTAATCCCTAATCCCTGTTCTCACCCAGCCACTGCTCGAGGATGACCCTCGCGGCCGCGCTGTCCTTATCACCCGTCCGCACCCGACGCTTCATCGCGCCCGAGGCCCGCGCCCGCCGCAGATCGTCGAGCCCGGCGCGCGAGCTGTAGCGCTCGTCGCACAGGTGCACCGGGCCCTCAAATCGCTCCTGCAGGCGCTGCGCAAAGGCACGCGCGCGCTGCGTGATGGGCTGCTCCTCGCTGTCGCGCCCGACCGGCAGGCCCACCACGCAGGCCTGCGGACGCCACTCGCGAATCAGCCCGTCGATCGCGTTCCAGTCCTCACCCACCGCGCCGAGGCCCCGCGCGCCGCGGGTCACCGCATCGCCGATGGCGACGCCAATCCGTTTCGTTCCGTAATCGAAGGCGAGGTAGACGCCCGTCACGCCCGCCCTTTCAAGCATGCCCGGCCGGACCGGCCGTCAATTGCGTGACGTCGACGCCGAGCAACCGCGTGGCCGCCTCCCAGCGCGTCGAAACCGGCAGGTCGAACATGATGGCCTTGTCGACGGGCGTGTTGAGCCAGGAGTTGTCCTTGATTTCTGTCTCGAGCTGCCCCGCCCCCCAGCCGGCGTAACCCAGCGTCACCAGGAACTGGCGCGGACCGGCGCCCTGGCCGATCGCGGTGAGCACGTCCTTGGACGTCGTGATGTACAGCTCCTCGGATACCTTGAGGCTCGATTCCCACTGGCCCGGCTCGCTGTGGATCACGAAACCGCGCTCGTTCTGCACCGGTCCGCCCCAGTGGACGATGTGCGCGGTCGGGTCGAGTGCCGGATGGGCGAGTTTCATGTGCGCCAGCATGTCGGCCAGTCGCAGCTCGGTGGGGCGATTGATCACGAGGCCCAGCGCGCCCTGGTCATTGTGCTCGCAGAGCAGGGTCACGGCGTGGTTGAAATGGGGGTCGGACAATCCCGGCATGGCGACCAAGAACTGATTGTTGAAATAGTTGTTCTCAGCCATACGCCTAGTATCCGCCCTCGGCGGGGCAGACTCAACTCAATTGCAGCGGGCCTCGATGGCTGCCAGCGCCAGTCCGGCCACATCGATGCCAGCGTCGCGGCTGATCTCGCGCGCGCAAGTCGGGCTGGTGACGTTGATCTCGGTCAGGTACTCGCCGATCACATCGAGCCCGACAAAAACCAGGCCCATCTCGCGCAGTCTTTCGCCCACCTGTCCCGCGATCCAGCGGTCGCGCTCGGTCAGCGGCCGTGTTTCGCCGCGGCCGCCCGCGGCGAGGTTGCCGCGGGTCTCGCCCTGCGCCGGGATGCGGGCCAGGCAGTGCGGCACCGGCACGCCGTCGATCACCAGGATGCGCTTGTCGCCCTGCGCGATCTCGGGCAGGTAGCGCTGCGCCATGCAATACGCGCTGCCCTGTCGCGTCAGCGTCTCGTAGACGACGCTCGCATTAGGGTCCGACTCGCGCAACACGAAAACCTGGCTGCCACCCATGCCCTGCAGCGGCTTCACCACGATGCTGCCGTGCTCGGCGTGGAATGCGCGCAGTTCCACCAGGTCTCGCGCGACCAACGTCGGCGGCGTGCACTGCGGAAACCACGCGATGAAGGCCTTCTCGTTGGCGTCGCGCAACGAGCGCGGCTTGTTCACCACCAGCGCGCCGGCGTCTTCGGCGCGCTCGAGGATGTAGGTGGCGCAGACGTACTCGAAGTCGAACGGCGGGTCCTTGCGCATCAGGATCGCGTCGCAGTCGCCGAGTGGCAGCACTTGCGGGTCGCCGAGGTCGAACCAGTGCTCGTCGTCGTCGCGCACCTTTACCGGCCGCGCGCGGCCGTAGGCGGCGCCGTCGCGCAGCCACAGGTCCCCGAGCTGGAAATACAGCAGCGTCCAGCCGCGGGTTTGGGCTGCGAGCATCAACGCCAGCGTGGTGTCCTTGTACGGCTTGATGGACTCGATCGGGTCCATCACCACGCCGAGCGTGCGGCTCACGGAAGTGGCGAGTGCCGCGTGTCGAGTGCCGAGTTGCGGATCTCGCGGGCTGCGGCAAGCATCGCCAGGCGCGCGACCACGCCGTAGGCGTAGAAGCGGTTCGGATGGTCGTCCGGCCCGCAGGTCGGGTCAGGGTGCGAGCAGGTTTCCTCGAACGCGAGCATCTGGAACGTCGAGCCCGGCGCGTTGAGGTTTTCCTGGTTGGAGCGCCCGCCGTGCACGCGGTAGAAGCCACCGACCACGTGGTGGTCGATCATGTAGATCACCGGCTCCGCGGTGGCCAGCTCCGCGCCCCAGGTCTCCCGCGTGTAGACCCCTTCCTGGAGGATCGCGCCGGTCACGTCCTTGCCTTCCTTGACCGTCGCCATCTTCTTGCGGGCATCGCGATTCAGCGCACGCACGTCGTCAGGGCCGCGCACCGTCATTACGCCCATGCCGTAGGTGCCGGCGTCGGCCTTGACGATGACGAACGGCTCGTCAGAGACGCCGTACTCCTTGTACTTGAGGCGGATGTCCGCCAGCAGCAGTTCGACATTGCTGGCGAGGCACTCCTCGCCTTCGCGCGTGCGGAAGTTGATCTGGCCGCAGTTGCGGAACAGCGGGTCGACGAGCCACGGGTCGAGGTCGAGCATCTCGCCGAACTCGGTGGTGACTTCGCGGTACTGGCCGAAGTGCTGGGTCTTGAGCCGGCTGTGCCAGCCCAGCGCCACCGGCGGCAGGATCGGCTGGCTGACGCCGCGCAGGATCTCCGGCACGCCACCGGACAGGTCGTTGTTGAGCAGCACCGAGCAGGGCGTGAAGCCGTCGACGCCGAGCTTTTCCCCGGTGCGCACCAGCGGCTCGAGGCAGATTTCCTTGCCGGAATCGAGCTTGATCTTCTGCGGTTCCGTCAAATCCGGCAGCAGGGAGCCGATGCGCACGTTGAAGCCGGCCTTGCGGATCAGGTCGTGCAGCGTCGCAACGTTCTCCAGGTAGAAGCGATTGCGCGTGTGGTTCTCGGGCACCAGCAGGATGCCCTTGGCGGTGGGGCACACGCGCTCGATCGCGATTTGCAGTGCCTGAACGCACAACGCCTCGAACGACGGATTCAGGTTGTTGAAACCGCCGGGGAACAGGTTGGTATCCACCGGTGCCAGCTTGAAGCCGGCATTGCGCAGGTCGACCGAGGTGTAGAACGGCGCTGGCGTCTCGCGATATTCGCCGCGAAACCACGATTCGATATCTGGCGCGCGATCGAGCAGCGTGCGCTCCAGCGCCAAAAGCGGGCCCGACAGGGCCGTGGTCAGGCGGGGGACTGGCGCGAGCAGGGCGGCGGAGTTCGGCATGGCGCGCCATGGTAGCGCCGAGTTCGCCAAAAAACTGTAGTGGCCGCGCCGTGGACTGTGCTAAAACAACACCTTGGACGACAAAGCTCAAACGGGCGCGTGAACAGACGTCCGGCTCCGGAGCGGAAATTGGGGGAAGGGTAGTGACCAGCCCAGCAAGTGACCAAGCCGGCTCCAAGGTCATGGTCATCGACGACAGCCAGACCATCCGTCGCACCGCCGAGACGTTGCTGGCGCGCGAAGGCTATGCGGTCATTACCGCATCGGATGGCTACGAAGCCTTGGGCAAGATCGTCGATCACCTGCCCTCGCTGATCTTCATCGACATCATGATGCCGCGGCTCGACGGCTATCAGGTCTGCTCCTTGATCAAGGGCAATCCCAGGTTCAGCGGAACGCCGGTCGTCATGCTGTCCAGCAAGGACGGTGTTTTCGACCGCGCGCGCGGCCGCATCGTCGGCTCCGACAAGTATCTCACCAAGCCGTTCACCAAGGACGAGATCCTGACGGCGGTGAAGACGTACCTGAAGAAGTAAGGCGCGCCAAGACGTGACCACCGACCTGCTGGCGCTGCGCGACACGCCGTTCGAGCTGCTCGCGGCGCTCGAGCGCCGGTTGCAGACCGCGCGCGTCGACCTGGCCGCGGGCTCCGCGCAGTTCTGGACCGGCCTCGGCTTTCGCCTCGGCGACCGTTGGTTAGTGGCGCCACGCGAAGACGTGCGCGAAGTCATCGTGCCGCCAACGCTGACGCGCGTGCCCGGGTCGCGGCCGTGGCTGCTGGGGGTGGCCAATGTCCGCGGCGGCCTGCTGCCGGTCTGCGACTTGCGCCGCTTGCTGGGCGATGAGCACAACACGCTGTCGCGCGGCAGCCGCGTGCTCGTCTACAACTCCGACCGCGTGCCCGCCGGCTTCCTGGTCGACGAGGTCTCCGGCTACCGCCAGTTCACCCCGGCCGACCAGCGCGGCGAGCTGATGGAGGAAGGCGGCCCACTGCAGCCATACCTGCTCGGGGCGTTCGCGCGCGAAGGCCAGGCCTGGCTGGCCGTCAGCCTGCACAAGATCACCGCGGGCGACGCGTTCAATCGCGCTGGCTGGTAATGAGCGCAAACCCGAACCTGCTCTCCAACCTGCACTGGCTGCAGGGCGAGCTGACGCAAAGCCTTGCGCGCGTCCGCACGCACATCGAGCAGCACATGGAGAGCTCGCCCAACAACCAGCTGCCGCTCCAGCAGGCGGTGGTCGAGCTGCACCAGGTGCGTGGCACCGCATCGATGATCCAGTGCGCCGGCATCGTCGCGCTGACCGACGAGATGAAGTTGGTGTTGCAGGATCTGCTGCAGCAGCGCATCGCCGAACCGGAGCCGTCGTACGCCGCGCTGCTCGGCGCCGTGGTGCAACTCGGCGATTACATCGACGCGCTGTCGAGCGGGCTCGAGGACTCGGTGCTGGTGTTCCAGCCCGCGATCAACGAGTTGCGGCTGTCACGTGGCAAGCCGGTATACGGCGAGGCCGAGCTGTTCGCGGAGCAGGCCGCGCTGACGCAGGCGGTGGTCACGCTGCCGGGCAGCGAGACGCGCACGGCTGGCGCGGCGCAAGCGACCGCGCGCAAGTTCCAGCTCGTGTTCCAGCAGAACCTGCTGCAATGGATGAAGGCGCAGGACGTGCAGCTCGCCCTCGGGCGCCTCGGCAAGGTTGCCGAGCAGATCGCAGCCAGCGCCACCGTGGTGCCGGTGTACCAGCTCTGGCGCATGGTCGCGGCAGTGGCCGAGGCGTTGTTGACCAAGGGCCTTGACGACGCACAGGACATCAAGCGCCTCTACGGCCGCGCGGCCGCGCAGCTGAAAATGCTCGCCGAACAAGGCGAGGCTGCCGCAGCCGATGCCACCGGTACGCTGCCCTACCAGTTCCTCTATTACATCGGCCGCAGTCGCAGCCAGGGGCCGCGTGTCACCGCTCTGCGCAGCCAGTACCCGCTCGCCCGCGCCCTGCCGACCGCCGAGGCGCTCGAGCAACTGCGCCAGAAGGTCCGCGGCCCGAACACGACGCTGCTGCAGAAGCTCAGCGAGGAAATCCGCAAGGACCTGACCCAGGTCAAGGACCAGATCGACCTCGTGGTGCGCGCCGGTGACAAGGCGCCCGCCGACCTCAATCCCACGGTTGAAAAGCTCAACCGCGTCGCCGTGACGCTGTCGATGCTCGGCCTCGGCGCACTGCAGGTCGTGATCCAGAACCAGGGCCGCGTGCTGGCCGGCATCACGCCGCGCAACACGCCGCCCACCGACCCGGTCTGGATTGACATCGCGACCGCGCTGCTGCGCGTAGAGCACAGTCTCGACAACGCGCTGTATCGCCAGTTGCGGCGCAGCCGTACCGATCCTGGCAGCGACACGCCGGAGTCGCTCGAAACCGGGATTCCCGACCTCGATGTGCGCGATGGCCGCGATGCCTTGCTGCGCGAGACGTTGATCGACCTGGCCAAGCTCAAGACCCAGGTCGACAATTACCTGAAGGTCGGCGAATCCTCGGCGCTGATCGAGGCGGCGCGCATGCTCGGCAACGTCGAGACCGCGCTGCACGTGCTGGCCAACGAGCGCGCCGCGCTGCTCACGGCCCAGCTCAAGGGCTACCTGGCGAGCCCGGCCTTCGCGGGCGTGCGTGTCGAGCGCGCCCAGGCAGAGCGCTTCGCCGATGCCATCGCCGCCATCGAGTTCTACCTGGAGTCCTTGCAGGCACGGACTCCCGATGCCGAGCGCGCGGTCGACAACCTGGTTTCGGCGGTCGAGCGGCTGGAACTCGGCCAGGAGCCCGAGCCGATGCCGGTAGCGGCCGCGCCGCCGCCCGCGCCCGAACACGCGTTGGCGCCCGGCATGGCGCACGAGGAGGTGGACCCCGAGATCCGCGACATCTTCCTCGAGGAGGCGGCGGAAGTCCTCAGCCAGCTCAAGGACAACCTGCCGGTCGTCAAGCGCGATGCGCACGACCGCGACGCCTGGACCGAGATGCGTCGCTCATTCCACACACTCAAGGGCAGCGGCCGCATGGTCGGCGCGCGCGACATCGGCGAATTCGCCTGGGCGATCGAGAACCTGCTGAACCGATGCCTTGAAGGAACCCATTCATTCGACCCCCAGGTCATTTCCCTGGTCGAGTCGGCGATCGGCGCGCTGCCCGCGTTGATCGATGCGTTCCGCGAGAAGCAGCCGCCGGCGCCACGGGCGCTGGATTTGCAAAACGACGCGCACCGGCTGGCAAAGGGCGGCGAAACCGGGCCGGACCTCGATCTGCTGCGTACGTTCTGCAACGATGCGCGCGAGCGTCTCGCCACCCTGCGCGCATGGATCCACGCGCAGAACCGTGACCGCAGCGAATTCGGCATCGATGACGAGGTACTCCGGGCCGTGCACACGCTGCGCGGCAGCGCGGCGCTGGTCAACGCGCAGGGCATCGGCGGCCTGGCCGGCGAGTTCGAGAATTACCTCAATGCATTGCGCGGCGCCAAGATGAACCTGCCCGCCGCGGCCCTGCAGTTGCTGGCCGACGCCGAGCCGCAGATGGGCGAGTGGGTCGAGCGCATCGCGCGCGGCAGCGCTGCGGAACCCGACCTCAAGCCGTGGCTGCGGCGCCTTGGCGAGGTGCAGGCGACGCTGCCGAAGGGCGCTCTGGAAATCGCCACGCAAGAATCCAGCGCCGACCAGTTCGCGCTGGAAGCCTTTGCGCGGCTCGAGGACCTGGAGAAGGTGTTCAAGGCCTGGCGCGAGCAGCCCGGCTCCGACTTCCACACCAACGAGCTGCATGGGAAGTTCCACATGCTGCGCGGCGACGCGGTCACTGCCGGATGCGCCCCGCTAGGACTCGTGGTCGAAGCGTTCGGCGGCCGCATCTCGGAGCTGGCCGCCGAGCGCTACGTGCCCGACGAAAACTTTTTCCGCGCGGTCGCGGTATTGATCGAGGGAATGTACTGCCAGCTCGACGATTTCCGCGAGCACAAGCTGGTTGACGACGGCACGCGCCTGGCCGCGCACGCCGCGCGCCTGGCCACGGTGGGTTTCGAGGTTGGCGCGGGCACGCCCGCGCTGGCGGCATCCGCGCTGATGACCAACGAACCGCTGGCGCCGCCAGCCGAGCCGACGTTGGCCGATGAGACGGGTTTCGAGGAAGCGCTGGAAATGCCGCCGGTGGCGGACGCAGCGGACGAGCCCGAGCCATTCACCGAGCCCTTCATCGAGCCTGCGGTCGAGGACGCCATCGAGGTGCCGCCGGTCGAGGACGTGCCGGAAAACATGATCGACCCCGAGCTGGTGTCGATCTTCCTTGCCGAAGGCGACGAATTGCTCGAGGTCCTTGACCGTCAGTTCGCGCAGATGGAGCGTGACCCGCGTTCGAAGGAGCCACTGGCCGAGGTCGCGCGCGCGCTGCATACGTTGAAGGGTGGCGCGCGCATGGCCGGCCTCCAGGGCGTCGGCGACATCAGCCACCGGCTCGAGACGCTGATCGAGCACGTCGCGCAGGGCAGCGTGCCGCGTGATGCCGCGCTGCACGCCAAATTGTCCAACGTCATGGACGGGCTGTACCGGATGCTCGACCAGGCCAAGCGCGGCGAGTTGCCCGACGCGGCCGCGGTGCTGGCGGACCTCGAGGGCGGGCCGGGCGTCGGCCCCGACCCCGAGATGCTCAGCATTTTCATCACCTCGGCGACCGAGGCGCTGCAATCGATCGACGGGCTGTTCGACGCCTGGGAGCGCGATCCGCACTCGACACCGATCGTCGACCAGCTCGCGCGCGCCGTGCACGGCCTCAAGGGCAGCGCAAATACGGCCAACTTCCCTTCGATGGGCGAGGTGGCGCATCACATCAAGCAGCTGCTCGACCGTGTTTCCGAGGGTCGCGTGATGCGCGACGCGGCGCTTTACGGCCGCCTGCACAATTGCATGGACCACCTGCACGCGATGCTGGAGCAGATCGGCCGCGGCGAGCCAGCCGACGCATCGCCGGCGCTGGCCGAACTCGAGGGCGTAGCGGTGCTGTCAGAACCGCCGCCCGCGGTGCTGATGGACGTCGCGGCCGTGGCGCCCCAGGCGCCCGAACTGCTGGCGCCGGAAGGCTTCCAGGCCGATCTCGCGCAGATTTTCACCGCCGAGTCGGCCGAGCTGCTCGAGTCCCTGGAAAAGTCGCTGACCGCCTGGCAGGCCGACGCCCGCAACGAAGAGGCGCTGGGCGAGCTGCAACGGGCGCTGCACACGCTCAAGGGTTGTGCGCGCATGGCCGGCCTGATGGCGATGGGCACGGTCGCCCACGAAATGGAGTCGCGCGTCGACGAGATTGCCGGATCGGCCGGCCCCGTCGATGCGGCCGCGCTGGCAGCGCTGCACAGCCACCTGGGCCAGCTGCAGCGCATGCAGGACCGGCTCGAGCGCGGCGAAGCCGCCGCCGTCGCGGCCGAGACCGTCCCGGAAACGCTGCAGAGCGCCGGCCCCGAGCCTGAGCCCACGCCGGCGCCGCGGGTCGAGCATTACATCGAGCCCGAGCCGATCGCGTTGCCGCCGCTCATCGACGCGTCGCTGGCAGCCGAGTCGCTCGCCCTGATTCCGGAGGCGCCGCGCAATCCATGGGACCCCATGCTGTTCTGGCGACCCGACGACGGCCGCGACCTCGCCGGCCGCCAGCGTGAGACCGCGCGCGTGGCGGTCGAGCAGCTCGACAAGATGCTCAACGAAGCCGGCGAGATGACGATCTTCCGCGCGCGACTCGAGCAGCACAACAATGCGTTGCAGTTCCAGCTCAACGAAATGCAGCAGACGCTCGAGAGGGTGCGCGAACACCTGCGCGCGCTCGACATCGAGACCGAGACGCAGATCGCCGCGCGTGGCTTCTCCGCCGGACTCGATGCGGCGCGCGACAAGCGCGGCGACTTCGACCCGCTCGAAATGGACCGCTTCTCGCGCATGCAGGAGCTGTCGCGGACGCTCAACGAGTCGGTGGGCGACCTTGCAGCGCTGCGCAGCACCATGGACGACCAGCTATCCGAGGCCGACACGCTGCTGATGCAACAGGGCCGGGTGAACACCGAGGTGCAGCAGGGCCTGATGGCGACGCTGATGGTGCCGTTCTCGCGCCAGGTGCAGCGCCTGCAGCGCGTGGTCAAGCAGACGGCCCAGGAAGCCGGCAAAGTCGCCGAGGTCAGGTTCGACGGCATCGAGCAGGAGCTCGATCGCAACGTGCTGGAGCGGATGGTTGCGCCGCTCGAGCACCTGCTGCGCAATTCGGTCGTCCACGGCATCGAGAAACCCGACGTGCGCCGCGCCAAGGGCAAGCCTGAAACCGGCGCCATCCAGATCAACCTGCATCGTGAAGGTACCCAGCTCGCCATCGAAGTGCGCGACGACGGCAAGGGCCTCGACTACGCCGCAATCCGCAAGACCGCGATCGAGCGCGGCGTGATGGCGCCGGACGCGCGGCTGCGCGACCAGGAAGTCGCGATGTTCATCTTCGAGGCCGGATTCTCGACCGCGAAGGAGGTGACGCAGACTGCCGGCCGTGGCGTCGGCATGGACGTCGTTGCCGCCGAGGTGAAGCAGCTCGGCGGCACGCTGGAACTGTCGAGCGAGGTGGGCCAAGGCGCGCGCTTCCTGATTCGCCTGCCGCTGACGCTCGCGCTGTCGCAAACGCTGCTGGTGGGCGTCGGCAACGAGGTTTATGCAGTGCCGCTGCCGTCCATCGAGAGCATCGCGCGCGTGCCGCGCGACAAGCTGACCGACTACCTGCAGGACGACGGTCCGCCGTTCACCTACGGCGGCAACGACTATCGAGTGCGTTCGCTCGCGGAACTGCTCGAGACGCCGCACTACAAGCCGCCCGTCGACAGCAAGACGCTGCCGGCGGTGCTGGTGCGCCTGCCCGAGGGTCTCACCGGGGTCGACCGCCGCGTCGCCCTGGTCGTCGATACGCTGTTCGGCAACCGCGAAATCGTGTCAAAAGCAGTCGGCCCGCAGGTGTCGGCGGTGCAGGGCATCAGTGGCGGCACCATCCTCCCGGACGGTCGCGTCGTGCTGATCGTCGACGCGCCGGCGCTCATCACCAACCGCGCGCGCCGCGTGGCGGTCGCCGAAGTCGCAGCCGGCAGCGTCGTCAGCGTGCCGCTCGCCGACGAGCGGCCGACCATCATGGTGGTGGACGACTCGATCACGATCCGCCGCGTCACCGAGCGCCTGCTCGAGCGCGCCAACTACCGCGTGGTACTGGCCAAGGACGGCCTCGACGCGATGACCCAGCTGCAGACCGAATCCCCGGCGACGATGTTGCTCGACATCGAGATGCCACGCGCCGACGGCTTCGAGGTCGCGGCCTTTGTGCGCAACAACGACCGGCTCAAGACGCTGCCGATCATCATGATCACCTCGCGCTCGGGCGAGAAGCATCGTGAGCGCGCGCGGCAGATCGGCGTCAACCGCTACCTGATCAAGCCGTACCAGGAAGAGCAGCTGCTGACCGAGGTGCGGGAAATGCTGGAGCTGCCGCGCTGATGGCGACGCGCGAGGAGCTGTACGCGGTGCTGGTCTCGCTGGCCGGCGACACGCTCCTCCTGCCCAATGCCGCGGTTGCCGAGGTGGTTTCCAGCGAGCGGCTGCAGCGCCCCGCCGACGCGCCGGCCTGGCTTGCCGGCATGCTGCTATACAACAGCAAGCCGATCCCGGCGGTGTGGTTCGAGGTGCTCAACGGCTCGGAGCGCCCCGAAACAACCCGCCGCACGCGCGCCGCCGTGATGCAAACGTTCAGCGGCCGCGTCCGCGCTGGCCAATACGCCGTGATTTGCCAGGGCTACCCGCACCTGGTGACGCTGAACCGCACAGCGCTGCGCAAGGAGCCGCTGGTGTCGACGGACCACGACGAGCTCGTTTTGACGCGCTTGTCGATCGCCAATACCAACGCATTGATCCCGAATCTCGAGGCCATCGAGGCGCGGCTCGCCCAGGCCGAGATCGCGGCCGCCAGCGTCGGTTGAGGAAAAAAGCTCCCTTTTTCCCCTCGACACTCGACCCATGTTCGACGTGATCATCATCGGCGCCGGCCACAATGGGCTGACCGCCGCCGCCTACCTCGGTCGCGCCGGCAAGCGCGTACTGGTGCTCGAGCGGCGCGATGTCGTGGGCGGCGCCGCGGTGACCGGCGAGATCGCGCCCGGGTACCGCGTTTCGACCGCGTCGTACCTGATGAGCCTGCTCCTTCCCGAGGTCGAGCACGACCTCGAGTTGAAGCGCCATGGCTATCGCATCCTGCCGCGCAATCCTTCTTCGTTCACGCCATGCGAAGACGGCCGCTCCCTGCTGATGGGTCCCGATGAGGGCCTCAACGCGCGCGAGATCGCCAGGTTCTCGGCGCGCGACGCGCAGTCTTACCCGCGCTACGAGCGGCTGCTCAACCGTATCGCCGACTGCCTGGAGCCGGTGCTGACGCAGACGCCGGCGGAGCTGCTGCCGCTGCCGTCCAGCTGGCGACGCTGGGGTTGGCTCGAGCGGCTGCGCCACCTGCGGCGCGGGCACTCGTTTTACCGCGCGCTGGCGCGGCTGGGCGAGGACCTGCCCGAGGCACTCGAGATCCTCACCGGCGCCGCGCGACCGGTGCTCGAGCGCTGGTTCGAGTCGGATGTCCTGAAGGCGACGCTGGCAACCGACGCCATCATCGGAACGTTCCAGCCGCCGTCCGCGCCGGGCACCGGCTACGTGCTGCTGCACCACGTCATGGGCCGCGCGGGCGGCGCGCGTGGCGTGTGGGGCTACGTCGAGGGTGGCATGGGAGCGCTGACGCAGGCGCTCGCGCGCAGCGCCCAGGCCGCCGGCGTGGAGATCCGCACGGGCGCGCCGGTTGCGCGCATCGAGGTGCTCGGCGGCCGCGTCGCTGGCGTGCGCCTGGCCAATGGCGAGCTGCTGGCGGCGACTGCGGTGGCCTCCAGCGCCGACGCCCATGTGACGTTCGAGAAACTGCTCGAACCCGACCACTTGCCGCCGAAATTCCGCGAGGCGGTGGCGCGGATCGATTACGCGAGCGCGAGCATGAAGATCAACCTCGCGCTGTCCGAGCTGCCGGATTTCAGTTGCTGCCCGGGCAAGGCCGAGGCAGGCCCGCAGCACCGCGGGACCATCCACATCGGCAACTCGCTCGACTACCTCGAGCGTGCCTACGACGACGCCAAGTACGGCAAGCCGTCGCGGCGACCGGTGATCGACCTGACCATCCCGTCCTCCCTCGACGGCACGCTCGCGCCGCCCGGCCACCACGTGGCCTGCCTGTTCGTGCAGTACGCGCCGTACCGGCTCGCGGACGGCCTGCATTGGGACGCAATCAAGGACGACTTCGCCCAGCGCTGCATCGAGGAGGTCGGGCGGCTCGCGCCGAATTTCCGCGAGTCGGTGCTGCATCGCGAGGTGCTGTCGCCGCTCGACCTCGAGCGAACCTTCGGGCTGACCGGCGGCAACATTTTCCAGGGCGCGATGCCGCTGCACCAGCTCGCGTCGTTCCGCCCGGTCCCGGGCTGGAGCGATTACCGCACGCCCGTGCGGGGACTCTATTTGTGCGGCGCAGCGGCGCACCCCGGCGGCGGCGTGATGGGCGCGGCCGGGCGCAATGCGGCGCAGGAAATTATTCGCGACGGCTGAGCGCATCGAACGCTGGCGCATCCTCGCCAAACGGCACAGAATGGCGCAGGGGTCGTAGGAGAAACATGCGACAACTCAGCGGTCTGGACACGATGTTCCTGAATCTCGAGACCAACGCCGTGCCCATGCACATCGGCGGCCTCACGATTCTGGATCCTGCGAGCGCGCCGAAAAATTTCGGCTTCGAGGCAATACGCCGGCAGATCGAGAACCGGCTGCACCTGCTGCCGATGTTTCGCCGCCGGCTGGTCACCTCGCCGCTGAACCTCGACCTGCCGTACTGGATCGAAGATCCCGAGTTCGACATCGAGCACCACGTTCGCCACCGCGCGCTGCCTCGCCCGGGCAACGACAAGCAACTGGCTGACTTCATCTGCGATGTCATGAGCACCCGGCTCGACCGCAGCATGCCGTTGTGGCGCGCCTATTTCGTGGAAGGCCTGTCGGGCGGCCGCGTCGCGCTGCTGACCAAGGTGCATCACGCCTGCATCGATGGCGTGTCGGGCGCCGAGTTGATGAGCGTGCTGCTCGACCTCGAGCCCGAGGCTCCCGCCGTGCCGCCGCCACAGGAGCCGTGGGAGCCGGAAGCCATCCCGTCGCCCATCCAGCTCGCCGCGAGCACGGCGCGCAACCTCGCGACGCGGCCGCGGGAAGCCTTCCGCCTGTTGCGCGAGACCGGACCGTTCCTGTTCTCCGCCGGCCGCGCCGCGCTGGCGCACCGCCGCGCGCGCGACCACGCCGAGTCCGACCCGGCGGCGCCGGAAGACCGCGCGGTTGGCGCGGCGCCGCGCATGCGGTTCAACACCACGATCACCGCGCGCCGCGCGTTTGCCTTTCGCTCGCTGCCACTGGCCGACGTCAAGTTCATCAAGAATGCCTTCGGCACCTCGGTCAACGATGTGGTGCTGGGCGTCTGCGCCGAGGCCCTGCGCAATTACCTCCTCGAAAAGCATGAGTTGCCCGACAAGCCACTGGTCGCTGCGGTGCCGGTATCGGTGCGCACCGACGCCGAGAAGGGCACGCACGGCAACAAGGTCACGATGGCCCGGTCGGCGTTGCACACCGACATCGCGGACCCGGTCGAGCGCCTGCAGACGCTGTCCAGGTGCATGAAAAAGGTCAAGCACAGCTTCAAGGCCACGCCGGCGCGGCGCATGATGGACTGGGTCAACGTGCCGTCGCCCGGCCTGTTGGCGCAGGCGGCGAGGTTGTACGAAAACTTCAGCATCCAGGATTACGTCTATCCGCCGTACAATCTGGTCATCTCGAACGTGCCCGGACCGCAACAATCGCTGTACCTCTGCGGCGCGCGCGTCCAGGCCAACTATCCGGTCAGCATTCCGTACCATGGGCTGGCCTTCAACATCACCGTGATGAGTTATCTGGAAAACCTCGACATCGGGCTCATCGCGCACCGTACGACCGTGCCCGACATCGAGCACCTGATGGACCTTGTGGCGCAAGCGCTGGCCGAGCTCAAAGCCCGAGCCGAGCAGGTGTTGCGCAAAACCGGCTGAGTTCCGGGGGGAACGCTTCAAATGGAGTCGACTGATCGCCTGATTCGCAGCCTGTATGCCCTCGCCGTCGAGGAGGACTGGGGCCGCTTCCGCGCGCTCGCGCTCGAACGAGTCGGGCGCGATTTCGGCGCCGCCGCGGTGGCGTGGCAGACGCAGGACAGCGATCCGATGCACGCGGGCGAGTTCACCACCTGGCCGGCCGACGGCTCGGTGTCCGCGCACCAGTTGCAGAGCCTGCCGCTGCGCGACGACTGCGAGCTCGCTCTGACCCCGATGCAGTCGCCCCCGGGGGCGCGGACCGGCTTTGCGATGCGCTACCAGCACCCGGAGAGCCGGCTCGTCAGCCGCTTTGCCTTCTGGTTCGCGGGCCAGCGCAACGGCGCGACCGGCGAGGACCTGCGCCGCGTCACGGCGCATCTGGTCGAGGCCAACGCGCTGGCGTTGAAGCATTTCATTTTGTCCGATGAACGGCTGTCGCGCTGGGGTCGCAGCAATCGCGGCACCGCGGCGATGGTCGATGCACGCGGCACGGTCTACGCCGCGAGCCGCGCTTTCCGCGAGCTCATCGGTGGGGAATTTGGCGACCCGCAATTCGACCGCCTGCCGTTCGACTTGCCCGGCGACGCTTCGGGCGAGAACGGCTCGTTCACGCGCGGCACGCTGCGCGTGCGCGCGGTCAAGGCCGACGACGTGCGCCTGCTGGTTTACGCGCGCAAGGCGCAGCCGCTGGACGGCCTCTCACCGCGCGAGCAGGAAATCGCCCGCGCGCTGTCGACCGGCAAGACTTTCAAGTCGGTCGCGCGCCAGTGCGGCATCGCCACGTCGACCGTCGCGAACCACGCGTCGCGCATTTACCGCAAGCTCGGCATCTACCGTCGCGAAGAGCTGTTCGAGATGATCCGCGCGGCGAGCGGCGGCCGGTCGCGGCCCATCGGGAGTTCTGCGAACGCCTAGGGGTAGTGCCCACCCCGATGTGGGTTGGATGCTTTCATGTGGGTTTGGTTTTGTGGGAGGGGCCCTGGCCCCGATGTTGTGCCACCGACATCGCGCCCAGAAGACCTCCCACAGATGCGCCTTCGACGTGTGCCTCTTTTTTGTGGGGGCTTGGCTTCCAGTAAACTCCCGCCCCTCTATGCCAGCCATCCTCGAGGTCCGCGACCTCGTCAAGCAGTATCCGAAGGTGCGGGCGGTCGATGGCGTCAGTTTCGCCGTGCCGGAGGGCATCTGCTTTGGCCTGCTCGGGCCGAACGGCGCCGGCAAGACCACCACCATCGAAGTGCTCGAAGGCCTGACAAGGGCGACCTCGGGACAGGTGCTGTTCCGTGACCGGCCGCTCGATGCGGGCTATCGCGAGCTCATCGGCATCCAGTTCCAGCACACCGCGCTGCAGGATTTCCTGACGGTGCGCGAAAACCTTGCGTTCTTCGGCGCGCTGTACCAGAAGCGCGTGCCGAACGAGCAGCTGATCGAGCGTTGCCGTCTCGGCGAGTTCCTCGACCGCGACACCGGCAAGCTGTCGGGCGGGCAGCGCCAGCGCGTGCTGCTGGCGATCGCGCTGGTCAACGATCCCGAACTGCTGTTCCTCGATGAACCGACCACCGGCCTCGACCCGCAGGCGCGCCGCAATTTCTGGGACCTGGTGCGCGAGATCAAGGCGCTCGGCAAGAGCGTGGTGCTCACCACGCACTACATGGAAGAGGCTTACGCGCTCTGCGACGACATCGCGATCATGGACCACGGCCGCGTCATCGCGCGTGGCTCGCCGCAGCAACTCTTGTCGCAGCACTACGACGACGTCGTCATCGAGCTGCCGCATGCGGCGCTGACCGGCCGCACCGACTGGCCTTTCACCGTGCTTCAGAACGCCGACCGCGCCGAAATCATGACCGCCGACGTCAACGGCGCCGTCAGCGCGCTGCTCGGCGCCGGGGTGTCGCTGGCGCAGCTCAAGGTGCGTCCACGCACGCTCGAAGACCTGTTCATCGAACTCACCGGCAAGGAACTGCGCGCATGAACGCCGCGGTGATGCGCGTGGGCCGGCTCGTCGCCATGACCTGGGCGCGCAGCCTCGAGTTCCTGCGCGACCGCTCGGCGCTGGGCTGGAACGTCGCCGCGCCGGTGCTGATGGTTGCCGGCTTCGCGGTGATCTTCTCCGGGCCGGGCCAGCCGCTGTTCAAGGTTGCGGTTGTGGCGCCGCCAGGGTTGGCGCTCGATGGGCAACTGCACCCGTTTCTCGCGACTGAACACGTCCAGTTTTATCGCGAAGCGTCGCTCGACAAGGTCATCGGCAAGGTCGGTCGCCACCAGGTCGACCTGCTACTGGACCTGTCTGGGACTTCGGGGCGCTACTGGATCAATCCTGAGTCGGCCAAGGGCGAGATCGCAGAGAAGCTGTTGCAGGCGACAGACCCGCCACTCGAGCGCCAGGAGATCGGCGGCGCGCCGATCCGCTACGTCGACTGGGTGGTGCCGGGCCTGCTCGGCATGAACATGATGTTTTCGTGCCTGTTCGGCATCGGCTACGTCATCGTGCGCTACCGCAAGAGCGGCTACCTCAAGCGCCTCAACGCAACGCCGCTCACCGCCCTCGAGTTCTTGCTGGCGCAACTGCTGTCGCGTTTGGCGCTGACGCTGATGATCACGGTCTTCTGCTTCGTTGGCACGACACTGTTCCTGCATTTCCGCATGGACGGCTCATACCTCGACCTGTTCCTGGTGACGCTGCTCGCCGCCGTCAGCATGATCGCGCTCGGCCTGATCGTGGCGTCGCGCGTGGCCAGCGAGGAGTTTGCCGGCGGCATCCTCAACCTGATCACCTGGCCGATGATGGTGCTGTCGGGCGTGTTCTTCTCGATCGATGGCGCACCGCGCGCCGTGCAGGTCGCTGCCGACCTGTTTCCGCTGACGCACCTGCTGACCGCGGCGCGCGCCATCATGCTGGAGGGCACGCCGCTGTCGGCGCTCGGCTACCACGTCGGCGCGCTGGCACTGATGTCCGCGCTGTTCCTGGGGCTCGGCGCCTGGATGTTCCGCTGGACCCAGGACTAGGCGCCAACCGCGATGAGACGCGCAGCGCCGCTCGGCATCGCCGCGCTGGCGATCTCGCTTACCGGCTGCCAGGCCGGCTACTACGCCCAGCTCGTTCGCGGGCAGTACCAGCTGCTGATGCGGCGCGAGCCGATCGAGGAAGTCATCGCGAGCCCGCAGACCGACGCGACGCTGCGCGCGCGGCTCGGGCGTGCCCTCGACGCCCGGCGGTTCGCAACGCAGGTGCTGGCGCTGCCCGACAACGGCAGCTACACCGACTATGCCGACCTCGGGCGCCCGTACGCACTGTGGAACGTGTTCGCGACGCCAGAGCTGTCGATGGCGTCGCGCCAGTGGTGCTATCCGCTGGCCGGCTGCATGGCATATCGCGGTTACTACGACCTCGACGATGCGCGGGCCGAGTCCGCGCGCCTCGCGGCGGCCGGGTTCGACGTGCATATCGGTGGCGTGCCGGCGTACTCCACGCTCGGCTGGTTCGACGACCCGGTGCTCAACACCATCGTCGCGAGCGACGACCAGGTCACGGGCACCATCTTTCACGAGCTTGCGCACCAGCGCCGCTACATCAAGGGTGACACCGCGTTCAACGAGTCCTTCGCGACGTTCGTCGAGCAGGAGGGTTTGCGCCAGTACCTCGGCGGCGCACCCGGGCGCATCGCGTCCGCGCTGCAGCGGCGCGAGCGCGATCGCGAGTTCATTGGCCTGATGCTCGATGCGCGCGAGCGGCTCGCGCAGCTGTATGCGAGCGCGCTGACGGAGGCCGAGAAGCGCCAGCGCAAGGCCGCCGAGTTCGAGCGCCTGCGCGAGCGTTACGCCGCAGCCAGGGCCGGCTGGGGCGGCGATGCGGCGTACGACGGTTGGCTGGCCGGTCCGCTGAACAACGCGCGATTGCTGCCATTCGGCCTGTACCACCAGTGGGTTCCGGCGTTCAACGCGCTGTACGCGCAAGTGGGCAGCGACTGGACGGCGTTTCACGCGAAAATCGACGAGCTCGCCGAAACCGAGCCGGAGGTGCGCCAGCGGCAACTGGAAGCGCTTACGCCGCCGTAGGAAAGGGGAGTCGCCGCGTCTCGCCGTGTTGCATGATCCAGAAGTTCTCTGGCGGCACGCCTGCCCTTTCCAGTTCCGCCGCGAGCTGCTTCGGCGGCTCATCGAGCGGCTCTTCGGTGAGCCTGAAGGTGCCCCAGTGCATCGCCACCGAGAGGCGCGCGCCGATGTCGCGGTGGATGCGCACCGCTTCTTCGGGATTCACGTGCATCGGGTGCATGAACCAGCGCGGCGCGTAGGCGCCGATCGGCAGCAGCGCCAGGTCGATCGGCGCAAAGCGTGCGCCGATGTCGGCGAAGTCCCTCGAGTAGCCGGTGTCGCCGGCGAAGAACAGGCGCTGGCCCGCAATCTCGACCACGAAGCCGCA
The DNA here is from genome assembly GCA_035526825.1 of Verrucomicrobiia bacterium. GTDB lineage: Bacteria > Pseudomonadota > Gammaproteobacteria > Nevskiales > Nevskiaceae > JACPFV01. The sequence goes on along the minus strand of DATLBT010000041.1, from coordinate 8,888 downwards.
CCACAGCGTGCGATTCCGGTCGGTGGCGCCGCGTCCGGAAAAATGCTGTGCCGGCACCGCGCTCACCGTGAAGCCGTGCCCGGAGTGCGCCTGCCACCAGTCGAGCTCGACGATGTTCGCGGCGCGCAGCCGTTGCAGCCAGCGCCGCAGGCCGAGCGGCACCGCGAACACCGCCCGGGGGTGGTGCTGCGCCAGCCAGGCCACGGAGCCCTCGTCGAGATGATCGTAGTGATCGTGCGAAATCAGCACGAGGTCGAGCGGCGGGACGTCGCGCAGCGCAAGGCCCGGCGGCGCCAGGCGCGCGGGGCCGGCAAAGGCCAGCGGCGAGGCGCGTTGGGTGAAGTGCGGATCGGTGAGCACGTTGAGGCAGCCAAGCTGCACCAAAAAAGTCGAGTGCCCGACCCAGGTCAGCGTCGGTCGCGTGCGATTGCCGGCGAGGAACGCGGGGTCGTTGCCCGCCAGGGGAAAGTCGATGCGCGCGAACGGCTTGCGCTGCCAGTCCCACAGAAAGCGCAGGAAATCGCGCGCGCCATGGCGCTGGTGGGGATAGTTGTTGCGGAACCGGGAAGGGCCGTGGTGTCGGGGCTTGTCTGACATGGGAATGGCGGGGTCGGTGCGTCCCGATACTAGTGGCTTTTCTCCAGGAACGGGCTGGACATTTGGCGTGTCACGCTTCACCCTGCGCGCCCATGCAGCTCCACAACACCCTCAGCGGCCGCAAGGAACGTTTCGAGCCGCTGGATCCCTCGCGCGTGACGATGTACGTGTGCGGCCCGACGGTCTATTCCTACGCGCACATCGGCAATGCGCGGCCCGCGGTGGTGTTCGACGTGCTTGCGCGCGTCCTGCGCCGTCGCTACCAAGGCGTGGTCTACGCACGCAACATCACTGACGTCGACGACAAGATCAACAAGGCGGCGGCGGAGCAGGGCGTCGACATCGGCGCCATCACCGACAAGTTCACCAGGATTTACCACGAGGACCTTGCCGCGCTGGGCGTGGCGCGTCCCGACATCGAGCCGCGGGTCACCGCGCACATGGAGGACATCGTCGCGATGATCGGACGCATCGTCGCGGCCGGTCACGGCTACGCCGCCGAAGGCCACGTGTTGTTCGACGTGCCGAGCTATGCCGGCTACGGCGAGCTGTCCGGACGCGACCGCCGCGAGCTGATCGCTGGCGCGCGTGTCGACGTGGCGCCGTACAAGAAGGACCCTGGCGACTTCGTCCTGTGGAAGCCATCGAAACCCGGCGAGCCGAAGTGGCCGTCGCCGTGGGGCGAGGGCCGCCCCGGCTGGCACATCGAGTGCTCGGCAATGAGTGCCCGCGTGCTCGGTGAGACCATCGACATCCATGGCGGCGGGCACGACCTGGTGTTCCCGCACCATGAAAACGAGCGCGCGCAAAGCACCTGCGCCCACGGCGGCAAGCCGTTCGCGCGCTACTGGGTGCACAACGGCTTCCTGACCATGAACAGCGCCAAGATGGCGAAATCCGTCGGTAACGTGCTGCGGGTGCACGACCTGGTGAAGGTGCACCCGGGCGAGGCGATCCGCCTTGCGCTGCTGAACGGCCATTACCGGCAGCCGCTCGACTGGACCGACGACACCGTGCCGCAAGCCCGCGCGCAGCTCGACCGCCTGTATGGCGCGCTGCGCGAGCTGGAGGACGTGCCCGCCGCGGCCGGCGTGGGCGCACCGCAAGCCGTGGTCGACGCACTCGAGGATGACCTCAACACGCCGCAGGCGATCGCGGCGCTGTTCGAGTCGGCGCGCGCCGCCCGTGCCGCGGATGCTGCCGCGCGGCCGAGCATCAAGGCGCAGTTGCTGGATGCCGGGTCGATGCTGGGCTTGCTGCAGCAGCAACCGACCGCATGGTTTCGCTGGCAGCCGGCCGGGGCTGCGCGCGATGACGGTGCGGTGCAGCGGCTCATCGACGCGCGCACGGCTGCGCGCAAGTCGAAAGATTATGCCGAGGGCGATCGCCTAAAGGCCGAACTCGTCGCGCTCGGCGTTTCCATCGAGGACACCCCGCAAGGCACGCGCTGGCGCTGGTCTGCCGACAGCGGATCGACCCGCAGCTAAGCGGCGAACTCCAGCTTCCGGCCGTGCGGCTTGAGGACTTTCTGGCCGTCCCAAGCCAGCTCGCCGTTGACCCAGGTCGAAGCGATCGAGTGGCTGAAGGTCTCGCCTTCGAACGGTGACCAGCCGCAGCGATACAGGATTGATTCCTTTGTCACCGTGTGCGGCGTCTTCGGGTCGACCAGCACGAGGTCGGCGAAATAGCCCTCGCGGATGAAGCCGCGGTCGACCACGCCAAAGCGCTGCGCCGGCGCGTGGCACATGCGCAGCACCACGGTCTTGAGGTCGAGTTCGCCGCGCGTGACAAGCTCCAGCATCATCTGCAGCGAGTTCTGGATCACCGGCAGGCCAGCCGGCGCCTTGAAGTAGCTCTGCGCTTTTTCTTCCGCCGTGTGCGGGGCATGGTCGGTCGCAATCAGCGTGATGCGGCCATCCTTGACGCCTTGCACCAGGCCCTTGCGGTCGGCCTCGGTCTTGATCGACGGGTTGCACTTGGCGCGGTGGCCGATCCTTGCGTACGCCGTTTCGTTGAGGAACAGATGGTGCACGCACGCCTCGGCGGTGACGCGCGGATCGCCGGGCGTGAACAGCTCGAGCTCCTTCGCCGAAGTCAGGTGCAGCACGTGCAGGTTGGCGCCGTGCTTCTTTGCGAGCGACACCGCCAGCGCGCTCGACTTGTAGCAAACCTCCATCGGCCGGATGTTGGCGTGCTCGGCAGCGGGTACATCCTCGCCGTACTTCGCGCGCGCCTGCTCCTCGAGCGCCGTGATCATCGGCGTGTCTTCGCAGTGGGTCGTGATCAGCAGCCGGCAGCGCGAGAAGATGTTGTCGAGAGTCGCCGGGTCGTCGACCAGCATGTTGCCGGTCGAGGAACCCATGAAGATCTTCACGCCGCAGGCCTCACCCGGCTTGAGCTTCTCGACTTCCTCGATGTTGTCGTTGGTCGCGCCGAAGTAGAAGGCGTAATTTCCGTGCGCGCGCTTTTCGGCGAGGCCGTACTTGGCCTTGAGCAGCTCGCGCGTCGTCGTCTTCGGGTTGGTGTTGGGCATCTCCATGAACGACGTCGTGCCGCCGGCGACGCCGGCCGCCGACTCGCTGGCGATGTCCGCCTTGTGCGGGAAGCCCGGCTCGCGGAAATGCACCTGGTCGTCGATCACGCCCGGCAGCAGCAGCTTGCCCTTGGCGTCGATCACCCTGGTGCGCGGCGGCGCTGCGATGAAAGGCGCGACCTTGGCGATGCGCCCCTTTTCGACGAGCACGTCGGCGTCGATGACCTTGCCTTCGTTGACGATGCGAGCCTGGCTGATGAGCACGGTTACTTTCCGGTGGAGAGGGAAGCGCCGAGGTCGCCCCAGGCGGACTGGATGACGGCGAGGGCCACCATGCCGGCGGTCTCGGTGCGCAGGATGCGCGGACCGAGCGGCACCGGAACAAAGCCGGAGATGTCGGTGAGCTTGAGCTCCATGTCGGACAGGCCGCCCTCGGGCCCGACCAGCAAGGCAATCGGCTCGGCGCGGCGCGTCAGCCTGCCGGCGGCGGCGCCCGGCGCCAGCACCAGCTTCAGTGCTCCGGCCGGCAGCGCGTTGAGCCAGTCGCGCAGGTCGATCACCGGCGCGATGCGCGGAATTCGCGTGCGGCCGGATTGCTCGCACGCCGATACCGCGACGCTCTGCCAGTGCTCGAGCTTGCGCGCCCAGCGCTCCTCGCTGAGCTTGACCACGACGTGGTCCGTGATCAGCGGCTGGATCTCGGTCACGCCGAGCTCGACCGCCTTCTGGATGGTGAAGTCCATGCGCTCGCCCTTCGACACGGCCTGCGCGAGCGTCACCGGCAAGGCGGATTCGCGGCTGACATCGCGGAACGCCGTCACGCGCGCGTCGACCGAGCGTTTGGCGATCGACTCGAGCGTGACGCCGTACTCGCCGCCGCGGCCGTTGAACAGCGTCACGGCGTCGCCCTTCATCCGCCGCAGCACCACGACGAGGTGGTGGTAGGCCTCCTGCGGCAGCGTCACGATGTCGCCTTCGCGCAGTTCGATGTCGACGTAAACGCGGGGTTCGTTCATTTGACGGCCAGCTCGATGCCTTCGATCGCGGTTTGTGCCATCAGTTTCACATCTTCGGTGCCGACGGTGTACGGCGGCATGAAGTAGACGACGTCGCCGAGCGGGCGCAGCAGCACGCCTTTGTCGAGGGCATGACGGTAGACGGCGAGTCCCGTGCGGCGCTCGCGCGGGAACGGCTCGCGCGCACGCGCGTCCTTGGCCAATTCGATCGCGAGGATCATGCCCTGCTGCCGCACCTCGGCAACGTTGGGGTGCCGGAGCAGCGCGGCCACGTTCATCCACATGAGGTGCCCGAGGTTGCGGTTCGCGAGCATCCAGTCCTGCTGCGCAAAGACCTCGAGCGTGGCCAGCGCAGCGGCGCAGGCGATCGGGTTGCCGGTGTAGCTGTGCGAGTGCAGGAAGGCCCTGCCCGACTGCCAGTCGGCGTAGAACGCCTGGTAGATCGATTCCGTCGCCAGCGTCGCCGCCAGCGGCAGCGTCCCGCCGGTGAGGCCTTTTGAAACGCACATGAGGTCCGGCACGATGTCCGCCCACTCCGACGCGAACATCTTGCCGGTGCGGCCGAAACCGGTGGCGACCTCATCGCAGATCAGGTGCACGCCGTGCTGGGTGCAGGCCTCGCGCAGCAGGCGCAGGTACACCGGGTGGTACATGCGCATGCCGCCGGCGCATTGCACCAGCGGCTCGACGATGACCGCGCACACTTCCTTCGCATGGCGCTCCAGCGCGATGCGCATATGCAGGAACTGCTCGCGGCTGTGGTCTTCCCAAGACTGGCCCAGCGCCCGCATGAAGCAGTCGGGCGAGGGCACGTGGATCGGCTGCAGCAGCAGCGGCGCATAGGCGTCGCGATAAAGCCCGGTGCCGCCCACCGCGAGCGCACCCAGCGTCTCGCCGTGATAGCTGTTCGACAGTGCGATGAAGCGCGTCTTGCCGGCGTGGCCCGCGTTGCGCCAGTAGTGGAAGCTCATTTTCAGCGCGACTTCCACCGCCGAGCTGCCGTTGTCGCTGTAGAAGCAGCGGCTCAGGCCGGCCGGCGCGATCGCGCAGAGTTTTTCCGCGAGTGTCACCGCGCCTTCGTGGGTGAAGCCGGCGAGCAGCACGTGGTCGAGGCGATCGAGCTGCTCCTTCAGGCGCCGCACGATCAGCGGATGGCGGTGGCCGAAGATGCTGGTCCACCACGAGCTCACCGCGTCGAGGTAGCGCTTGCCGTCGAAGTCGGTGAGCCACGGGCCTTCGGCCGACGCAATGGGTACGAGCGGCAGCAGTTGCTCGTGGTCCTTCATCTGCGTGCACGGATGCCAGACCCGCGCGAGGGAGCGGTCGGCGATGTCGCGGTTATTCAGAGCGATTTCACCAGCACCAGCGAATTGCGCTGGTAGTTGTAGAACCGCTGCTTCTGAACCGGCAGGTCCTCGATCTTGCCCTGCGCGAAGCCGCGCTCGATGAACCAGTGGGGCGTGTGAGTGGTGAGGCTGAACAGGCGCGTGAGGCCGTGCGCCCGGGCCTCGGCCTCGAGCCGCTTGAGCAGCGTCGCCGCACGCCCATGCCCGCGGTAGTCCGGGTGCACGGCGACGCAGGCCAGCTCGGCGTTCTTCGACTCGGCGAACGGGAACAGCGCGGCGCAGGCGATGACCATGCCGTCGCGGACCATCACGTTGAAGCTGCCGATCTCCTGCTCCAGCTGCTCGCGCGGGCGCGGCACCAGCACGCCGGCTTCCTCGAGCGGCTGGATCAGCGACAGGATGCCGCCGATGTCGTCGATGGTCGCGTCGCGCATCGACTCGTAGTTTTCGTCGGCGTAGAACAACAGGCCCGAGCCGTCGCGCGTGTAGAGGTCGCGCAGCAGCGCGCCGTCGCGACCCATGTAGATCAGGTGCACGCGCTGCACGCCGCCGCGTGCGGCGGTCGTCACCGAGGTCAGGCAGCCGCGGTCCTCGGTGGTGAGCTGCTCGTCGCCGAGCAGCTTTTCCGCTTCGGCCACGCTCATCTGGCCGGCGTCGCCGGCCTTGTCGGCCAGCGGCCACTCGGCGGGGTCGGACGGCACCAGGAAGATCAGCTTGTCGGCGCCCAGCGCCGCGGCGACCGCGGTGGCAACGTCTTCGGCGCGCAGGTTGAAGATTTCGCCGGTGGGCGAATAGCCGATGGGCGACAACAGGCAGATGCGGTCGGCCTCGAGGTTCGCGCGGATCGCGGCCACATCCACGCGGCGCACGTCGCCGGTGTATTGCATGTCCACGCCCTGGCGCACGCCAACCGGCTTGCCGGTGATCCAGTTGCCGGAGGCGATCTTGAGCCGCGCCCCGCCCATCGGCGTGCTGGCGAGGCTGGTCGATAGGGTCGCCTCGATCTCCATGCGCAGCCGGCCAACTGCGGCCATCACGCAGTCCAGCGTCGGCCCGTCGGTGACCCGCAGGTTGTCGACGTAATCGGAGGTGATGTCCCGGACCGTGAGCTCGCTGTCGACCTGGGGCCGCGCGCCGTGCACCAGCACCAGCTTGACGCCGAGGCTGTGCAACAGCGCCATGTCGTAGATCAGCTGTGCAAAGTCCGGGCGCTCGGCCGCCTCTCCACCGAAGGCGATGACGAACACGCGGCCGTTGTGCGCGTGCACATAGGGCGCGGAGCCGCGCAGGGCTACGACGAAATCGGCGTCTTTCATGGGGCGCGATTATGCCCCGTCGGCGGCGCGGGGGCGTCGGGGCGGCGGCTTATAATCACGCGATGAGCGAAGCCCTCCGCTACGACGACCTCGCCAAGGCCCTGGCGCGGCTCGGCTATGCCCAGAATGCGGCCGAGTACCACGGCGCCCTGTGCGGCGCTCTTTGCGTGAAGCCCGCCGAAGCCATCGACCCGATGGGTTTGCTGTCGCGCGAGGGTGGCGGCCCGCCGAGCGAGCCGGGCGACACGCAGGCGCTGCGCGCGCTGTGCGGCCAGTCGGTCGATGCCTTGACCGGCGGCGACATGCGCTTCACGCCGCTGCTGCCGGACGACGACGAAGAACTCGCACACCGGGTGCGGGCGCTGTCGGCCTGGTGCGAGGGCTTCCTGCTGGGCTTGTCGAGCGGCAAGCGCCTGGACATGAAGCAATGCTCGGCTGAACTCAAGGAAATCGTCCGCGACTTCACCGACTTCACCCACGCCGGCGTGGCCGAGGACGAGGACACCGAGATCGAGGAGACCGCCTACGCCGAGCTGGTCGAATACATCCGCGTTGGCGCGCAGCTGGTGTTCCTCGAGCTGCACGAGCGCAATGCCGCGACCCGCGACGCCACCGTCCACTGAAGAGGATCCGCCCCATGACCGGACCCACCATCGTCGAGCTCGATGAATACGCCGCCCGCCGCGCCCGCCTGATGCAGGCAATGGGGCCGGACGGCATCGCGATCATCCCGGCGGCGCGCGAGGTGATCCGCAACCGCGACGTGCATTTCAAGTTTCGCCAGGACAGCGACTTTACCTACCTGACCGGATTTCCCGAGCCCGACGCGATCGCCGTGCTGGCGCCGGGGCGGCCCGAGGGCGAGTACCTGCTGTTCGTGCGGCCCAAGGACCCGACGCGCGAGATGTGGGATGGCTACCGAGCCGGCCCGGACGGCGCGAAGCGCCAGTACCGCGCGGAGCAAGCGCAAGAGATCTCGCAGTTCGCCGCGATGCTGCCGTCGCTGCTCGGCGGCCGCGCGCGCATCTTCTACACGCTGGGCGAGCACGCACTCGACCCGCAGATCACCGGGTGTGTGCGCGAGATCCGCGAAATTTCCCGGCGCGGCGCCTCGGCGCCGGTCGAGTTCGTCGCGCTGGAAACAACGCTGCACGAGCAGCGGCTGCTCAAGACTGCCGCCGAACTCGAGCTCATGGCGCACGCCGGCAAGGTCTCGGCGCGCGCCCATGTGCGGGCGATGAAATTCGCCAAGCCGGGAGTGCAGGAATATCAGCTCGCCGCCGAAATCCACCACGAGTTCGCGCTCGAGGGCCTGGAGCCGGGCTACGGCAGCATCGTCGGCACCGGCGCCAACGCCTGCGTGCTGCACTACGTCGAGAACAACTGCGCGCTCAAGGACGGCGACCTCGTCCTGATCGACGCGGGCGGTGAATACCGTGGCTACACCGCCGACATCACGCGCTGCTTCCCGGCCAACGGCAAGTTCAGCGGGCCGCAGAAGGCGGTTTACGACGTCGTGCTCGCGGCACAGCTTGCCGCGACGGCCGAACTCAAGCCCGGCAACCCGAGCAGCCGCCCGCACGAGGTCGCCACGCGGGTGCTGACCGAGGGGATGGTTGCGCTCGGCTTGCTCAAGGGCGACATCGCGACCCTGATCAAGGAAGAGCAGCACCGCCGTTTTTTCATGCACGGCACCGGCCACTGGCTCGGCATGGATGTGCACGACGTCGGCCGCTACAAGGTCGGCGGCGAGGCGCGGCCGTTCGTGCCGGGCATGGTGATGACCGTGGAACCCGGCCTCTACATCGCGCCGGGCTCGGCCGGCGTCGATGAGCGTTTCTGGGGCATCGGCGTGCGCATCGAGGACGATGTCGTGGTCACGGAAAGCGCTCCGCGCGTGCTGACCGGCGACGTGCCCAAGGCGACCGCCGAGATCGAAGCGCTGATGAAAAAATAGGGACGCACACCATTTTTGCCCACCACAGAGCAGGATCTGCAGATGGGTGACAAAAATGGTGTGCGTCCCCATTTTTTCGACGTCGCCATCGTTGGCGGCGGACTGGTCGGCGCATCGCTCGCC
>DATLBT010000040.1:0-47210 GCA_035526825.1 Verrucomicrobiia bacterium | reverse complement strand
AAGGTCGCGCTGCTCGCGGGCGTCACCGACGACCTCACCAAGAAGGTGAAGGCCGGTGAGCTGGTGAATTTCGTCGCCCAGCAGGTTGGCGGCAAGGGCGGCGGCCGACCGGACATGGCGCAGGCGGGCGGCACGCAGCCGGAAAATCTCGCGGCCGCCCTTCAGTCCGTTTACGCATGGGTGGAGGCGAAACTTTGAGGGATTAGGGATTGAGGATTAGGGATTAGTGAAAACGTCCCTTTCCTAAGCCCTAACCCCTAATCCCTAATCCCTATGTCGCTGATCGTCCAGAAGTATGGCGGCACCTCGATGGGCTCGGTTGAGCGCATCGACCATGTCGCGTCCAAGGTTGCCGCGACGCAGGCGGCCGGCCACCAGGTTGTGGTAGTCGTGTCCGCAATGTCGGGCGAGACCGACCGGCTGTTGAAGCTTGCCAAATCGATAAATCCTCGCGGCAATGCGCGCGAGTACGACCAGATCGCCTCGACCGGCGAGCAGGTCACCATCGGACTGCTCGCGCTCGCGCTCGAGAAGCGCGGCGTGAAGGCGCGCTCGTACACCGGCCCGCAGGTCTCCATCAAAACCGACGGCGCCTACACCAAGGCGCGCATCCAGCACATCGACGACAAGCGCCTGCGCGCCGACTGCGCCGCCGGCATCGTGCCGGTCGTCGCCGGCTTCCAGGGCATCGACGACACCGGCAGCACCACGACGCTCGGCCGCGGCGGTTCCGACACCACCGGCGTGGCGCTCGCTGCCGCGCTGAAGGCCGACGAGTGCCAGATCTACACCGACGTCGACGGCGTCTACACCACCGACCCCCGCGTGGAGCCGAAGGCGCGCCGGCTGGACAAGGTCACCTTCGAGGAAATGCTCGAGATGGCCTCGCTCGGCAGCAAGGTGCTGCAGATCCGCTCGGTGGAATTCGCCGGCAAGTACAAGGTGCCGCTGCGCGTGCTGTCGACCTTCGTGGAAGGCCCGGGCACGCTGATCACGCTGGATGAAGGGAGTAGCAACGTGGAAGAACCGCTCATCTCAGGCATCGCCTTCAACCGCGACGAGGCCCAGATCACCATCTGCGCCGTGCCCGACCGCCCCGGCATCGCTGCCGCGATCCTCGGACCGGTAGGCGATGCGAACATCGAGGTCGACATGATCGTGCAGAACGTCGCGCCCGATGCCAGCACCGACTTCACCTTCACCGTGCATCGCAACGACTTCGACCGCGCGCATGAAGTCAGCAAGCGCGTGGCCAGCGAGCTCGGCGCCAAGGGTGTGCGCACGGCCAACGACATCTGCAAGGTGTCGCTGGTCGGCGTGGGCATGCGCAGCCACGCGGGCATCGCCAGCACCATGTTCAAGGCACTGGCTGGCGACGGCATCAACATCCAGATGATCAGCACCTCCGAGATCAAGATCTCGGTAGTGATCCAGGACAAATACCTCGAGCTCGCCGTGCGCACGCTGCACAAGGCGTTCAACCTCGAGCACGGCAAGGCCTGAGCATGCTGGTCATGACGCGCAAGCCCGGCGATGCCGTCCGCATCGGCGAGAACCTCGTGCTTCGGGTCATCGAAGTCCAGGGCCGCAAGGTCAAGATCGGCATCGAAGCGCCAAAAGACGTCCGCATCGAAACGCTGGAACCGCAGGACGTGCCCACACCGGTCAAGAAATAGCCAGTTCTGGCTTTACCGGCGGGGGCGTGCCCGGTATCCTTAGCGCCCTTTTTCGGCGGAAGCCGCCGAAACATTCTCGTACGACGCGCCCGTAGCTCAGCTGGATAGAGCACCAGGCTACGAACTTGGGGGTCGGGAGTTCGAATCTCTCCGGGCGCGCCATTTCCCCGATTTGCATGTACGCGCTGGCCGGTGCATGGTCACGCCACTCCCACAACAACAAAAACAAACGGAGATCCCATGACCAGCGCAGCGCTCGTCCAGTTTGACCGCCAAGGCGTCTTCAACATCGTCGATCCGGCCTGCCTCCAGCTCGTTGCCGGCGGCAGACAACCTAACGACGAATGCGAACGCTTTCCCTACGAGAACAACCTGGGTTGCGTCCCGATCAACCTGGCCTGCCATGGCATTACGCCATGACGAGAGAATGGCGTTCGGCCGGTTATAATGCGCGCCCCGCAAGGGGACCAAGATGTCGAGGCAGTCCACGGAGAGATGGCCGAGTGGACGAAGGCGCGCCCCTGCTAAGGGCGTATAGGGCTTAATACCCTATCGAGGGTTCGAATCCCTCTCTCTCCGCCAAGTAGTCTGGCTTACACGTCGAAAATCAAGGGGAACCCGTGAAAACACACATCACGCATCTTTTTGTCCTGCTCGCGGTTCTCTGCGCGCCTGTCGCCCAAGCCGACTCGGCTCCAGCCGACGCCGCGGCCGCAGCCACTGTTGCTCCGACCATCGTCGCGCCGAAGGCGGGCCAGGTGCACCCGTCGGGGTCCGGGGACATCACGTTCAATGTGGACTCAACCAAGGCCCTGAAGGGACACCCCTCGGCCGGCTGCTGCGAAGTGGAGTTTCAATCGAAGAATGCGAGCGGCAAATGGGTTGCCAACGACCCCGTCACGGTCGAGTACCCCCGCATGAAGGATGGCGATTACCTGCGATCGAGCAGCGAGTTCAAGGCGAGCGCTGACTGGCGCATGCGTGTTCGCACCGTCCAGTACAAAAAAGAATTTCCGTGGAGCGACTGGGTGGAATTCAAAGTCATCCAGTGAACTGAGGGCGCTCTAGTCTCGCAAAATTACGCTGCCGCCAGCCACCGCTCACTGCGTTCCCACAACTCTCCCGCCAGCTTCGCATCCCGCCCCAACGGCGCGGGCTCGGTTACGCGGCACTTTTCGTAGTACAAGCCGCTCTCCTGGCCTGCTTGCGCGCTGGTGGCGCAATGCAGCGTCGTTGCCGCGCCCTGCTCCTCGCTGATCATGAACAGCTTGATCAGCGGCTGCAGCAGCCTGGGCACCGAGCGCCAGACATTGGTCGCCACAACCCCCGGGTGCAGCGAGTAAGTGGTCACGCCGGTGCCCTGCAGGCGGCGTGCCAGTTCGGCGGCGAACAGGACGTTCGACAGCTTGGCGACCGAGTACTCCGGCAAGCCGGTGCTGCTGGCGCTGCGCTGCCGCAGCGTGTCGAACGGAATGTTCTTGGCGTGGCGATGCGCCACGCTCGCCACCACGACGACGCGGGAAGGTGCTGAAGCCTTTAGCGTATCGAGCAGCAACTGCGTCAGCAGGAAGTGGCCCATGTGGCACACGCCGAAGGTGCGCTCGAAACCTGACTTGCACAGGCCCAGGCTGCCGGCGAGGCCGGCGTTGGCCACCAGCAGGTGCAGCGGCAGCTTGCGAGAGAGGAACTGTGCCGCGCACTGACGCACAGAATCGAAGTCGCCGAGCTCGAGCGCCAAAAACTCCGCCTTGGCCTTGCCGCCGCTCGCGTGCGCGATCTCGTCGAGCACCGGTCGGGTCCGCGCCTCGTCTCTACACGCCAGGAACACGTGCCAGCCTTCCAGCGCGAGCTTGCGCGCAGTGATGCGGCCGATGCCGGAGTTGGCGCCGGTGATGAGGGCAACCTTGCCGGTGGAAGTGACGGTCATCGTTATCTCGCCTGATCGCGGGAGCGCGATTCTAGCGTCGTCTCATCGATCCGCTAAGCCGACGTGGTATCCAATGACGCCAGCAGTGCCTGCAGCGCGGAAATGTCGGGCGGCTTGATCAGGTGCTGGTCAAAGCCGGCTTGCTGGGTGCGGGCGCGATCTTCGGCCTGACCCCAGCCGGTGAGGGCGATCAGGGTGATGCCGCCGTTGCAACGCTTGCGTACTTCGCGCGCCACCTCGAAGCCGTCCATGCCGGGCATGCCGAGATCCAGCAACATCACGGCGGGCGAAAAACTGTCCAGCAGCTGCAACGCCGCTGGGCCATCGTGAGCGACCTGCGTCTCGGCGCCGAGGAACTTCAGCAGCATGGCGAGGCTGTCGGCGGCGTCGCGGTTGTCGTCCACCACCAGGATGCGCTTGAGCCGGATCGCGGTGGCCGGCGGCGTCGCGGGCTCGCGCGAACTCAGCAGCCCGTCGGCCGCCAGCGGCAGGCGCACGATGAACTCGCTGCCCATGTCGGGGCCGTCGCTGTGCGCGCTGATGCGGCCGCCGTGCAGCTCGACCAGGTTTCGCGCCAGCGAAAGGCCGATCCCCAAGCCCCCTTGCGCCTGTGCAAGGGTGCGGTTCACTTGCGTGAACATGTCGAATATGGAGCTCAGCATTTCTTTGGGGATGCCGGCACCGTTGTCGCGCACCGACAGCACCAGCCACTCCTCGTCGGGCAACGCTGTGAGCCAGATCTTGCCGCCGGGCGGCGTGTACTTGATGGAATTGTTGATGAGGTTGGTGAGCACCTGCGACACGCGCACCGCATCGGCGTCGAGCAAGAACGGCTTGGGCGCCTGCCCCCGAGCGCTATTGCCGGCCGGCAGCGTCACCGTCAGGGTGTGGCGGGCGGCATCGATCTGCGGCCGCACCGCCTGCAGCACGTTTTCGATCAGGCGGTGCAGATCGAGGCGCTCTTTCTTCAGCTCGATCTTGCCGCGCGATATCCGCGAAACCTCCATCAAGTCGTCCACCAGCCGCACCATGTGCTGGACCTGCCGCTCCATCATCTCGTGCAAAGGATCGTCGCCTTTGCTCAGGCGCATCACGTGCAGTGAATTCAGGATCGGCGCCAGCGGATTGCGCAGCTCGTGCGCCAGCGTCGCCAGGAACTCATCCTTGCGACGGTCGGCTTCGCGCAATGCCTGCTCGATGCGCTTGCGCTCGCTGATATCCACGACGGTGCCATGGATCATGCTGGCCTCGCCCTGCGGCCCCTCGAACATCACCTGGCCACAGCCGAACACCCAGGTTTCCGCGCCGTCTGGCGGAACCATGCGGAATTCCATCGCGTAGCGGCCGTCGGCCACGCCGCTCACGGCATCATCGATGGCGCCGCGCATCGCAGCGACGTCGTCGGGATGGGCGCGGCTCAAAGCATCGGCAGCTTCAATCGGCCCGTGCATCTTCAGTCCCACGATCTTGCGGTAGCGAGAGTCGGCCAACACCAGGCCGGTCCGCAGGTCCCAACTGAACGTGCCCTGCTCGGTGGCATCAAGCGCAATACGCGCGCGCGTTTCGGTCTCGGCCAAAGCGCGCTGCGCGCGCGCCCGTTCGATGACGTCCCAGCAGTGCGCCAGGACCTGCTCGACCAGCGTCACCTCGCGGGGCGTCCAGCGGCGCGGCTCGCGCTGGTGCACCGCGAGCGTCGCCACGAGCCGGCCCTGCTTCAGCAGCGGTGCGCCGATCCAGGCAATGATTTGGGCCGCCCTGAAGGGCGGCCGGTCTTCACTGTTGATTTCGCTTTCGGTGTCGGCCACCGCCATGCTGCGGCCGGCGCTTAGCGTCGCCGTCACCTGCGGGCCGAAGCCCGACAGACTGTGGACGCCTTCCAAGTCCACCATGCCTTCCCGCGCGTAATGCCTGCCAACGATGACTGAATCCTTGTCGACGTCTAGCTCGGAATAGAGGCAGCGATCGGCGCCAAGCCGGCGTCCGAGCATGGTGGTGGTCACCGCCATCACCTCGCCGAAGTCAGTCAGCGCCTGGGTGGCACTGCTCAGTTCCAGCAAAAAGCGGTGGCGCGACTCGGATTCGGTCAGCTCGCGCTGCGCGTGGGCGCGCTCGATGGATTCCCAGGCGCGGTGAGCCACCTGCTCAATCAGCGCGACTTCAGCTTCATTCCACGCGCGCGGCGTCCGGGTCTGCACCGCGAGCCCCGCCACCATGCGGCTGCCCTTGTGCAGCGGAACCACCACGCCGGAAGCGATCTCGGCGGCACGGAAGGTGGCGAGGGCGGAGGCGTCCACACGCGCGTCGCTGGCGGCGTCGACCAGCACCCAGTTCTTGCCGGCGCGGAGCAGACCGTGCATGACTTCGCCGAAGGCTGCCATGCGCCAGTGGCCGACCATGCTGCCGACGCCGCGCGTGTAGTCGCCCATGACGCTGAAGGCGTCTTCGTCGTCCGCCACTTCGGCGTACATGCAGCGGTCGGCGTCGAAATGCTGCCCGAGCAGGCGCACGGTCACTGCCATGATCTCGGCCGGGTCGGAGAGCGGCTGCGTGGCTGTATTGAGCTCCACAAGGAAACGCTGGCGCATTTCACTGGCCAGCAGCGCTTCTTCGCTACGCTTGAGTGCCGTGATGTCGGCCACTGCGCTCAGCACATGGGGTTTGCCGGCGATCTCAACCAGCGCCGAGCTGATGGTGGCGATCGCTTCCTCACCATTCTTGCTGCGGAAGCGTGCCTCCAGTGGCGGCACCTTCTCACCGGCGGCCAGCCTCGCGAAGCGCTCTTGCCGCAGCTTGGGGTCCATCCACAGGCCGAGTTCGTCGGGCGAGCGGCCGATCATTTCCTCGCGCGTGTAGCCGTTGAACCCCATCAGTGCGTCATTGACCTCGACCAGCTTGCCGGTTTCCAGCGAGGTGATGGTGATGCCGATGGGAGCCTGGGCGAAGGCGGCGGCAAACTTGGCTTCCGAGGCGACGAGCCTGGCCTGCGTGCACAGGCTTTCCTCGGTATCGGCGGGCGGCGCACCCTGTGCCACCTGCTCGCGCACTTGGCTCTGCCCGGGCACCTTCCCGACGCGCTTACGCGTTTTTACCGCCACAGGTAAAACTCCAGCGTGCTTCATGGCGACTACGGCGCCGGGCTCCCGCTCTGGCTTTTATTCACGCTGCCAAATGCGGAAGGGTTGCCCCCCCGGGGGGGCTATTGTGCGCGAGAACCTGCGCGGCGCGCTGGCGGCCATCCAGAAGCGCGATTCTCGCTAGGCTGTGCACATGAAACGCACCCTCAAAGTCCTCGCCGGCCTCGCCGCCCTGCTGCTGGTCCTGGCCGGCGGCTACCTCGGCGCCAATCGCGTGCCCGACCGCCCGGTCGCCGAACTGGCCGCGCGCTGGGCACCGCCGCCTTCGCGCTTCGAGCCCATCGCCGGCATGAACGTGCACCTGCGCGACGAAGGCCCGCGCGAAGATCCGCTGCCGATCGTGCTGCTGCACGGCACCGGCGCATCGCTCCACACTTGGGACGGCTGGGTCGACGCGCTCAAGGGTGAGCGCCGCGTCGTGCGCTTCGACCTGCCCGGCTTCGGCCTCACCGGTCCGGAGCCCGGCGCCAACTATTCCATCGAGAATTACGCGCGCGTCACCGCCGCGGTGCTCGACCACCTCGGCATCCAGCGTTGCGTGCTCGCCGGGAACTCGCTCGGCGGCTACGTCGCGTGGGCCACGGCGGTGCTGCATGCGGATCGCGTCGACCGGCTGGTGCTGGTCGATGCCGGCGGTTATCCGTACCAGTCGACCTCGGTGCCCCTCGGATTCCGCATTGCCCGCATGCCCGTGCTGCGAACGCTGATGCGCGACGTGCTGCCGCGCGGTGTGATCCGGCGCAGCCTGCAAAATGTTTACGGCGACCCGTCGAAAGTCACGCCGGAGCTGATAGACCGCTACTTCGACATGACCACACGCGAGGGTAATCGCCTGGCGCTGCGCCAGCGCTTCGCGCAAACGATGCCCGGCGTCTTGGCCGAGCGTGTTCCAGAACTGAAAATGCCCACGCTCATTTTGTGGGGCGGACGCGATGGCCTGATCCCGCTGTCGCAGGGCGAGCGCTTCCACCGGGAAATTGCCGGCTCCGAGCTGCGCGTGTTCGATGCGCTCGGGCATGTGCCGCAGGAAGAAGATCCCGCGACGACGGTCGCGGCGCTGAAGGACTTCCTCGCGCGGCCCTAGGAGGCCTGCATCACCGGCGCGGTGGTCACCACCGGGCCCGTTGGCTGGCCCGTCGGTGAACCGCCTTTGGGCTCGAGGCTCACCGCGACGATGCCCCCTTCGCTCATGGGCAGCCCGCTGGGCAGCTTGCGCCGCACGTCGCCGGTCTTGGGAATCACGCCGAGCGAGATGGGATTGCCGCCCTTGGCGATCAGCCAGAGCTCTGCGTCGAGGTCCTTCGCCGCGGCCGGCGGCTCGCCGCCCGCGCGAATCGCGATCTCGTTTTGGCCGGGCACGGCCGCCACGGTCCAGAACATGGTCGACTTCGGCACCTGCAGGTAGGCGACGAAGGTCTGCGCCGGCACCAGCACTTCGACGCGCTCGAGGGTTGGCTCGGGCGCCGGGCGCGACATCTCGCGATACAGGCCGAAGCCGAGAACCAGTGAAGCCGCGGTGGCGAGCGCTGCCCAGGCCCGCACTCCGCGGCCGGCCGGTGTTGCGCGCGGCGCCATTTGCGACCCGGACGCGCCACCACCCGAAATGCGTTGCATCAGGTTGAGCCAGACGATCGGCCGCGGCGGGACCGGCTGCAGCCGGGCGCCCAGCGTGCCGAGCCGCGCTTCCCAGCGATGCTGCTCGGCGCGAAGCTGCGGATCGGCACTGGCGGCGCGCTCGAACGCGGCGCGCTCCTCGGCGCCCAGCGTGCCGAGGACGTACTCGCCGGCGTCGGCGGCGTGCTCGACAGGGTCGCGCGCGTCGGTCATGTCGCGGCTCCCAGGCAGTCGCGCAACTGCAAAAGCCCGCGACGAACCCAGCTCTTGACGGTTCCCATCGGTGCCTTCATGCGGCGCGCAAGCTCGGTGTGGGTGTAGCCCTCGTAGTAGGCCAGCAACACGCTGCGGCGCTGCTCGTCCGACAGGCCCTTCATGCAGCGCTCGAGGTGGTCGAGGCCCGCGCCAGCCACCGCGCGATCCTCCGGGCCCGACGACTCGTCGGGCGCGTCGAGCAGCGGGCGCGCTTCCTCGTCGAACTGCGATTCGTTGATCTCGGGCCGGCGCATGCGCAGCAGGTCGAGCGCGCGGTAGCGGGCGATGGTCGACATCCACGCCATCGGCACACCGCGCGCCGGGTCGTAGCCCTCCGATTTCTGCCAAATCCGCATGTACGCATCCTGTAATGCTTCTTCCGCCCAGTCCCTTCTCTGCAACATACGCAGCAGGACGGCGAAAAGATGCGAACTGGTCGCCGCATACAGTTCGGCGAAAGCGGCCTGATCGCCGCGCGCGGTGGCGGCGAGCAGCGCGGCGAGGTCGGGCGGGTTGGCGGAGTCGTTCATGAGCGGTGTGCCCGGAATCATAAGCCAAGCGGAAGCTTGCGAGCGGACATACGGGCAAATCGCGATTGCGGATGCGGATGCCAAAGGCTAGTGAAAGTCCCGCGCCGGCGTGCGCAGCGTGCCGAGCCAGTCGCTGCAGTCGCGCAAGCGCTGCGCGACCACGTGGATCACGCCGTCGACGTTCTGCAGTTCGCCATCGACCAGCACCAGCCGCGAGCCGAGCAGTTCGCGGCGCTGGCGCTCCTGCACCTTGGGCCACACCACGAGGTTGCTGATGCCGGTCTCGTCCTCGAGGCTGACGAACATCACGCCGGCCGCAGCCTCGGGGCGCTGGCGATGCGTGACCAGCCCGGCGATGGTGACGCGGCGGCCGTTGGCGATGCCGGCGAGGTCGGATGCGCGCAGCGCGCCCAGTCGTCGCAACCGCGCGCGCAGCAACGCCAACGGGTGTGCGCGCAGCGAAAAGCCGGTGGCGGCGTAGTCGGCCAGCACCTCCTGGCCAGCGCTCGGCATGGGCAGCGGCGCGTCCGGCTCACGCGCCGCATGGCCGGCAAGCAGGTCACGGTCATGCGCCGCGCCGAGCGCGGCCCAGCGCGCGGCGTGGCGATGGCCGGCGAGCCCGGCGAGCGCGCCGCTCGCGGCGAGCAACCGCACGGCGCGCCGCGAAAGTCGCGCGCGTGCAACGAGTTCGTCGATGCCTCGTGGCGGCGAAGCGCGCAGTGCGACAACACGACGCGCTTCGTCTTCCGCCAAGCCAAGCACCATTCGCAGCCCCAGCCTCAACGCGGCCGTCTTTCCCCTAACCCCTAACCCCCAACCCCTAACCCCTTCCTCCAGCGTGCAGTCCCAGTCGCTGACGAGCACATCGACTGGCCGCACCTCCACGCCCGCGCGGCGCGCATCGGCGATGAGCTGCGCCGGCGCATAGAACCCCATCGGCTGCGAATTGAGCAGCCCGGCGGTGAACGCCGCGGGGCGGTGGCATTTAAGCCACGCCGACACGTACACCAGCAGTGCGAAGCTGGCAGCGTGGCTCTCGGGAAATCCATAGGACGAGAAGCCGAGGATCTGCTGGTAGATGCGCTCGGCAAACTCGGGCGGATAGCCGCGCGCGCGCATGCCGTCGAGCAGGCGATCGCGGAAATGGTCGAGCCCGCCGTTGCGGCGCCAAGCCGCCATCGAGCGGCGCACCTGGTCGGCCTCGCCCGCCGAAAAACCCGCCGCGACGATGGCGATCTGCATGACCTGTTCCTGGAACAGCGGCACGCCGAGCGTGCGCTGCAAGACCTTGCGCAACTCCTCGCTCGGGTAGTCGACCTTCTCCTCGTTCTTTCGCCGGCGCAGGTACGGATGCACCATCTGGCCCTGGATGGGACCCGGCCGTACGATCGCCACCTCGATGACGAGGTCGTAGTAATTCACCGGTTTCAGCCGCGGCAGCATGCTCATCTGCGCGCGCGACTCGACCTGGAACACGCCGACCGAGTCGCCCTTGCACAGCATGGCGTAGGTCGCCGGGTCCTCGGCCGGCACGTCGGTGATGGCGAACGGCCGGCCCTCGAAGCCCGCCACCATCTCCAGCGCGCGGCGGATCGCCGACAGCATGCCGAGTGCGAGCACGTCGACCTTCAAGAGGCCCAGTGCCTCGAGGTCGTCCTTGTCCCACTGGATGATGGTGCGATCCGGCATCGCGGCGTTCTCGACCGGCACCAGCGTCGACAACGGGTGCTGCGAAATCACGAAGCCGCCGACGTGCTGGGAGAGATGCCGCGGGAAGCCGAGCAGCACGCCGGTCAGCGCCAGCAGCCGCCGCAGCACCGGGCGCTGCGGGTCGAGGCCGAGCTCGCGCAGGCGCTCGGGCATTTCCGCAAAGTCGTCGAACCACGCCACGGCGCCTGCGATGGCGTCGACCTGGTCGAGCGACAGCCCGAGCGCCTTGCCGACATCGCGCAGCGCGCTCTTGGGCCGGTAGCAGATGACGGTGGCGGCGAGCGCGGCACGCTCGCGGCCGTACTTGGCGTAGACGTACTGGATCACCTCCTCGCGGCGCTGGTGCTCGAAGTCGACGTCGATGTCGGGTGGCTCGGCGCGCTCCTTCGAGATGAATCGCTCGAACAGCATGCCGATACGGTGCGGATCCACGGCCGTCACACCGAGCGCGTAACACACGACCGAGTTGGCGGCCGAGCCGCGGCCCTGGCACAGGATCCCGCGCGAGCGCGCGAAGCGCACGAGATCCTCGACAGTCAGGAAGAAGTGCTCGTACTTGAGCTCGGCGATCAGCCGTAGCTCTTTCTCGATCGTGGCGGCGATGTCGGGCGGCACGCCGCCAGGCCAGCGCTCGCTGGCGCCGGCCAGGGTCAGCGCGCGCAGATGCGCGCTCGCGGTGGTTTGCGCGGGCACCAACTCGTGCGGGTACTCGTAGCGCAGCTCGCCGAGGTTGAAGCGGCAGCGCTCGGCGATAGGCAGCGTCGCGCGCAGGGTGTCGGCCGGATACAGGGCGGCGAGGCGCTCGCGCGAGCGCAAGTGACGCTCGCCGTTCGGGAACAGGCGTTCGCCAGCCTCGCGCAAGGACAGGCGATGGCGGATCGCGGTCAGCGTGTCCTGCACCGGCCGGCGCGCGCGCGTGTGCATGTGCACGTCGCCGCAGGCCACCAGTGGCAGGCCGCAGCGCGTTGCGATCGCGCGCAGCTGCGCGATGCGCGCGGCATCGTCGTCGCTGCGATGCACCTCGAGCGCGATGCCGCCGGCCTCGCCGAAGCATTCGCGCGTCCACTCGGCCTGGGTCGCGTCGATGGCCTCGACCTGCGCGCCCGGCAGCCACAGCGCGAAGCAGTCGGACGTGCGCGCAAAGTCGCCGCGCCCGATGCGGTAGGCGCCCTTCTCCGAGCGGCGCCGCGCCTGCGTGATGAGGCGGCATAGCCGCGAATAGCCATCGTGGTTCTCGGCCAGCAAGACGAGCCGCAAACCGTCCTCCAGCGTGAACTCGGCGCCGGTGATCAGCGGCAGCGCGACCTTCTGCGACGCCTGCCACGCGCGCACGACGCCAGCCAGCGAGCATTCATCGGTGAGCGCCAGCGCCGAGTAGCCGAGCGCGGCAGCGCGGCTGACCAGCTCGTCGGGATGCGAGGCGCCGCGCAGGAAGCTGAAGTTGCTGACGCAGTGCAGCTCGGCGTAGTCAGGCCCAGAGGCCATGCAGGAACCACCGTCCACTCAGGTGCTCGCGATATACCCACAGCCGCGCGCCCTCGCCGGTCTCGGCCACGTAGTAGTCGCGTCGCACGTCGGCGCCATCCCACCAGCCGCCCTCGATGCGCTCGGGTCCTTGCAACTGCGCCGGCGCATCGTTCAGCGCGCGGGGCTCGGGCAGCAGCCATAGCGGGCGGCGCTTGCCGGAGCGTGTCATCCCGAGCGCAGCGAGGGATCCCTTCGAGGCTTCCTGGCCCGGCCCCGGGGTCCAGGCTTTTTCCGGACGATGGTCCGCATGCAGGCCGAGCCCCTGCACCGCCGCCACGCCGAGCCGCGCGCGCAGGCGGTCGAGCACCGACTGCCACTCGTCCTCCTCGCGCGTGCGCGGGTTGAACAGGTCGAACTGCCGCACGCGCACCGGCAGGAACTGCGCAGCGCGCAAGGTCAGCGCCTCGACCGGCGCGCGCACCGCCAGCCGCTCGAGCTGGGTCTGCGCTAGCACCTGCAGGTGCACCGGGTCGCGGCTGGGGCTGGCGAGGCGCACGTCGAGGCGTGTTGGTGCGCCCGATTCGTGCTCGAGCTCGATGGTGAAGGCCGGCACGCCGGCGTCGCGCGCGACGAGGTGCGCGGCCAGCTCGGCGAGCAGGCGCCGGATCGGGAAGCGCAGCGCCTCGCTGCTGTCGAAGTCGCCGGCCAGGTCGAGCTTGCGGCGGTAATGATCGGGCGGCCGGTACAGGCGCCGCGCGTCCGGCAGCCGGCCGGTGAGCCGGCCGAGCCAGTCGGAGAAGGCCGGCGAGAATCGCAGCGCGAGCGCATCGAGCGGTAGCGCGAGTACCGCGCCGAGCGTCGCGAGGCCGCTGCCCGCGAGCGCGATGCGCGTGTCCTCGTCCACCGGCAGTGTCGACACCGGTAGCGGCGCGAGCGCGTGCCACAGCGATTCGCGATTGCGGACCGGTGCGGCGCTGGCGAGTCCGGCGAGCAAAAAGGCACCCTCGGGCGTCGGCGCGATGCCGATCGCGGCGCGACAACCGAGCGCGGCAATCGCCGGTGCAAGCCGCGCGGTCAGCGCATCGAGTCCGCCAAACAGCTCGAGGCTGTGCGCGACTTCGAGCCACAACGCGCCGTCGGCGGGCGCCGGCGCGGCAGCTTGCGTGGTGACCTGGCTGCTGAACGCATAAGCCGCGCCGGCGAGCGCGCGCAGCAACTCGCGTTCGGCGCGCAGGTTGCGCTCGACGCAGGCGGCGTCGGGTGCGAGCGCGGCGACCTGCCCCAGCTCCAGTCCCGGCCAAAGGCCGAGTGCTTCAGCCGCGGGGTTGGCGGCGACCAGCACCCGGCGCGATCGCCGGCGTTCGAAGACCACCGCGGGCGACGCACCGGAGAGGGCGAGCGCGTCGAGCGGCAGCGACGGGAGGCGGAGACAGAGCCAGAGCGGTTGCATGGGGTGGGAAGGCGCAGCCGCGCATGGCTCAGGCCGCCGCGCTTCGCAAAGGAAGCGCAGTCGGCAGCGAAGAAGGAAGGGTGACTGCGGCGGGACGCCCGCCGCGCGACTTGAACAAGTCGACCGCGAGGCCCTGCGGTGCCCCTTGCGGCGCCGGCGCCAATCGCAGGCGCAGCGCCGCCGGTGAAGCCTGCGCGGCATCGCGCATCGGCCGGTACAGCAGCGCCATCGCCTCGCCGGTCTCGGCGGCGACCTGCAGGCGGCGCACGTCGCGCTCGACCGCGCGCGACGGCCAGCCGACCGCGAGCGCCAGCGTCTTCGATGCGAGCGTCTGCTCGAGCGCCCACAGCGCATCGGCCGGGCGCTCGGGCGACAGCAGCACCAGGCGATCGAGCTTCACGCCGTGCCAGGCCAGCGCCTGCGAATAAGGAATGTACGGCGGCGCGACCAGCGCGACGCGCCGTCCGGCCTGCGTCAGCCGCGCGAGCAGCGGCAGCAGCAACGTGAACTCGCCGATGCCGGTGGCCGTGGGATACAACTCGGTGAGGCCACCCACCGGCCAGCCGCCGCCGGGCAGCAAGCGGTCGAGCGCGGAGAAGCCGGTGGACTCGGTGCGCGGCGAAGCCGGCGCGCCACCGCGCCACAACCGGGGCTCGCGCCGCAGCAATTCGGCGAGCGGTCCTTCGGCCATCGCGCCCATCAGCGCTTGCCTCCGCCGATGCGGATCAGGCCGACATATAAACCTTCGATCGCCACCGGCGCGCGCTCCTGCGTTTCAGGATCCTGTGCGCCGAGGTCGATCTCGATCGGCGCGTAGTCGCGATTCTCGGCGCGCAGCTCCACGCGATGTCCGCGGCGGAAATATCTCTTGAGCGTGATTTCGTCTTCACCGGTCTTCCGGCCGGCCAGGCGCGCCACCACGATCTGGCCGTTCTCGGCGACGTCCTGCTGGCGCACGCCGACGAGGTCGCCGTCGAGGATGCCGGCGTCCTGCATCGAGCGGCCCTGCACCCGGAACAGGAAATCCGCGCGCGGATGGAACAGCGCCGGATCGACTGCGAGCGTGGATTCGACATGCTCAGCGGAAAGAATCGGCTCGCCAGCGGCAACCCGCCCAACCACCGGCAGCGAAAAATAGGGACGCACACCCTTTTCCGACATCTCTTCTCGTCCAGCGAAGGTCGCACGAAAAGGGTGTGCGTCCCCATTTTTCAGCCTGATGCCACGCGAAGCGCCGGGGATCAGCTCGATATAGCCCTTCCGCGCAATGGCGCGCAGGTGCTCCTCCGCACTCGCCCGCACCGCAAAACCAAACTCCCGCGCAATTTCCTCGCGCGTCGGCGGCATGCCGGTGCCGCGCACCTGCTCGCGTACGAAGGCGAGGATTTTTTCCTGCTTCTCGGTGAGGGGCAGCAGCGATTTGAGGGATACCATACGCATGTATGGTACACCTTTGCCGGCTGCTGGCAACTAGAAGGTGCCGGCGCGCCCCCGGCGCTTCAGGTAATCATCCTCGACCGGCGGCGCCGGATAGTGGAACGACACCGGGCCCTGCTCGCGGCCGGTGAGGAACTGCTGCACGTGTTCCTCCGTCGAGCCACGGATCTCGTCGGGCGTGCCGCGCAACTGCACCTTGCCGTCGGCCAGCACGCAGACGTCGTCGGCCACGGCGAGCACCTCTTCGACGCTGTGCGACACCACGATCGCGGTGAGGCCAAGGTTGTCGTTCAGCATGCGGATCAGCTTCATCAGCACGCCGAGCGTGATCGGGTCGAGGCCCGCGAACGGCTCGTCGTACATCACCAGTTCGGGATCCAGCGCGATGGCGCGCGCCAGCGCCACGCGCCGCATCATGCCGCCCGACAACTGCTCCGGATAAAGGTCGCGCGAGCCGCGCAGGCCGATCACCTGCAGCTTCATCAGCACGATGTCGCGGATCATCGGCTCGGTCAGGTCGGTGTGCTCGCGCAGCGGAAACGCGATGTTGTCGAACACCGTGAGGTCGGTCAGCAGCGCATGGCGCTGGAACATCATGCCCATGCCCTTGCGCAGCTGGTACAGGTCCTTGCGCGACAGCGCGTGGACGTCGGTGCCGTCGACATGCACCGTGCCGGCATCGGGCCGCAACTGGCCGCCGAGCAGGCCGAGCAGCGTGGACTTGCCGCTGCCGGAAGGACCGATGATCGCGGTGACGCGGCCGCGGCGGATGTCGAGGTCGAGCCCGTCGAGTACGCGGCGCGGGCCGTAGGAGAACGACAGGCCGCGCACGCGCACCAGGACGTTGTCGGGCGTGGCGGCTTGCATGGAAACGAGTTTAACCCGGCCCCGAACGCGGTTAGAGTCGCAAGTCCGAAAGATCGAGGAGAGCTCCCATGTCCGTCCAAGTCCTGTACACCGCCCACGCCAAGGCCACCGGCGGCCGCAACGGCACCACTGAATCGAGCGACGGCCTGGTCAAGGCCAACCTGTCGGTGCCCAAGGCGATGGGCGGTCCCGGCAAGCCGGGAACGACCACACCGGAAGACCTCTTCGCGGCCGGCTATGCAGCCTGCTTTGCGGGCGCGGTGGATTACCTCGCTACGCAGATGAAGCTGAAGCCCGCCTCGCTCGACATCGAGTGCGCGGTCGGCATCGGCAAGGATGCGACCGGCTTCGGGCTCAAGGTCGAGCTCACCGCCAAGGTCGGCGGCCTGTCGCAGGCCGATGCGGAAAAAATCGTCGAGGCCGGCCACAAGTTCTGCCCGTACTCGAAGGCGATCAAGGGCAACGTCGACGTGAGCGTGAGGACCGTCCTGGCCTGAGGCTCAGAGGTAGGGCGAGAACAGCCACATCGCGGCGTCGGCGAGCCGCCGCCACAGCGGCCGCCGGCGCAGCGTCGCCTCGGTGACCTCGACGCTGCGTGCGCGCACTTCGTCGAAGTGCCGCTGCAGCTCCCCCACTACGCCGGTGTGGTAAAGCTCCACGTCGAGCTCGAAGTTGAGCCGCAGGCTGCGCGGATCCATGTTGGCCGAGCCGACCAGCGCGTAGTAGCCATCCATGATGAACAGCTTGGTGTGCGCGCGATCGGCTCGGTAATGCACCTTCACCGCGCGTCCCACCAACTGCGTCAGCCAGCGGCGCGTCGCGGCATCGACCCAGAACTGGTCGCTCTTGCGCGGCAGCACGATCTCGATCGAAAGCCCGCGCAGCGCCGCCGCCTGCAGCGCGCCGGACAACTCGGGCGTGGGGATGAGGTACGGCGTCATGATGCAGACCCGTTTGTGCGCGTTGGCAATCGCGGCGAGCAAAATCAGCTGCAGGCGATCGACCGCGTCGTTGGGGCCGTCAGTGACGACACGGCAGGTCACCGTGCCCGATGCGGGCGGCGGCTCGGTCGGCGCCAGCTTCTCGCCGGCCGCGAAACGCCAGTCGTCGATGAACACGCCTTCGAGCTGGGCCACCACCGGGCCCTCGATGCGGAACTGCAGGTCCGCCATGCCACCGCGCTCGACGTAGTGCGTGTCGCTGACGTTCATGCCGCCGGTGAACGCGATGCTTCCGTCGACTACCAGCAGCTTGTGGTGGTTGCGCAGGTTGGCATGCAGCATCGGCGGGAACAGTTTCAGCGGCAGGAACTTGGCCGTCGTGATGTCCTGCGAGTGCAGCAGCCGGATGCCGCGGCCGTGCAGGGTCAGCGAGCCCACGCCATCGAGCAGTACGCGAACGTGTACGCCGCGACGCTGGGCGTCGCCAAGCGCGAGCGCGAATGCCTGCGCGGCCTCGCCGTGGTCGAAAATGTAGGTTTCCAGCCACACCGTTTTTCGCGCGCGTGCGATGGCGGCGAGCATGTCTGGATAGGCCTGCTCCCCGCCGTGCAGCGGCGTCACGGAGTTTCCAGGCGCCAGCGGCCGGCCGGTGAGGATACGGCCGAGGCGCAGCAGCTCGCGCACTTCGACCGGCACGCCCGGCACGTCCGGCAGAGGCTCGCTCGGGGGCACTTCGCGCAGTGGCGCGATGCCGAGTTCGCGCTGCGCGCGCCGCTCGAGGCGATTCACCCCGAGCCAGAAATACAGCAACGCGCCTAGCAGCGGCAACATCCAGGCCAGCACGATCCAGCCCAATGCCGAGCGTGGTTCGCGCTTGTTCAGCAGCGCGTGGCCGGTGATCCATGCAGCGGCCAGCAGGTAGACCAGCAGCAGCAAGGGCTTGCCGAAACCGGCGATCGCGTCGGGCATGGGGAAACTTTACCGGGTTCGTTCTTTGCACGGTCGGGCAATGGCAGAATCCGGCCCATGCACGACCTCGACATTCCAACTTACGCTCCGCCCGCAGGCACGGCATACGCCCGTCAAGTCCGGCGCGTGCTCTGGCTCACGCTCGTCCTGAACCTCGCGGTGAGCGCCATCAAGGCAGTCGTCGGGTTCAGCACCGGCTCGCTCGCGGTGCTGGCGGACGCGATGCACAGCCTCACCGACGGCGCCAACAACGTGCTGGGCCTCGTCGTCAGCCACTGGTCCTCGTCGCCGCCGGACCGCGAGCATCCGTACGGCCACCAGAAATTCGAGGCGCTTGGCGCGCTCGGCATCGCGGCGCTGCTCGGCATCGCCTGCTTCGAGGTGGTGCAGGCCGCCGCCGGGCGCCTGCTCGCGGGCACTGCAACGAGCGTGACCATGGGGCCGCCGGAGATCGCGCTGCTGGTGCTGGTGCTGGCGGTCAACGTGTTCGTCGCGCTCTACGAACGCCGCCGCGGCCGGCGCCTGAACAGCCCTTTGTTGCTGGCGGACGCCGAGCACACGCTCGGCGACATCTGGATCACGCTCGGCGTGGTGGCTGGCGCCGTAGGCCTTTGGCTCACCGGCTGGCAGTGGCTCGATGTTGCGCTCGCAGTGCCGGTGGCGGCCGCAGTGCTGTGGAGCGGCTGGAACGTCTTGCGCGGCAACCTGCCGTGGCTGGTCGACGCGAGCGCGATCGCGCCCGAAGCGATCGAGCTGCTCGCGCGCGGCGTGCCGGGCGTGCTCGACTGCCACGACGTGACCTCCCGCGGGCTGATCGGACGCCAGGTCTTCGTCGAGATGCACCTCGTCACGTCCGCCACGGACGTGGCGGCATCGCACCGGATGACCGAGGAAATCGAGCGTCGCCTCACCGAGCGCTTCGGCCCGGTGCACGCGACGATCCATGTCGAGCCGCCGGAGCGCGCCCACCACGACTAGGCGTGCGTCAGCGCCTCGAGGTCCTCACGCAGGCGCGAGCCGTCGGTGTCGTCGAGGATCTCCGCCACGCGCGTGCGCAACTGGCCGATGTCCGACTCGATGATCAGGCGCTTGACCTCGAGCACGCCGGCCGGGTGCATCGAGAACTCGGTGAGGCCGAGTCCGAGCAGCAGCCGCGTGTAGCGCGGATCGCCCGCCATCTCGCCGCACATGGCCACCGGGATGCGGGCGTGGTCACCGGCCTGGATGGTCTGGCGGATCAGTTGCAGCACCGCCGGGTGCAGCGGGTCGTACAGGTAGTTGACCTCGTCGTCGACGCGGTCGATCGCCAGCGTGTACTGGATCAAGTCGTTGGTGCCGATCGAGAAGAACTTGGCGTGGCGCGCCAGGATCGGCGCCGAGATCGCCGCCGCCGGCACCTCGATCATCGCGCCAATCTCGACGTTCTCGCCGACCTTCTTCTTTTCGCGCACCAGCTCGGCGCGCGCCGAGTCCATCAACGCCCGTGCCTGCTTGAACTCCTGCAGGCTCGAGATCATCGGCAGCATGATCTTGACGTTGCCGTGCGCGGAGGCCCGCAGCAACGCGCGGACCTGCGAGCGGAACAGCTCCGGTTCGCGCAGGCACAGGCGGATCGCGCGCAGCCCGAGTGCCGGGTTGTTCGGCGTCGGACCGTGGTGCGCGCGGCCGCTGTCGACCTGCTTGTCGGCGCCGAGGTCGAGCGTGCGAATGGTGATCGGCCCCTTCACCGAGGACACCACGCGCGAGTAGGCCTCGTACTGCTCCTCCTCGCCCGGCAGGCCCTCGCGGTTCATGTAGAGGAACTCGGTGCGGTAGAGGCCGACGCCCTCGGCACCCATCTTGGCGGCGTGCTTGGCGTCCTCGGGCAACTCGATGTTCGCGAGCAGCGTGATCTTCTGGCCGTCGCGCGACACCGCGGCCTTGTCTTTCAGCTTGCCCAGCGCCTTGCGCGTTGCCGCCTGCTGGTCCTGCTTGGCGCGGTAGAACTTCAGCGCGCCTGCGTCGGGCGAAGCCAGTGCATGGCCGGGCTCGCCATCGACGATCAGCAGCTCGTCCTCCTGCAGCAGCCGCCGCGCGCCGTGCAGGCCGACGATGCCCGGCAAGCCGATCGAGCGCGCCAGGATCGCGGTGTGCGAGAGCGGGCCGCCGTACTCGGTGATGAACGCCACGACGTGCTGCTGCGCCATCAAAATGACATCGGCCGGCGCGAGGTCGTCAGCGACGATCACCTGCGGCTCCCGCGTGGCGCCCGCCTTGGGCAGCATGCCCTTTTCGCTCTTGATCAGGATGCGCAGGATGCGATCGGCCACGTGGCTGACGTCGTCCTTGCGCGTGCGCAGGTACGGATCCTCCATCTGCTCGAACACCTGGATCAGCTGGTCGCGCTGGCGCAACAGCGCGACCTCGGCGTTGATGCGGGTCTGGCGGATGATCGCGATGACCGCGTCCTTCAGCGAGCGGTCGTCCAGCATCAGCAGGTGCGTGTCGATGAATGCCGCGATCTCGCCGGGCAGCCCGCGCGGAATCTGCTTGCGGACCTCGCGCAACTGATCGCGCGCGAGCTTTTGCGCCGCGGTAAAACGCTCGATTTCGGGTTCTACTTCTTCCTGGCCGAGCAGGTACTCGGGGATGTCGCCGTCGCCGCCGAGGATGCGCTGCACGCGGCCGATGGCTACGCCGCGGGACACGCCGATGCCGGCCAGCCAGACGGCCATGGCTTCAGGCCGGCTCGTCGAACTTGCGCGCGATCAGGGCCTCGATCGCTTCCAGCGCCTTGTCGGCGTCGGGGCCTTCTGCGCTCAGTTTCAGCACGCTGCCCCGGGCCGCCGCCAGCATCAACACGCCCATCATGCTCTTGCCGCTGACTTCCTTGGCGTCCTTCTTGACGCGGATCTCGCTCTTGAACTTGGCCGCCAGCGTGACCAGCTTGGCGGCTGCGCGCGCGTGCAGGCCCAGCTGGTTGACGATCGTCACGGTCCGCTCGCTCATTCGGCGCTCCCGGCAGGCTTGTCGCACAGCACCACGCCGCGCTGGCCGCCCTCGACCGCCGCGGTGGCGAGCTCTTTGAGCGCCAGCATCGGATAATTGAACAGGCGCAGCAGCATCGGCATGTTGACGCCGGCCACCGTCAGGGTGCGACCTTCGATGTGCAGGCGCGAGGCAATGTTGCTGGGGGTCGAGCCGAAGGCGTCGGTCAGGATCAGCACGCCCTGGCCCTGGTCGAGCCGCTCGATGGTTCGCGCGCCCTGGCGCAGCAGCACGTTCGGATCCTGCACCCGGCGCACCTCGAGCACGTCCGCCTGCAGCGGCAACGGGCCGATGGTGTCGGTCATGGTGCTGAGGAGGTAATGACCCAGTTTTCCATGCGTGACCAGCAATACGCCGACGCTCATCTCGATGCTCTCTTCACGACAGTTCCTTGTGCTTGACGACCACCGGGTCGTACTGGCCGCGCAGCGCGGCGGCGAGTTTTTCCACCACGTAGACCGAACGGTGCCGGCCGCCGGTGCAGCCGATCGCGACCGTGACATAAGCACGGTCCTGCGACACGAACCGGGGCAGCCAGGCTTCGAGGAAATCGGCGATGTCCTTCGTCATCTGCCGCACGCCAACCTCCTTTTCGAGGAATTTCACCACCGCAGGCGCGCGGCCGTCGAGCGGCTTCAGCTGCGGCACCCAGTGCGGGTTGGGCATCCAGCGCACGTCGAAGACGTAATCCGCGCCCGACGGCAGGCCGTTCTTGTAGCCGAAAGAGGTCAGCACCAGCGACAGGCGCCGCGCGCCGTCGGGCTGGCGCCGGGCGATGGCCTCGCGCAGCCCGTGCAGGTTGAGGTCGGACGTGTCGAGCGTCGCGTCGGCGACGTTGGCGATCGGATCCAGCAATTCGCGCTCGCGCGAGATCGCCTCCGACAGCGACAGCTTCGCGTCCGTCAGCGGATGCTTGCGGCGCGTTTCGCTGTAGCGACGCAGGATCACGTCGTCGTGCGCGGTCAGGAACAACACCTGGCAGTCGACGCCGCGCTCGCGCTGGCGCGCGAGGATCTCGGGGAATCGCGCGATCTCGCGCGGACTGGCGCGCGCATCGATGCCGACCGCGAGCCGCGCATAGCGTTCGTTGCGCAGCGAGCGCTGCGCCAGCGGGCCGAGCAGGCCCATCGGCAGGTTGTCGATGCAAAAAAAGCCGAGGTCCTCGTACTGCTTGAGGGCGACGGTCTTGCCGGCCCCGGAAAGGCCGCTGATGATGACGAGCTTCATTCTCGGTTTTTGATCGCGCGGGCCTGGCGCCGTTCGAGCGCGGCACCGGCATCGATGCCGTCGAGCCGCAGCCGGCGGTCGAGGCAGGCCGCTTCCACGAGCGCGGCCAGATTATGGCTGGTTTGGGCGAGGCTCAGCACCGGCACCGTGACGCCGAGCACGCGGCGCGTTCCGCGCCGGCCCGACAGGCGCTCGGGCGGCGGCGACGACCTCGGCAGCGGGACCAGCCGCACCACCAGGTCGAGCCGACGCTGCGTCCGGTGAGCCCCGGCACCATGCATGCGGCGCACGTCGAGCACTCCGAGTCCGCGCGCTTCGAGGTATCCGGCCAGCAGCGCCGGACCGTGCGCGACGACGATGCCGGGCGCCGGCCGGCGCAGCTCGACGGCGTCATCGGCTACCAGCACGTGGCCGCGTGACACGAGCTCCAGCGCGAGCGTGCTCTTGCCGGTCGCGGCCGCACCTTCAATGAGCACCCCGATGCGATGCACCACCAGCATGACCCCGTGCGCCCAGACCGAGCGCGCAGTTGCCGCGGCGGCGGCGCGCAGGCTCTCGACGATTTCGTGCGCAGGCTGCTCGCGACGTTCCACCGCGATTCCGGCGGCGGCCCAGCCGTGCAGCGGCCCGGGCTCGATGCCGGCGGCGACGATCAAGCTACGCATGCCTTGGCGGCGCAACACGCGAGGCAGCGCGGCACGCGCGCCTGGCGCGAGCGCCGCGAGCCACGCGGCGCCGGCGTCGCCGAGCACCTGCACGGCAAACGGATGGACCGGGTTGAAGAAGCCCGCGGTACCGGCGGCACCCCGGCGTCGGCCGGGGCGGCCCGCGGCCATCAGGCGACCAGCAGGCCGTAAAGCGCGGCGTCGTCCTTGCCGGCGCGCATCTTCTGGCAAAAATCCTCTTCCGAGAATTTCTCGGCGATCGCGGCGAGGTGCTTGAGATGCTCCTCGGTCGCGGCCACCGGCACGACGAGTCCGAATACGAGGTCGACCGGCTGGCCATCGTGGGCGTCATAGTCGACGGGATGCTTCAACCGGATGAAGGCACCCACGCTATTGGTGATGCCGGACATGCGGCCATGCGGGATGGCGACGCCATGCCCAAGCCCGGTCGAGCCGAGCTTCTCGCGCGCGGTGAGCCCGTTGAAGATGTCTGTGGACGACAGCTTGTCGGTGCCCTTGGCGAGCAGCTTGCTGAGTTCCTCCAGCGCCTTCTTCTTGCTGGTGACCGTGACCTCGGTCGCGACCCGCTCGGCGGTGAGAATGGCAGTCAGCTTCATTGTCGTCCTTGTTCCTTTAAAGATAGCGCGGCCTGAATCGTAAGCCGAGTCAGGCCGCGCGCGGTAGCGGGCTGTTCAGCTCGGCTGGCCCTTGTGCACTTCCTTGGCGTGGTGATCCTTGGTCTTTTCCTTGAACTTGCGGGTCTGACTGTCGAGCTTGTCCGCCAACGAGTCGATGGCGGCATACATGTCGTTGTCGATCGCCTCGGCGTGCAGGTTGGCGCCGCGCGTATGGATGGTGGCCTCGGCCTTGTGCCGGGTCTTCTCGACCGAAAGGATCACGTTGGCGCCGATCAGCTGCCCGAAATGTCGTTCGAGCCGGCTGAGCTTTTCGGACACGTAGGTCCGCAGGGCCGGGGTGAGGGAGAGATGCTGACCAGCGATATTCACGTTCATCCGAGGGACTCCTCGCTGTAGGGCCCCGGCCTTCGCCGGGGCCGGAAAAATGTTCGGTGGCTAGGCCGCGCGGCGCTCATGCGACGGCGGAATGCCGAGCGCCTCGCGATACTTGGCCACGGTGCGCCGCGCCACCTGGATGCCGTCTTTCAGCAGCAGGTCGGCGAGCGTGGAATCGGACAGGGGCTGGTCCGGCGGCTCGCCGGTGACCAGCCGCTTGATCATGGCCTGGATCGCGGTGGCCGAGCAGGTGCCGCCCTGCACGGTCGTCACGTGGCTCGAGAAAAAAAACTTGAGCTCGTAAAGGCCGCGCGGGGTGAGCATGTATTTGTTGGCCGTCGCCCTGGATACCGTTGACTCGTGGATGCCGAGCCGGTCGGCGATGTCGCGCAGCACCAGTGGCCGCATCGCCTCGTCCCCATAGTCCAGAAAAGCCCGCTGCTCTTCAACTATGGACTGCGCCACGCGCAGCAGCGTATCGTTGCGGGATTCCAGGCTGCTCAGGAAATAGCGCGCTTCCGTCAGGTGCTGTTTCAGCGTCTGCTGGTCCTTGCTGGAATCGGCGCGGCGCACCAGGCTCAGGTACTGGGAGTTGAGCCGCACCTTCGGTGCGATGTCCGGGTTCAGCGAAACCTTCCACCGCCCTTGCGACTTCACCACGAACACGTCGGGCGCGACGTAGTTGGACTCGTGCGCCTGGTAGGGTCGGCCCGGGTGCGGCTGCAGCGACTGGATCAGCGCAAGCACCGGGTGCAGGCCCTCGGCGTCGAGGCCCAGCGCCTGCTGCAACGCCGCCTCATCGTGCTTCGCCAGCTGCGGCATGTGGTGCTCGACGATTGCCAGCGCGTGGGTGCGCTCCGGCACGTCCGGGAATTGCAGCAGTTGCAGGCGCAGGCACTCGGCGAGGTCGCGCGCCGCGACGCCGGGTGGATCGAAGTCCTGCACCTGCTTGAGCACGCGGTCGAGTGCGCCCTGGTCGACGTTGAGCTGCGGCTTGAGCCGCAGGCACAGGCCGGGCCAATCCTCGAGGTAGCCGTCGTCGTTGATCGCGTCGATCAGGTGAGCGGCGATTTCGCCGCCCGTCTCGTCGAACGGCGCCAGCCCGGCCTGCCACAGCAGGTGCTCGCGCAGGGTCGTGCCGGTCGTGAGGTTGGCCTGCCGATAGTCGTAAAGCTCTTCTTCGTCCTGCGCGGACTTGCCGCTCGAGGCGGCCTCGTAGGATTCCTCCCACTCGATGTCGACCGGGGTTTCCTCGGCGGCCACCTCGGGGGCGACCTCGGCGCTGTCGGCGACCACACCTTCGACCGTCGGCGCCGGCTCCTGGGTCGCGCCGCCGACCGCCTCCTCGATGCTGGGACCGACGCCCTCGTCCTCGTCGAACTCCAGCATCAGGTTCGATTCGACGGCCTGCCGGATCTCCTGCTGGAGGTCGAGGCTCGATAGCTGCAGCAGCTTGATCGCCTGCTGCAACGCGGGGGTCATGGCGAGGGTCTGGCCGACCCTCATGTGGAGTGACTGTTTCATCGACGCGGGGGGTGTTGCACGATCCTAGTGTACGCCCGCGCCGCGGGGCCAATTCAACGAAATTTTTTCGCCAACTGAGAACTTATTCAGCTTCCAGCTGCTCTGTGCGATACGCGAAGGTGACCGGCAGCAGGCGCTGCAGCTCGCCGCCGACATTGATCGGTTCGAATTGCAATTCCAGCGGGTCGCCAGGCCGGTGGCCCGCCAGCGTGAAGCGCAGCACCACGCACCGCCATGAGTCGCGCTGCACCTTGCCGTTGAACCAGTACTCCAGGCCCAGTTCTGCCTGGTTTTCCGCGACGCACTCGAGCCCGGTGCCGCGCGCCTGCTGGCGCCCCACGAGTTCGCCGCGCGCGCCATCCTTTTTCGCCACCAGCGAGCCACCGGCCGCCACCACGCTCAGGGGCTCTCCGCTGGTGGCGAAGCCGACCATGATTTCCACCGGCGCGGGCTCCCCATCGGCCACCGGCGCCTGCGGCAGCAACGCCACGCGCAGCTTCACGCGGCCCAGGCTCACGGCCTGGTTGCGGTAAGAGCGCCCGGCAATGACCGTGTCTGCCTCGATCACGGTCTGGGGCGTGCTGCCGCACCCCGCCAGCAAGGCGGCGAATGCCGCGGCAATCAGGCTTGTCTTCATTGGGTTCCCTCGTGGTGTCGCACGCTAACGCCGGAAATCTTCGCCCAGGTAGACGCGGCGCACCGTTTCGTCGGACTCGAGCGCGTCTGGCGTGCCCTCGGCGATGACCTTGCCTTCGGCGAGGATGTAGGCGCGCGCGCAGATGCGCAGCATCTCGCGCACGTTGTGGTCCGTCACCAGCACGCCGATGCCGCGACCGCTGAGGTGCGTGATGATGTTGTGGATGTCCTTGACCGCGATCGGGTCGACGCCGGCGAACGGCTCGTCGAGCAGGATGAAGCGCGGCTCGGCCGCCAGCGCGCGCGCGATCTCGGCGCGCCGGCGCTCGCCGCCGGACAGCGACAGGCCGAGGCCATCGCGGATGTGGCCGATGTGAAGCTCGGCCAGCAGTCGCTCGAGTTCTTCCTTGCGTTGGGCCGCCGAGAGCTTGCGCGTCTCCAGGATCGCCATGATGTTGTCGGCCACCGACATGCGCCGGAACACCGAGGCTTCCTGCGGCAGGTAACCGACGCCGAGGCGGGCGCGCGCATGCATCGGCTCGCGGGTGACGTCACGACCGTCCACTTCGATGCGACCCTCGTCGGGCTGGACCAGTCCCACCATCATGTAGAACGACGTGGTCTTGCCGGCGCCGTTCGGCCCGAGCAGGCCGACGATTTCGCCGGCGCGCACCGTCAGCGACACATCGCGGACGACCGTGCGCTTCTTGTAATGCTTGACGAGGTTGTGGGCGGAAAGCGTCGCGGACATGGAGCGCAATTATGCTTATTTGCTCGCAGGCGGGTTGGCCGGGGGCTGGATGACGATCTGCACAGGCCGGCCGTTGGCACCGGACGCGCTGATGCGCCGCGCGGCGGCGTTGTAGCGGATGGTCTCGCTGCTGACGAGGTCGCCGGCGCGGTCGATGCTGGCGCCGCCGGTCATTTCGACCATGGCGCTGCGCGTGTCGTAATCGATCTGCGAGGCGCTCGCTGCCACAGCCGGGGCGTCGGCGACGGCCTTGTGCTTCAGCCGCGCGGGCTTGCCCGTCAGGCGCGCCGTGAACTGGCCTTTCACCGGCTGGCGCAACTCGAGCCGGTCCCCGGTCAGTTCCATCTCTGCTGAAGTCAGGCGCACGTTGCCGCGATAGAGAGCCACCTCGCGTTGCTCCAGGTCTGCGCGCTCGGCGGTGATCTTGATCGGTCCGCGCAGTTGCCCTTGCGGTGTCGCAGGCTTGGGCGCCGGCGCAACCGGCGGCGCGCCTCGGGCGAGCGCAGCGGTGGCGAGCAGCGCGAGTGCGATCACCCACGCTCGCGCTTCAACCCTCCGGCGCATAGTCCACCTGGACGTCATTCAGGAGCTGCACGCGCTCGCCGTCGAAGTCGGCGCGCAGCCCGCGCGCGGTGGCCGAACGCGCCTCGGTCTGCAGCGTAACGCGCGCCTCGGTGTGCAACTCACGGCGCAGCAGGTCGACCCACAGCCGCTCGGTGGTGAAATTGATCGGCGTGCCGCTGCTGTGCTGGCCCTGCCCGTGCACGCCGCCGGTGAGTTGCAGCTTGCGCGTGTTCGGCGGCGCCTCCCCGGCGGGCGCCTCGATGCGCCACGGCGAGTCGTATCCGCCGAGCGCATCGAGCCGGATGGTGCGCAGCTTGGCGGAGCCATCGGCGAAGTAGTCGATCGAGGCGGCCGAGGCGCGAAACTCGGGCTGCCCGCCAGGACCGAGGCGCAGCCATTGCGCCCCGGTGACGGCATAGCGTGGTGCCTCGGCGGCCGGCGCCACCGCTTCGGGAACGGGCGCCTGCAGGCTGCGCCAGGACAGGAACGTTGCGCCCAGGGCCAGCGCCGCGGGCACGCCGACGGTGAGCAGCGCGCGCGTCATTTGCCCTGCGCGGCGAGGATCAGGTCGCAGGCCTCGCGCACGGCGCCCATGCCGCCCGGGTAATGGCTCACCCAATGCGCGACCTTGCGCGCGGTCGGGTGCGCGTCGGCAACGGTGAAAGCCAGCGCGGTCCGCTTCATCACCGGCACATCGGGCAGGTCGTCACCCATCACCGCGCATTGCTCGTTCTTCAGACCGAGCCGGTCGCGGATTTGTTCGTAAACCGGCAGCTTGTCGTCGTTGTCGAGCACGACCTCGGTCACGCCGAGGTACTCGAGCCGCTTGCGCATTGCCGGCGAGGGCCGCCCGCTGATCACGGCAACCTGGACGCCGGCCTTCAGCAGCAGCTTGATGCCCAGGCCATCGCGCACGTAGTTGGTCTTGGTCTCCTCACCGTTGGGGCCGAGGTAGAGCTTGCCGTCGGTCAGCACGCCGTCGATGTCGAGGAACAGGCAGCGGATGCGCGCGGCGCGCTTGCGCAGCGCTGCCGGGGACAGCACGGTCATCAGTACACCCCCGCGCGCAGCAAGTCGTGCATGTGCAGCACGCCGACCAGGCTGTTGGCCTCGTCGGTGACGAGCAGCGCCGTGATCTTGTGCTTCTCCATGAGGTTCACCGCCTCGGCCGCAAGCTGGTCGGAGCGCGCGTGCTTGCCGCCACGCGTCATGACGTCACCGACCGTGACCTTGCGCACGTCAACCATGCCGTGGTCGAGCGTGCGGCGCAGGTCGCCGTCGGTGTAGACGCCAACCACCTTGCCGGCGCCGTCGACCACGGCGGTGAGGCCGAAGCCCTTGCCGCTCATTTCCTCGAGCGCCTTCGTCAGCGGCACCTCGGCAGTGACCTTCGGCACGCGCGCGCCGGTGTGCATGATGTCGTGGATCTTCAGCAGCAGGCGCTTGCCGAGTGCCCCGCCCGGGTGCGTCATCGCGAAGTCGGCTTCGGTGAAACCGCGCGCCTCCAGCATCGCCACGGCCAGCGCGTCGCCCATCGCCAGCGTCGCCGTCGTACTCGCGGTCGGCGCCAGGTTCAGCGGGCAGGCCTCCTGCGCCACCGAGACGTCGATGTGCACGTTGGCGCCGCGCGCCAGCGTCGAGCCGGGCTTGCCGGTCATCGAGACCAGCGGCACGCCGAGGCGCTTGATCAGCGGCACGATCGCGAGGATCTCCGGCGTCTCGCCGGAGTACGAGAGTGCCAGCACGACGTCCTGGCGCGTGATCATGCCGAGGTCGCCGTGCGAAGCCTCGCCCGGATGCACGAAAAACGCCGGCGCGCCGGTCGAGGCGAGCGTCGCCGCGATCTTGCCGCCGATGTGCCCGCTCTTGCCCATGCCGGTGACGACGATGCGCCCCTGGCACGCAAGCAAGATCTGGCAGGCGCGCGCGAAATCGTCGTCGATGCGCGCAAGCAACTGGTCGAGCCCCGCGCGCTCGATCTCGAGCGCCTTGCGACCCATCTTCTTCAGCTTTGCGGCATCCATCCCCAAATGATAACAGCGGGGGTCAGAGTCGATCTCCTTAGTTCTTGATTTTGCTGAAGGCTTCGAGCGCCCGCGCGCGACTCGCGGCCAGGTCGATGATCGCGCCGGGCCGGGGCTGGTGCAGGGCCTCGTCGGGCAGGTCATTCAATTCCGGCAGCCAGCGGCGCAGGTAGGCGCCGCGCGGGTCGAACTTTTTCGACTGCAGGACCGGGTTGAAGATGCGGAAGAACGGCGCGGCATCGGCGCCACAGCCTGCGGTCCACTGCCAACCCAGCGTGTTGTTGGCGAGGTCCGCATCCACCAGCGTGTCCCAGTACCAGCGCGCGCCCTCCTGCCACGGCAGCAGCAGGTTCTTGGTCAGCAGCGAAGCGACGACCATCCGCACACGGTTGTGCATCCAGCCCGTGGCCCACAGCTCGCGCAACCCGGCGTCGACGATCGGCAGCCCGGTGCGTCCGCGCTGCCACGCGCGGAGCTCGCCCGGCGCGGGTTTACGCCACGGGAATTTTTCGAAGCGCGCGTCGAGCGGCGCCTCCGCCGTGTGCGGAAAATGCCACAGCAAGTAGTGCGCGAATTCGCGCCATCCCAATTCCTTGAGGAAAGTCTCCGCCCCCGCACCACCCACGCCACGCGCCTGCAGCGCGGCGAGCCGCGCGACGATCTGCACCGGCGCGATCTCGCCGAAGTGGAGGTGCGGCGAAAGGCGCGAGGTTCCGCGCTCGCCGGGAAAGTCGCGCTGGCGCGCATAGCCGCTCAACGCTTCGTCGCAAAAAGTGTCGAGCGTCGCCAGCGCGCCGGCCTCGCCGGGCCGCCAGGTCGCCTCCATCACGCGATCCCAGCGGATTTTTGGCAGCAGGCCGAGCGAATCTAGACCGTCGCTGGATGCAGCGGCCGCCAACAGCTTGCGCGGCGCGGCTTCCGGCTCCTGCTCCCAGATGCGCTGGCCGGCGGCGCGCCAGAACGGGGTGAACATGCGATACGGCTCGCCTTGCGCGTTGGCCATCGTGTGCGGCTCAACCAGCAGCGCGGCGTTGAAGGTCTCGACGCCGATGCCAACGCGCTGCA
Source organism: Verrucomicrobiia bacterium (assembly GCA_035526825.1). GTDB lineage: Bacteria > Pseudomonadota > Gammaproteobacteria > Nevskiales > Nevskiaceae > JACPFV01. The sequence continues at coordinate 16,737 of DATLBT010000040.1, read as the reverse complement.
ACGCGTCCTCCACCACGCGATCGCGCGCCCGGACCGCCGGCTCATACAGCCGGTTCCAGTACACCGTATCGGCGCCGGTTTGCCGCGCCAGCTGCGACAGTACGGTGGCACTTTCGCCGGCGCGGATCACCAACGGCGCGCCGAGCCGGTCGAGCGACCGCCCCAGCGCCGCCAGCGAGTGGTGCAGCCACCAACGGGAGGCCGCGCCGGGCGCCCACGGCGCCTCCTCGTGCGGCGCCCAGACGAACACCGGGACCACCCGATCGGCCGCGCGCGCGGCGGCAGTCAGCGCCGGGTTGTGGTGCAGGCGCAGGTCGCGCCGGAACCACACCACCGCGGTCTTCATCGGCCCCTCCTCTATAATCCGCGCCCCATGGAATCCAGCCCCGCCGTCGCCATCACCGGCGTCCAGAAACAGTACGGTGATACGACCGCGCTGCGCGGCATCGACCTCACCATACGGCGCCGCGAGTTTTTCGGATTACTCGGACCCAACGGCGCGGGCAAGTCGACCCTGATCAACATCATTGCCGGGCTGGTGCGCGCTAGCGCCGGCGAAGTCGCCGTTTTGGGCCACGACACCGTGCGCGACTTCCGCCGCGCGCGCCAGAGCCTCGGCGTCGTACCGCAGGAGCTGGTGTTCGACCCGTTCTTCAACATCATCGACATGCTGCGCCTGCAGGCCGGCTACTACGGCGCGGGCAAGGCCGCGTGGCCGTGGATCGACCAGCTGATCGAACGGCTCGAGCTCGGGCCCAAGCGCTTCGCTGCGATGCGCACGCTGTCCGGCGGCCAGAAGCGCCGCGTGCTGATCGCGCAGGCGCTGGTGCACAAGCCGCCGGTGGTGATCCTCGATGAGCCGACCGCCGGCGTCGACGTCGACCTGCGCCGCACGCTGTGGGAATTCACGCGCGAGCTGCACGCGCAGGGCCACACCATCGTCCTCACCACGCACTATCTCGAGGAAGCCGAGGATCTGTGCGAGCGCGTCGCCATCATCGACAAGGGCGCGGTGAAGATCGTCGAGGGCACGCGCCAGCTGCTCGACCGCCACCCGTTCCGATTCCTGCGCGTGAAGCTCTCGGGCGCGGCGCTGCCCGACGCCCTGCGGCGGCTGGTCGTCAGCGAGAAGGATGGCGAGGTCGAGTTGAAGCTCGAGCGCGCCAATCACCCCATCGGCGAAGTGCTCGACACGCTGCGCGCGCACGGCGCGCGCGTGGATGACGTGCACACCCGCGAGCCCAAACTCGAGGACATCTTCATGGAAATGACACGCTCAGTGTCATCCCGAGCGTAGCGAGGGATCGCGTCAATGGACATGAACGCAGAAGGCCTGCGCGCCTTCACCCTCAAGGAGGTCAAGCGCTTCTGGAGTGTGCTCGGCCAGACCGTCACCGCGCCGGTCATGACCGCCCTGCTCTATTTGCTGGTGTTCGGCCAGGTCATGGAAGGCCGTGTCGAGGTCTATCCCGGCGTCAGCTACATGCAGTTCCTGATTCCGGGCCTGATCATGATGAGCGTGATCCAGAACTCGTTCGCCAACGCCTCGTCGTCGCTGACGCAGAGCAAGATCATGGGCAACCTCGTGTTCGTGCTGATGGCGCCGCTCGCGGCGTGGGAATTGTTCGCCGGCTATCTCGCGGCCAGCCTGCTGCGCGCGGGGCTCGTGTCGCTGGCGCTGTACTGCGCGACCTGGCCGTTCGTGCACTTGCCGATCCACTCGTTCCTGCAACTGGTTGGCATGTTCCTGCTGGCCGGCGGCAGCCTCGCGGTGGTCGGCATCATCGCCGGCATCGTTGCCAGCAAGTTCGACCACCTGGCCTCGTTCCAGAACTTTCTGATCCTGCCGGCGTCGTTCCTTTCGGGCGTGTTCTACTCGATCCACTCGCTGCCGGACTTCTGGTCGAACCTCTCGCGCTTCAACCCGTTCTTCTACATGATCGATGGCTTCCGCCACGCCTTCCTCGGCGTGGGCGATGCGCCGGTGTGGCTGTGCTTCGCGTCGACCGGCGGCCTGTTTGTCGTGTTGAGCGCGACCTGCCTGCGCATGCTCGCCACCGGCTACAAGCTGCGGCCCTGATCCGAACCTGACCCGAACCCGACCGGAACATGATCACGAAGGACGACATCCGCAAGCTCATCGAGGCCGGCCTGCCGGACTCGCAGGTCACCGTGACCGGCGACGACGGCCAGCACTTCGAAGCCGAGATCGTGTCAGCGCAATTCACCGGCAAGTCGCTGGTGCAGATGCACCGCATGGTCTACGCCACGCTCGGCGAGCGCATGGGGCGCGAGATTCACGCTTTGCAGCTGACGACCCGGGCTCCGACGAGGTAATTTTTCATGGACAAGCTGATGATCGAGGGCGGCACGCGGCTCGACGGCGAGATCCGCGCTTCCGGCGCAAAGAACGCCACGCTGCCGATCCTGTGCGCAGCCCTTCTGTCAGATGAGCCGCTGACGGTGACCAACGTCCCGCACCTCGAGGACGTCGCCACCTGCAATCGGCTGCTGCGCCAGATGGGCGCGGACGTCACGATCTCCGAGCGCGACTCGCTGGTGGTCGACGCGAAGAAGGTCCACGACTTCAAGGCGTCGTACGAGCTGGTCAAGACCATGCGCGCGTCGATCCTGGTCCTCGGGCCGCTGGTGGCCAAGCACGGCCAGGCGCATGTGTCGCTGCCGGGCGGCTGCGCAATCGGTGCGCGGCCGGTGGACCAGCACTTGATGGGCCTCGAGCGGATGGGAGCGGAGATCCGGGTGGAGGGTGGCTTCATTCACGCCCAGGCCGGCAAGCTCAAGGGTGCGCGCATCGTCATGGACACGGTGACGGTCACCGGCACCGAGAACCTGATGATGGCGGCCTGCCTCGCCGACGGTGAAACCGTGCTCGAGAACAGCGCGCGCGAGCCGGAAGTGGTCGACCTCGCACGCTGCCTCGTGGCGATGGGCGCACAAATCCGCGGTGCGGGCTCATCGACCATCACCGTGCAGGGCGTCGGCAAGCTGCACGCCGCGAGCCACCGCGTGCTGCCGGACCGCATCGAGACCGGCACTTACCTCGTGGCGGCGGCGATGACGCGGGGCAAGATCCGCATCCGCGACACCGATGCGCACCTGCTCGACGCCGTGCTCGACAAGCTGCAGGCCGCCGGCGCGAAGGTGACCACCGGCGAGGGCTGGATCGAGCTAGACATGCGGGGGCGCCGACCGAAGTCGGTCGACATCCACACGCAGCCGCATCCGGGATTCCCGACCGACATGCAGGCGCAATTCATGGCGCTGGACTGCATCGCCGAAGGCAGCGCAACCATCGTCGAGACCATCTTCGAGAATCGCTTCATGCACGCGCAGGAGTTGTTGCGCCTCGGCGCCGACATCCAGATCACCGGTCACACCGCGATCGTCACCGGCCAGGAACGGCTCATGGCCGCGCCGGTGATGGCCACCGACCTGCGGGCCTCGGCCTCGCTGGTGCTGGCGGCGCTGGTGGCTGATGGCGAGACGCGCGTCGATCGCATCTACCATATCGACCGCGGCTACGAGCACATCGAAGAAAAACTGAAGCAGCTCGGGGCGAAGATCCGCAGGGTTTCGAAGTGAGTAGTGCCATGAAATCCAGGCTCACGCTCGCCCTCTCGAAAGGCCGGCTGCTGGAAGACAGCGCCCCGCTGCTGGCCCAGCTCGGGCTCGCGCCCGCCGAAGGCCTCGACGCCCGGCGCCTGCGCCTGCCTTCGCGAGATCCCGACGTTCAGTTGCTGGTGATCCGCCCAGCCGATGTGCCGACTTACGTGGAGCACGGCGCGGCGGACTTTGGCATCGTCGGCAAGGACGTGCTGATGGAGCACGGCGGTGAGGCGCTGTACGAACCGCTGGACCTCGGCTTCGGCAAGTGCCGGCTCGTCGTTGCAGCGCCGAAGACGCGCAAGCGCGCGCGCGGCCGGATGCGCATCGCCACCAAGTATCCCGGCATCACCCGGCGTCACTTTGCGGCACGTGGCGAGCAGGTCGAGATCATCAAGTTGTACGGCTCGATGGAGCTCGCGCCGCTCGTGGGCCTCGCCGACGCCATCGTCGATCTCGTCGACACGGGCAACACGCTGCGCGCCAACGGGCTGGTCGAGGTCGAGACCATCGCACAGATCAGCGCGCGGCTGGTCGTCAACAAGGCCGCCATGAAGATGAAGCACGCCGCGATCCGCCGCTGGCTTGCGCGCTTCGCGGCACTGGCATGAGCCGCCGCGACAAGGGCCGCGATAAGCATCGCGACCGCGCACCGCCGCTGGAGCTGCGCCGCCTCGACACGCGTGACGCCGGTTTCGACGCTGCGCTCGGCGCGCTGCTGGACAGGGCGCCGGAGTCCAATCCCGAGGTGGCGACGAGCGTCGCGCAGATCGTCGACGACGTGCGCAAGCGTGGTGACGCGGCGCTGCTCGAGTACACCGACCGCTTCGACAGGCACACGGCTCGCAACGTCAAGGAGCTCGAGATCGGTCCGGAGAGCCGCTCCGGCGCGTGGCGATCGCTGCCGACCGAGCTGCGCGGTGCACTCGAGGCGGCTGCGGCGCGCATTCGCGCCTATGCGGAGAAACAGAAGCTGGCCGACTTCAGCTTCGACGACGAGTTCGGCAACAAGCTCGGCCAGCGCGTGACGCCGCTGGATCGCGCCGGCCTGTACGTGCCGGGCGGCAAGGCGGCGTATCCGTCGAGCGTGCTGATGAACGCGATCCCGGCCAAGGTCGCGGGCGTGCGCGAGATCATCATGTGCGTGCCGACGCCGCGCGGCGAGCGCAATCCGCTGGTGCTGGCGGCCGCGCACCTGGCGGGCGTCGACCGCGTGTTCGCGGTGGGCGGCGCGCAGGCCATCGCAGCGATGGCGTACGGCACCGCCAGCGTCCCCGCGGTCGACAAGATCGTCGGGCCGGGCAATGCCTATGTCGCGGCCGCGAAACGCCTGGTGTTCGGGCAGGTCGGCATCGACTCGATCGCCGGGCCTTCCGAAATCGTCGTGATCTGCGACGGCCAGACCGATCCCGGCTGGATTGCGATGGACCTGTTCTCGCAGGCGGAGCATGACGAGGATGCCCAGTCGATCCTGTTGTCACCCGACGGCGAGTTCCTCGACAAGGTCGCGGCCGCCATGCAGGAGCGCGTGAAGGCGCTGCCGCGGCGGCGCATCATCGCGGAGTCGCTCAAGCGCCGCGGCGCGCTGATCCATGTGAAGTCGCTGACCGAGGCCGTGCAGGTTTCGAACCGCATCGCGCCCGAGCACCTCGAATTGTCGGTGGCGCAGCCCGATACGCTGCTCAAGTCGGTGAGCAACGCCGGCGCTGTGTTCCTCGGCCGCCACACGCCCGAGGCGCTCGGCGACTACTGCGCCGGGCCCAACCATGTGCTGCCGACGTCGCGCGCGGCGCGTTATGCCAATCCGCTGGGCGTCTACGAGTTCCAGAAACGCACGAGCCTGATCGGCTGCACGCCGGAGGGTGCGAAGAAGCTTGCGGCGATCGCCAGCACGCTGGCCGAGGCGGAGGGGTTGCAGGCGCACGCGGCGAGCGCGCGGGATCGTACTTAGACCTCCACGCAAAAAATAGCCGTTTTGACCGTTATTAATCAGCCGGTTCCGAGAACGACTCTGACCCCATGATTTTGGCTAGCGCGGCGTAGCCTTCGACGAGGCGCGGGCCGGGGCGACCGAGAAATGCCTCGGTGATCGGCACGATGCGGCGCTGCTTCACTGCGGGCACCTCCGACCAGCCGGGCCGGCGGGCGACGACGTCGGGCCGGTACTTCTCTTCCTTCACGCCACACCAGGACATCACGATCGCGTCCGGGGCCGCTGCGATGGCGTCGGCGTCGGAAATCTCGGCGCTCTTGCCTTCGCGCGACTCGAATGGATTCACGCCGCCTGCGAGGCGCACGAGTTGATTTATCCACGACAGGCGCGCTGGCGCAATCACCGGCTTGGGCCACCACTCGACGAGGATCTTCGGTCGCGCGCCGCGCGGCTCGATCGGCGGCATCTGCGCCTGCATGCGTGCCGCCAGCGCGCGGCCTTTGTTCAGCACGCCGAGCGCCTCCGCAATTTGCATGATCGAGTCGTAGACGCCGTCGAGCCCGATCGGGTCGATCACAAGCACCGGCAGCCCGGTGGCCTTGAGCGCTTCGACGATGCGCTCGTGGCCGGGAACGGTCAGCGAGGTCAGCACCAGGTCCGGCTTCAGCGCTGCGGTTGCCGTGATATCGAGTTCGAGGTCGCGGCCGAGCTTCGCGAGCGGCTCGACGATTTGCGGGGGGAAGTCCGAGTCGGTGTCGACACCGACCAGGCGGCGCTGCTCACCCAGCGCGCAGACGATCTCGGTGTTGGAGCAGGTGTGGCTGACGACCCGCATCAGCCCTGCCGCGCGAGGCCCTCGATGGCGCGCTGCACGCCACGGTGCCAGGACGTGCACACGACCGAGGCGATCAAGCCACCGGTGAACGGGATCTTCGGGTCGAACTCGATGGTGTAGTCGAGCTTGGTGCCGCCGTCGACCGCGGTGAAGTTGAGCAAGCCGCGATGATTCTTGACCGGCCCGCCACGCGTGACCTGGTACTCGATGCACGACGGTGGCTCGAAGCCCGTGATGGTTTCTTCCAGGGCCATGCCCGCGGTCGCCACCTCGCGCACCGAGCCCAAGCCGTTGGGCTCGCGCGGATCGGCGCTTTCCTGGATGCGACGCGTGCGGCCCGGCCAGATGAGCCCAAACTGCTCGTGGTCGGCGAACCACGCGAACACGCGCTCGCGCGGAGCGGCAAAGAACTGCTCGAAACGTACCGTCTGTTGCGGCATTTTGCGGACCTCCCCGGGCCCTCCTCGGCGTTGGCTCACTCTAGCAGCGCGCCGCGGCGCGTGGACGCCGCTGCGGTTTCACGCTAGCGTTCAGCGTCACCACCGCCAGCGACCATGACGGACCACGCCGAGAGCGAAACCGCGTCCGAGCAACTGCAGCGCATCCACGCTGCGCTCGAAGGCGGCCGCGCCCTGAGCGTCAAGCGCTCGCTGCACTCGCTGCATCCCGCCGAGATCGCGCTGCTGGTCGAGTCGCTGCCGCGCAGCGAGCGCGCGGTGATCTGGAACATGGTCGATACCGACGACCGCGGCGAAGTGCTGCTGCACCTGACCGAGGGCGTGCGCGAGGACCTGGTCCAGCACATGGACGTCGCCGACCTCGTCGCCGCAGCCAAGGGCCTGCCGATCGACGACCTCGCCGACTTCGTCGAGAACCTGCCGGAGACCGTGACGCAGCAGGTGCTGCGGGCCATGGACACTCGGGATCGCGATCGCCTCGAACAGGTGCTCGCCTACGAGCCCGATACGGCCGGCGGCCTGATGAGCCCCGACATCGTGACCGTGCGTCCCGACGTGACGCTCGACGTGGTCACGCGCTACCTGCGCATGCGCGGCCGGCTGTGGGCCACCACCGACATGATGTTCGTGGTCGATCGCTATAACCGCTACCTCGGCTCGCTGCCGCTGGCCAAGGTGCTGACGCGCGAACCCGAGATGCTGGTCAGCACGGTGATGGACCGCGCCGATCCGCTGCGGGTGACGCAGCCCTCCAGCGAAGTGGCGCAACGCTTCGAGAACCTGGACCTGATCTCCGCGCCGGTCGTGGACGAGCACAACCACCTGGTCGGCCGCATCACGATCGACGATGTGGTCGACGTGATTCGCCACGAGTCCGAGCACCGGCTCATGAGCATGGCCGGCCTCCAGCAGGACGAGGACATCTTTGCGCCGGTGTCGCAGGCGGCGCGGCGGCGCGCGGTGTGGCTCGGCATCAACCTCGCGACGGCGTTCATGGCGTCGTGGGTCGTCGGCATGTTCGAGGCGGCCATCGAGCAGGTCGTGGCGCTCGCCGTGCTGATGCCGATCGTGGCGAGCATGGGCGGCATCGGTGGCAGCCAGGTGCTGACGCTGATGATCCGCAGCCTCGCGCTGGGCCAGATCGGTTCGGCCAACATCAGCGCACTGCTCAAGAAGGAGATCCAGGTCGCGCTAATCAACGGCGTGCTGTGGGCGCTCGTGGTCGGCCTGGTCACCCTGTGGTGGTTCAACAACTGGGGCCTGGCGATGGTCATCGCGGTGGCGTTGCTGCTGAACCAGCTCAACGGCTGCCTGTCCGGCGTTTACCTGCCGTTGTTCCTGAAGAAAATCGGCGTGGATCCGGCACTGGCGGGCTCGGTGATCCTGACGACGTTCACCGATGTCGGCGGGTTCTTCGCGCTACTCGGATTGGGGTCCTTGATCCTGTTGTAGGAGCGGCGCTCCTACTTGCCCGCGATGGTCATCGGCTCGATCAGCACCGAGCCCGTTCTAATCGAACCGCGCGTATCGACGTCGGCGCCGATCGCCTTGATGCTGCGGAACATCTCGTCGAGGTTGCCGGCGATCGTGACTTCCTGCACCGGCTGCGCGATGCGGCCGTTCGCGACCCAGAAGCCGGCGGCACCGCGCGAGTAGTCGCCGGTCACCGTGCTCACGCCCTGACCCATCAGCTCGGTCACGACGAGGCCCTCCCCCATCAGCGCGAGCAGTTCCTCGAACGAACGCGTGCCTGGCTCGACCACGAGGTTGTACACGCCGCCGGCATTGCCGGTGGTCTCGCGCCCGAGCTTGCGCGCCGAGTAGCTGCCAAGCACGTAGCCCTTGAGCACGCCGTCATCGACCATCACGCGATTGAACGTGGCGACGCCTTCCTGGTCGTACGACGCGCTGCCCGAGCCGCGCTTGATGAACGGGTGCTGCGTGAGCCGCACGCCCGGCGCGAACACCGGCGTGTTTTCGCGATCGAGCAGGAAGCTCGCCTTGCGATACAAACTGCCGCCGGAGATGGCGCCGAGGAAATGGCCGAACAGGCTGCGCGCGAGGTCAGGCACGTAAAGCACGGGCGCCTTGCGCGTGGTGATGGCCTTGGCGCCGACGCGCGCGATCGCGCGCTCGCCGGCGCGGCGACCCACGGCGGCCGGCGCCTCGAGGTCGCCCGGATGCCGAGCCGACGTGTACCAGTCGTCGCGCTGCATGGTCTCGCCCTCGCCGGCGATCGCGGCGCAGGACACGTAATGGTTCGCGCCGGTACGCGCGCCGAGGAAGCCGTGCGTGTTGGCGTAAAGTTCGATGCCGCGCGAGCTGTGCAGGCTGGCGCCCTCGCTTTGCGTCACGCCCTTCACCGCGAGCGCCGCGGCCTCGCACTGGCGCGCAAGGTCGATGGCCTCGTCGGTGGTGACGGCCCAGGGATGGTCGAGGTCGAGGTCCGGGAACGGGCCCTGCGCCATGCGGTTCGCGTCGGCCAGTCCGCTGCACGGATCCTCGCCGCTGGCCTTGGCGATGGCGCACGCGGCGGCGACCGCCTCGGCGAGGCCGCGCTCGGAAAGGTCGGCCGTGCTCGCTGAGCCTGAGCGCTGGCCGAAATACACCGTAAGCCCAAGGTCGCGATCGTGGTGAAACTCCACCGATTCGACGTCACCCTTGCGGACGCTCAGCGACAGGCCGCGCGAAACCGAAACGGTAGCCTCGGCCTGCGTCGCGCCGCCCTTCGCGGCAGCATCGAGCGCGCGCCGCACCCAGGGCTCAAGCACCGCGGCGTCAGGTAATTCGAAGCGCGCCGCGGCGTCAGTCATGCCTGTCCTGAGTAGCTCGCGTAGCGGGCTTATCGAAGGGGGCCTTCCCCAGTGCGGTGACGAGCTTGGCGTGGATGCCGCCGAAATCGCCATTGCTCATGACCAGCACGCGGTCGCCGGCGCGCGCGGCCGAGGCGATGTCGTCGACCAGTGTGTCGATGGTGTCACGCACCGTCAGCCTGTTGCCGAGGCTGCCGAGCACGGCCTGGGCGTCCCACTTCAGGTCGGGTCGCGCGTAAACGAAAGTGTGGTCGGCACCACTGAGGCTGCCGGCGAGCGCCTGCGCGATCGAGCCCATGCGCATCGTGTTGGAACGGGGCTCGAGCACCGCCAGGACACGGCCCAATCGGGGGCCGCCGCCCTGCGCGCGCAGCGCATCGATCGTGACCTCGATCGCGGTCGGGTGATGCGCGAAGTCATCGTAAACCTTGACGCCGCGCGCCTCGCCGACCAGTTCGAGCCGGCGTTTGACGCTGACGAACCGCGCCAGCCCCGCGAGCGCGGTCGCGCGCTCGACGCCGGCGTGGCGCGCCGCTGCGATGGCCGCGATCGCGTTGAGCTTGTTGTGCCGGCCCTGCAGCGGCGAGGCGAATTCGCCGAGGCTGGACTCGTCGAAGCGCTCGACCTCGCTCCAGCAGCCCTGCGCCAGCACGCGCGCAATCGCCTCGTCGCGGCCGTTGGCGACGATGTGCCCGGACCTGGGCACGGTGCGAACGAGATGATGGAACTGCCGCTCGATCGCGGCGAGGTCCGGGAAAATGTCGGCGTGGTCGAACTCGAGGTTGTTGAGGATCAGCGTGCGCGGGCCGTAGTGCACGAACTTGCTGCGCTTGTCGAAAAAAGCGGTGTCGTATTCGTCGGCTTCCACGATGAAATGTTTCCCGCCGCCGAGCCGCGCGGATGAACCGAAGTTCTGCGGCACACCGCCGATGAGGAAGCCCGGATCGAGGCCGGCGTGCTCGAGCAGCCAGGCCAGCAGGCTGGCGGTGGTGGTCTTGCCGTGGGTGCCGGCGACCGCGAGCACGTGGCGACCACGCAGCACGTGCTCGGCAAGCCATTGCGGACCGGACACGTACGGCAGCCCCGCGTCGAGCACATGCTCGATCGCCGGATTTCCGCGCGACACGACGTTGCCGACGATGACGACGTCGGGCGCGGGCGACAGGTGCCTGGGGTCGTAGCCCGACATCACCTCGATGCCGAGCGCCGCGAGTTGCGTCGACATCGGCGGCCACGCCGCGGCGTCCGAGCCGGTGACGCGGTGGCCGGCTTCGCGCGCGAGCGCCGCGATGCCGGCCATGAAGGTGCCGCAGATGCCGAGGATATGGACGTGCACGTTGTGCCTTCAACCCACCAGCGCGCCAACCGCGCCGGCGAGCGACACCGTAACGATCACGCCGAGCAACGCCACCATCGCGCCGACGCCGGGCGGCGCGTCGATTGCACTGCGGTACACGTGCGCCGATACCAGGAAATTCCAGATCGAAACCACCAGCACGGCGAGTGCCGGAAGCAGCGGCAGTGGCTGCTCGCGCGCGAGTTCCGGATCATCTGCCAGCTTCAGCATGTGCGGTGCAATGGCGGCGAGCGCCGGCAGCATCACCAGCGTCATCGCCGAGTCGATCACGAGCAGCGAGTCGAGGGTCTGGCGAAAGCGGTTGGCCAACCCGCGGGAATGCAGCAATACGAAGGTGAACATTGCGAGCGCGCCGACCCAGGCCAGCGCGTGCACCACAGCGGAGACCTCCGGCAGCGTCAGGCGGTATTGCAGGAAGGCGACCACGACCGCCAGCGGCACGGTGAGGCGCGTCAGCGACGCCGCGAACGGAAAATCCTGCGGCCCGGCGCGAAACAGCGAGATGCGCAGCGCCGTGCGGACGGCTTGTTCGATCATGGGGGCGCCATTATGCCGGGACTCTCTGCCACAATTTGGCCATGGCACCCGACTACACGCTGGTCGAAACACCCGCCGCGCTCGACGACCTCCTCGGCCGCTTGCGCGATGCGAGCTGGCTCGCCGTCGATACGGAGTTCGTGCGAGAGGACACCTATTACGCCCAGTTGTGCCTGGTGCAGGTATCCGATGGCAGGACTCATGCCTGCGTCGATACGCTCGGGCTCGACCCCGCGCCCCTGTTCGCGTTCCTCTTCGGCAACGCCATCAAGGTTTTCCACTCCGCTGGCCAGGACCTCGAACTGTTCGTGCAGCGCGGCGGCGATTGCCCGCGGCCGCTGTTCGACACGCAGGTCGCGGCCGCGCTGCTCGGCCACGGCGAGCAACTGGGTTACGCGGCGCTCGTCGAGCGGGAGCTCGGCATCGTTGTCGACAAGAGCCTGTCGCGCACGGACTGGTTGCGCCGTCCGCTGTCCGACGCAGCGCTGGCCTACGCCGTTGACGACGTGCGCCACCTTGCGGTGATCTACCCCGCGCTGCGCGATGCGCTCGAGCAGCGCGGGCGCCTGCCGTGGCTGGAGGCGGAGTGCGCGCGCCTGACCGATGCGCGCCGCTACCAGGCCGACCCGGCGTCGGCCTGGCGCTCGATCAAGGGCATCGGTCGCCTCACGCCCGAGGCGCAGCACCGTGCCGCGCGGCTCGCCGCGTGGCGCGAGGAGGAAGCGATTCGCCGCAACCGGCCGCGGCGCTGGATCATCGACGACATCGCGGTATGCCAGCTCGCGGCGCGCAAACCCGACACGCTCGCGGCGCTCGCCGAGATCGAGGGCGTCTCGGCGCGACGCATCGAAAAATCCGGCGAAGCGCTGCTCGAAGTGGTGCGCGCGCCGGTGGCGGAAGCCCCACCGCTGGTGCCCGACCAGCGCGAGACGCCCGAACAGAAGCAAAAGACCCAGATGCTGCTGGAAATGCTGCGCAAACGGGCAGCGGAGGAACAGGTGGCGCCGACACTGGTGGCGACGCGCAGCGACATCGAGCGGCTGGTGCGCGAAGGCCCGGGCGCGACGATCGCGCTCCTCAGCGGCTGGCGGCGGGAACTGCTCGGAGAAGAGTTGCTCGCCAAGCTCTGATCCGTGTCATCAAGACAGGATTTTCTGGATCCGCCCGAAAATCTCGTCCATCGAGCCTTCGCCGTTGATCGACGCGAACTTGCCCTGCTTTTTGTAGTAGTCCATCAGCGGGGCTGTCTGGTCCTGGTACACCTTGAGCCGCTTGGTGATGGTTTCCTCGTTGTCGTCGGCGCGCTGCACCAACTCGCCGCCATCGGTGTCGCACACGCCCGACTTCTTCGACGGGCTGAAGTGCACGTTGTAAAGGTGGCCGCAAACCTGGCATGTGCGCCGGCCAGTGAGGCGCTTGAGCAAGTTTTCGAACTTCACGTCGAGCAGGATCGCCTTGTTCAGCGGCTGGCCGACGTCGACCAGCATCTGGTCCAGTGCCGCCGCCTGCGCCAGCGAGCGGGGAAAGCCGTCGAGGATGAAGCCGTACTTGGTGTCCTTCTGCGACAGGCGTTCGCGGATCATGCCGACGACGATGTCGTCCGCGACCAGACCGCCGGCATCCATGGCCGCCTTGGCCTTCTGGCCGAGCGTCGTGCCGGCCGCCACGGCCGCGCGCAAGAGGTCGCCGGTGGAAATCTGCGGGCTGGCGTACTCCTCCATGAGGCGTCGTGCCTGGGTGCCTTTGCCGGAACCCGGCGCGCCCATGAATACCAGTCTCATCGGACCTCCCTGCGTGAGCGCCGAACTATAAACGAACGGCGTTTTTTGTAGTCTATGCGCCTCACGACCGGAGCCGTTCTGTCATGCCCAAGCCTCGCAGTGCCCCGAGAAACGCGTTCTACGCACAATCCGGCGGCGTCACCGCCGTCATCAATGCCTCCGCAGCCGGCGTGATCGAGACCGCGCGCAAGCACAAGAACAAGATCGGCAAGGTCTACGCCGGGCGCAACGGCATCATCGGGGCGCTGACCGAAGACCTGATCGACACCGGCAAGGAGTCGGCGGCCCTCATCGCGGCGCTCAAGCACACGCCGGCCGGCGCCTTCGGCTCGTGCCGCTACAAGCTGAAGGGCTTCGACAAGAACCAGGCCGAGTACGAACGGCTGATCGAGGTATTCAAGGCGCACGACATCGGCTACTTCTTCTACAACGGTGGCGGCGACTCAGCCGACACCTGCCTCAAGGTCTCGCAGCTGTCGCAAAAACTGGGCTACCCGCTGCAGGCGATCCACGTGCCCAAGACGATGGACAACGACCTGCCGATCACCGACACCTGCCCCGGCTTCGGCTCGGTGGCCAAGTACACCGCAGTGTCGATCCGCGAGGCGAGCTTCGACCTCGCCTCGATGGCCAAGACCTCGACCAAGGTGTTCATTCTCGAGGTGATGGGCCGTCACGCCGGCTGGACCGCGGCCGCAGGCGGGCTCGCAGCCGAAAAAGACGGCGACGGTCCGCAGGTCATCCTGTTCCCGGAGATCGTGTTCGACGAGGCAAAATTCCTGGCCAAGGTCGATGCGACCGTGAAAAAGGTCGGCTGGTGCACGATCGTCGCCAGCGAAGGCCTGCACGCCCCTTCGGGTGAGTTTCTCTCCGAGGCTGGAGGCAAGGATGCCTTCGGCCATGCACAGTTGGGCGGCCTGGCGCCGCTGCTGGCCAAGCTGCTGAAGGACAAGCTGGGCCTCAAGTACCACTGGGCGGTGGCCGACTACCTGATGCGCGCGGCGCGCCACATCGCCGGCAAGACCGACCTCCAGCAGTCGTACGCTGTGGGCAAGGCGGCGGTCGAGGCCGCCATCCAGGGAAAGTCCGGGATCATGATCACGATCGACCGGTTGTCCGACAAACCCTATAAGTGGAAGACCGGCGAGGCGCCGCTGGAGAAAGTGGCCAATGTCGAGAAGAAGATGCCGCGCGATTACATCAGCGCCGACGGCTTCCACATTACCGAAAAATGCCGGAAGTACCTCGCACCGCTGATTGCCGGCGAGGATCTGCCGCCGTTCAGGAACGGCCTGCCGCAATACGTGAAGCTGAAGAACGCGCCGGTGCCGAAGAAGTGCGGGCCGTTCGAATACAAGAAATAGGGCGGCTGCGGCCGTGTTTCAGAACAGCGGGTCGATCCGCACCTGCTTTGTCGCGTCCAGCGCGGCCTGAGTCCGGCGGTGGATCGTCCCGGGCGGGAGGCGCGCGGGTCCGGACGGCTCGATCAGCACGAAGCTCTGCCCGCGATACTGGATCGACGCATCCCCACGTCGCGGCTTACGGGCAATGCCGACCAGATAATGGCGGCCCACATCCACGCCGATCATGCGTGTGCCACGGATATTCATCAGGATCGCTGCGAGCAACGCCGCCTTGCTGTCGCAGTCGCCTGCTCCCGCTTGCAGCGCGCGCAACGGATCGTAGAAGCCGAGAATCTCCCGGCCACCTTCCCTCGAGGGGAGCAGGCGGTAGTCCAGTCCGGACTGCACGAACGTGACCACGGTATCGATGGTGGCGTCCCTCCCGTCCCCGCGAGCCGCGGCAAGCCGCTCGAACTCCCTCGCCAGGGGACTCAAGCGCAGCGCGTTGCGCTTCACCACCGCCGGAACGTCTACCCGCAGGATGCGCCGGCCGGAGGTCTTGTCCCATTTCAGCAGTCGACTGCGGTAGTAAGCCTCCACACGACGGTCGTACTCCGATTGCGTGCAGCGGCAACGTTTCGCCATCCGCCTGGTCTCGTCGGGCGAATAACCGAACTCCCGCGCGGATTCCCGCAAAGCCCGCTGCGGCAGGGTAAAGGCGATGGAGAGCAGATCCCCATCCAGATTCAGGTAGCGCGCCGTGAACCTGAGATCGCCCGCGGTATTGGTCGCGTGCCGGTAATCACGCTCCGCTGCCGGAGCCGGAGCCGGAGCGACGGCACCCGCAATGCCGGCGAGAAGTGCAACCAGAAACCTTGCTTTGGGATCCATCGTGCCCGGAGTATCGACGCCGCCGGGCGTTGCGCTTTGCAGCAAACTTCCCAGACGGTGCCATGGGGCCGACGGCGGTAATCAATCTGTGAACCAGGTCAAGTAGCCCCTTCCAACCCTCCCCCTTCGCCGAGTGGGGAAATCGCAAAAATCCCTGTAGAATCCGCGCCGCTCTGGGGCCATCCCCTGGCCTTTCGCTATATAAAAACCCTTCGAGGAGAGGTAAATGCTGGTTGCTAACGGTATTTTGATCGCACTGGTTTGCGCAGTCGCCGCGATTGTCTACGGCGTCGTCGTCGCCAAGTGGATCGTCGGCAAGCCTGCCGGCAACGAGAAGATGCAGGCCATCGCTGCCGCCGTGCAGGAAGGCGCAGGCGCCTACCTGCGCCGCCAGTACATGACCATCGCCATGGTCGGCGCGGTCCTTTTCTTGGTCATCGGCTTTGTGCCGCAGCTGGGTTGGCCGACCGCGATCGGCTTCGCCATCGGCGCCGTGCTGTCGGGTCTCGCGGGTTTCATCGGCATGTTCGTGTCGGTGCGCGCCAACGTGCGCACCGCGCAGGCCGCGACGGTGAGCCTCAATGACGCGCTCAACGTCAGCTTCAAGGGCGGCGCCATCACCGGCATGCTGGTCGTGGGCCTCGGCCTGCTCGGCGTGGCCGGGTACTTCATGTACGTGCTGCATGGCCAGGTCACCGAGGAAGCGGTCAAGGCCGCGCTGGGCCCGATGATCGGCCTGGCGTTCGGCGCCTCGCTGATCTCGATCTTCGCGCGCCTGGGCGGCGGCATCTTCACCAAGGGCGCCGACGTCGGCGCCGACCTGGTGGGCAAGGTCGAAGCCGGCATTCCCGAGGATGACCCCCGCAACCCGGCCGTGATCGCCGACAACGTGGGCGACAACGTCGGCGACTGCGCCGGCATGGCCGCCGACCTGTTCGAGACGTACGCCGTCACCGCCGTCGCCGTGATGCTGCTCGGCACGGCCTTCCCCGTCGGGAACCTCCCGCTCTACCCGCTCGCGCTCGGCGGCATCTCGATCCTCGCTTCCGTGATCGGCATCTACTTCGCGCGGATTGGCAGCGGCGGCTCGATCATCAACGCTCACTACAAGAGCGTGATCGTCGCCACCGTGATCTCCGCGCTCGGCTTCATCCCCGTGACGGCC
>DATLBT010000039.1:0-22405 GCA_035526825.1 Verrucomicrobiia bacterium | reverse complement strand
CGGGTCGTAGTCCCACACGCCGACCTCGGAAGCGAGCGTGATGTGGCGATCGCGCGTGATCACGTAGCGCGTCGGCCGCAGGCCGTTGCGGTCGGTGGCGCACACCGCGTAGCGGCCGTCGGTCAGCACGATGCCGGCCGGCCCGTCCCACGGCTCCATCTGCTGGCTGTTGTACTCGTAGAACGCGCGGACGTCGGGGTCGAGGTTCTCGATGTTTTGCCAGGCTGGCGGCACCAGCGCGCGCAGCGCAGCGAACATGTCCATGCCGCCCGCGAGCAGCACTTCGAGCATGTTGTCTAGCGACTGCGAGTCCGAGCCCGACATCGACACCAGCGGCGAGATCTCGTCGACGTTGGGCAGCGATTCGCACTGGTACTTGCGCGCGCGCGCCTGCGCCCACTTGCGGTTGCCTGAAATCGTGTTGATCTCGCCGTTGTGCGCTAGGAAGCGGAACGGATGCGCCAGCCGCCAGCTCGGCAGGGTGTTGGTCGAAAAACGCTGGTGGAACACGCAGATCGAGGATTCCAGCGTCTCGTCGTGCAGGTCCTTGTAGAACACCGGCAGGTACTCGGGCATCACCAGCGCCTTGTAGACGATGACGCGGCATGACAGGTGGGTGACGTAGAAGTCGCCGTCGGCGTCGCACTGCTTCTCGGCGCGGCGCCGCGCCTTGAACAGGCGCAGCTCGAATTCGAATTTGTGCATGTCCTCCGGCGCGGTGACGAACGCCTGCTCGACGTGCGGCAGGGTCTTCAGTGCTTCCGCGCCACACGCGGCCGGGTCAGTCGGCGCGAGGCGCCAGCCGACCAGCTTCAAGCCGTGGTGCCCGCACGCCTCGTCGAGCGCCTTCTTCTGGCGCTCACGGCGCGCCTTGTCCTGCGATAAAAAGATGTTGCCGGCGCTGTAGTTCGTGCCCAGCTCGAAGCCGCATTCCGCGGCGCGCGCGCGCAAGAACGCGTCCGGCTTCTTCATCAGGAGGCCGCAGCCGTCGCCGGTCTTGCCGTCGGCGGCGATGGCCCCGCGGTGGGTCATGCGATGCAGCGCGCCGATGGCGGTCTTCACCAGCCAATGGCTTTCCTGGTCGTCCATGTGGGCGATCAGGCCGAAGCCGCAGGAGTCGCGCTCGAAGGCCTCCCGGTACAGGCCCTGCTCGGGCTGGCCCTCACGCGAATGAGAGGGGCGGGGAGAGGCCGAAGTCGGGCCAACCGGCCCGTTCACGGGAAGCATGCTCAGTACCTTTGCGACCGTCGCACCCAACGATCCGGGCCGCTCCTTGCGGAGGGCGCGGGGTCCGTTTTCTGGTTGTGGATTGCCGCTGCGCAGCAATCTTACGGACGGTCGCGCGGGGGCACAACCTGCCTTTCAGCCGGCGAGCTTCTCGTGCTGGTCGAGCGCAAAGCGGTCGGTCATGCCCGCGATGTAGTCCGCCACCACCCGCGCGCGGCCGGCGGTGTCGCGCGCCTTGCGCGCTGCGGCGGCCTGCTCGGCACCCATGCGGGCGGGCGTGGCCAGGAAGGCCGGGAACAGCCCGGCGATCACTCGATGGGCCTGCCGCGTATTTCTGTGGACGCGCGGGTGCCGGTACAGGTTCTTGAACAGGAAACGTTTCAGCGCCGTGGCTTCCTTCCGGATCGGCGCGCTGAAAGCGATGATCGGCTTCTTCTGGGCGCGGACCGCATCGATGTCTGCCGGCGCTGCAGCGGCGAGGTTCGCCTGGCTCTGTCGCACGACGTCACTCACGAGCGTATTGATGAGGCGGCGCACGGTTTCATGACGCAGCTGCTTGGCCGACAGGCGCTTGTACGCCTTGCGTGCCATCGCGAGGTGACGAGCGACCAGTGGCACCTGCTCGAGTTGTTGGATCGTCAGCAGGCCCTCGCGCAAGCCGTCGTCGAGGTCGTGGTTGTTGTACGCAATCTCGTCGGCGAGGTTCGCGAGCTGGGCCTCGAGGCCGGGCTGCCGCCGCTTGAGGAAGCGCTCGCCGAGCGCGCCAAGCGTGCGTGCCCGGCGCGCCGAGCAGTGCTTGAGGATTCCTTCGCGCGCCTCGAACGTGAGGTTCAGGCCGCGGAACGTCGCGTACTTGTCTTCGAGTTCGTCGACCACGCGCAGCGACTGCGCGTTGTGCTCGAAGCCGCCGTACGGGCGCATGCACGCGTTCAGTGCGTCCTGCCCGGCATGGCCGAACGGCGTGTGGCCGAGGTCGTGCGCGAGCGCGACCGCCTCGGCAAGGTCTTCGTTGAGCGCAAGGTTACGCGCCAGCGTGCGGGCGATCTGCGCAACCTCCAGCGAGTGCGTCAGCCGCGTGCGAAACAGGTCGCCCTCGTGGTTGACGAAGACCTGGGTCTTGTACTCGAGCCTGCGGAACGCCGTCGAGTGGACGATGCGGTCGCGGTCGCGCTGGAACTCGCTGCGCGAGCCCGGGGGCGGCTCGTCGAAGCGCCGGCCGCGCGAACGATCGGGGTGGGCGGCGTAGGGCGCGAGCGTCATGCGGCGGCGGCCAGCGTGGCGCGCAGCGCGTCCGCGTCGAAATCCGCGGTGACCACCGCCCGGCCGATCGCTCGCAGCAGCACCAGCCTCAGCTTGCCGTCCTGGACCTTCTTGTCGTGGCCCATCAGCTCGAGGAAGCGGGCCGGCGCGAGCCCGGCCGGCGGCTTCGACGGCAAACCGATGCGCTCCACCAGCGCGCGGCAGCGCACCGCGTCGGCAGCGTCGATCCAGCCAAGGCGCGCGGACAGGTCCGCCGCCATGCACAGGCCGACCGCTACGGCCTCGCCATGCAGCCACGCGTCGAAGCCGGTGTGCGCCTCGATCGCGTGCGCGAAGGTATGGCCGAGGTTCAGCAGCGCGCGCGGCCCGGACTCGAGCTCGTCCTCGACGACGATGTTCGCCTTCATCTGGCAACACTTCTCGACCGCGCTGGTTAGCGCGGTGGGCCCTAGCGCGAGCAACTCGTCGAGGTGCTGCTCGAGCCAGCCAAAAAACGCGACGTCGCCGAGCATGCCGTACTTGATGACCTCGGCGAGGCCGGCGAGCAGCTCGCGGCGCGGCAGGGTCTTCAGCGTCTCGAGGTCGGCGACGACCGCTACCGGCTGGTGGAACGCACCGATCAGGTTCTTGCCCTGCGGGTGATTCACGCCGGTCTTGCCACCGACCGACGAGTCAACCTGCGCGAGCAGCGTGGTGGGCACCTGCACGAAATCGACGCCGCGCTGGCAGATCGAGGCGCAGAAGCCGGCGAGATCGCCGATCACGCCACCACCGAGCGCCACCACCACGCCGTCGCGCGGCAAACGCGATCCGAGCAGCCAGTCGACCACGCGTCCGGCGTTGTCAAAGGTCTTCTGCGATTCGCCGGGCTCGAGCACCAGGCAGTGCGGCTCGTCGAGCGCCAGCGCCCGGCGCAGCGGCGTCAGGTAGTGGACGGCGACGTGCCGGTCGGTGACCAGTCGCAAGGGCCGGCCGCGCAACTCGGGATAGCTGGCGGCGTCGCCGAGCAGCTTGTGGCCGATGCGGATCGGATAGGCGCGCGCGCCGAGCTCGATGCGCAGCGTGCGCGCGGTCACGGCGCGGTCCCGACGGGACTGTCGAGGTGCTGCTCGATCTCCTGCGCCAGCGTGCGCGCGTTGCGCCCGTCGGTCTCGAGGACCAGGTCGGCAATCTCGCGATACAAGGGGTCACGCACCTCGAACAAGCGCTCGAGCGTGCCGCGCTTGTCCGGCGTCTGCAGCAACGGCCGATTGTCGTTGTGGCTGGTGCGGCGCAGCTGGTGATCGACGCTGGCGCGCAGGTAGACCACGAAACCCCGGCCGGCCAGGTTCTGGCGGTTATCGGCTTCCAGCACGGCGCCGCCGCCCGTGGCCAGCACCAGCCCGCTGCGCGTGGTGAGCTCGGCGATGACCAGCTTTTCGCGCCGGCGGAAACCGGCCTCGCCCTCCTTCTCGAAGATGAAGGCCACGTCGACGCCGGTGCGCTGCTCGACCTCATGGTCGGAATCCGCGAAGGCCATGCCGCGCTGCTCCGCGAGGCGTTTGCCTACGGTCGTCTTGCCGGCGCCCATCGGGCCGATCAGGAAGATGTTGGAGCGGGAGCGCATGGGAGCGGATTATGGGGCCATCAAGAAAAACGGGCGCCTCGAGCGCCCGTTTCGCCTTTCCCCCGGAAGGATCAGTCGATCTTGATGCCTTCGCTCAGGATCTTCGGCGAGATGAAGATCAGCAGCTCGCGCTTGTTGTTGACCGTCTGGTTGGTGCGGAACAGGTAGCCCAGCAGCGGCACGTCGCCGAGCAGCGGCACCTTGGTCACCGAGTAGTTCTGCGTCTGCTGGTAGACGCCGCCCAGCACGACCGTCTCGCCGTTCTGGACCAGCACCTGCGTCTTGACCTCGCGCGTGTCGATCGACGGGATCAGGCCGCCAGACCCGGAGCTGACGTCCTGGCCGCGGCTGTCGTTCTTGACGTTGAGGTCCATGATGATGCGGTCGTCCGGCGTGATCTGCGGCTTCACCTGCAGCGAGAGCACCGCCTTCTTGAACGCGACCGTGGTCGCGCCGGAGCTCGAGGCCTCCTGGTAAGGAATCTCGACGCCTTGCTCGATCGAGGCCTCCTTCTGGTTGGCGGTCACCACGCGCGGTGTGGAGAGCACCTCGCCACGACCTTCCGCCTGCAGCGCAGAAAGTTCGAGGTCGACCAGGAAGTTGCTGCCCAGCACGCCGAATGCAATGCGGCTTCCGCCAGCGACCGGGAGGTTGACGTTGAAGCGGTCGGCCAATGCGCCGATCAGGATCGGCGTGGTCGGGTCGTTGTCGACGCTGTCAGTGGTGATGTCGGTCGCCGCCGCGCTGCCCGAGGTCGTCAGGAAGGTGCTGCCGACCTGGTCGATGGCGGTGACGCCGAAGCGCGCACCGAGCGACCGGCTGTAGTCGTTGTTGGCGATCACGATGCGCGACTCGATCAGCACCTGGCGCACCGGCACGTCGAGCCGGGCGATCAGGTTGCGAATCTCGCCGAGGCGCTCGCGCGTCTCGAGCACCAGCAGCGTGTTGGTGCGGTCGTCGACCGAAACCTGCCCGCGCGATGACAGCAGTGTCTTGTTGCCTGCCTTGAGCAGGGCCGCCATGTCGGTGGCCTTGGCGTAGTTGACCTGGATGATCTCGGAGCGCAGCGGCGCGCCTTCATCCTTCTGCTTGAGCGCCTCGCCCTGGGCCTTGTTGCGCGCAGCCATTTCGTCGAGCGGCGCGATCAGCATGACGTTGCCCTGCTGATCCTTGTCGAGGCCCTTGGTGCGCAGGATGATGTCCAGCGCCTGGTCCCACGGCACGTTGATCAGGCGCATGGCGAGGTCGCCCTTGACGCCATCGCTGATCACCACGTTGTTGCCGGAGACGTCGCCGATGATCTGCAGCAGCGCGCGCACGTCGATGTTCTGGAACGACAGGGAGATGCGCTCGCCCGTGTAAACCTGCTCGCGACGCTTCTTGGCCTCGTCGCTGTCCTCGGGAATCGGCTGCAGCTCGATGGTGAACTGGTTCTGCGCCTGGTAGGCGACCTGCTCGAAATCCGCCCCGGCCACCGGCGTCAGGAAGATATTGGTGTTGCGGCCATCCTTGACGATGTCGATGAACTTCACCGGCGTGGCGAAATCCAGCACGTCGAGGCGCTTCTGCAACTCGGCCGCGATGTCGGTGTTGCGGAAGCTCGCCTGAACCCGGTTGCCCTGCTCCTTGACGTCGACGATGGTGCGCGGGTCGGCCAGCTTGACGATGACGCGGCCTTCGCCCTTCTCGCCGCGGCGGAAGTCAACCGACTGGATCACGCTGGCGACGCCCGCCGGGCCGGTGGCGCCGGCCGGCGCGGCGCCGACCAGGGTGCCCTGCAAGTCGACGATGACCTTGTTGCCGTCGGTGCGGATGTTGTAAGGCACCGGGTCGGAAAGCTCGACGACCACGCGGGTGCGCCCCTGGGCCTCGGCCAGTGCGAGCGAACGCGCCTTGCCGGTACCGATGCGGCGGAAGCGCTCGGTCACGCCGAGCTTGGTGTCCGCGAGGTCCAGCGACAGCCGCGCCGGCTTGTCGACCGAAAACACGACCGGCTCAGGCGCCGCACTGGACAGCGTCAGCGTGATACGGATCCGCTCGTTGTCGAGCGAGACGACATCGACCGCGTCGAGGGTGCGGGCGGGCGCGTCCTGCGCCAGCGCGAGGGGCGCAAGCAGCAAGCCGGTCCCGACGAGCAGGCCTCGCAGGACGCCGAGAAAGCCGGCGGCGGGCCGGGGCGAGACACACGTGCGATTCATGGCAATGACTCCCTTGCGCCTACTGCACCAGCGCGATCGTGGCGGGGCGCTGCATCCAGCCGCCGAAGCCGTCCAAAATGATTTCCATCACGGTGACCTCGGTTTCGCTGATGCCCGTGATTTTTCCGTAGTTCTGCCCCAGGTGGTCGCCGACGCTGACGCGGTGAACCACGGCATCGGGCGCCTTGATCAGCGCATAACCGCGCTGCTGCATGGTGATGGTGCCGACCATGCGCAGGGCGTCGATGGGGAACTCCTCGAGCGGCTCCTTCGGGCGGTCGGTGTCGGGCTTGAGGCCGTTGCCGCCGCTACCGGCGGCCGCTGCGGCGGCGTCGCGCGACGCCAGCAGCGGCAAGAACGGGTCGCGCCGCTCGCCAGCCTCGTACACGTAGGGCTCGAAGTTCTTGATCTGCGGGATCGGCTCGATCTGTCGCGAGGTCCGCGCCTTGACCTCGCGCGCGTAATCCTCGAGGTCGCTCATGTCGCGGCCGCAGCCCGCCAGCAGCGTCGTCGCCGCCGCGAGCATCGCCCAGGCCAGCCGGCTCACTTCTTGGCTCCCTTGGGCTTCGCCGCCGCAATTTCGTTGTCGTCGAGGTAGCGATAAGTCTTGGCAACGGCCTGCATGCGCAACTGGTCCTTCGCCTGCGTGCCGCCAGCCCCCTTGATGTCGACCTCTTCGATGGTGACGATGCGCGGCAGCGCGGCGACGCCGCTGACGAAGCCGCCGATCTCGTGGTACGTGCCGACCACGGTGATCTTGTTCGGTACCTCGGCGTAGAACTCCTTCGGCGACTCGCCCTGCGGCTGGAACAGTTCTTCCTCGAGGCTGTTGGCGAGGCGGGTCTGCGAGATGTCGATCAGCAGGTTGGCGATCTCGGCCTTGCTCGGCAACACGCGCAGCATGGTGCCGAAGGAGCGCTCCATTTCCGCCAGTTGCTCCTTGAGCGCGTCGAGTGCGGCGACTTTCTTCTGCTTGGTCTCGAACGTCTGCTTGAGGCCCTCTTCCTCGAGCTGTGCCTGCTCGAGTTCGCCGAGGAGGGGCGTCACGAACTGGTAATAACCGCCGCCGGCAACGACCAGCATGCCGATGACGACGACCGCGATGCGCACGTAAAGCGGCCAGTTCCCCGGGTTCTTGGGATCGAGCCCCTGCAGCTCCTTGCCGATTTGCTGGAGGTTCATTCGAGCACCTCCTCGACGTCGGTCGCGCCCGGCTTGGCCTTGGTCAGGTTCTTGAAGGTCAGCTGGAACTCGCTCTGGCGGCGCTTGTTGACGTCCTTGGTATTGATCACCACCAGCCGCGGCTCGGCGAACCACCGCGACGACTCGATGTTCTTCATGTAGGCGGATACGCGGCCATTGGATTCGGCGACGCCGTCGATGGCGACGCCGGCGCCGGTTTGCTTGAGGGCCTTGATATAAACGCCATCGGGCAGCGTCCGCAGGATCTCGTCGAAGAAGTGGACCATCGCCGTGCGGCTGGCCTGCAACTCCTCGATGACCTTCATGCGCGCGAGCAGGTTGGCCTTGACCTTCTCGAGGTCCTCGATTTCCTTGATCTTCTTGTCCATCTCCGCGATCTGGCCCTTGAGGAACGCGTTGCGCTCCTGCTGGAACTCGATCGCGCCGGTGACGCCGTACACCACCATGCCGACGCCGATCGCGGCCGCGGCGAGGCCGCCGCAAAGCATGGCGACGAACTGCTGCTGGCGGAATGCGCTGGCTTCTGCGCGCCAGTCGAGGAGGTTGATCTTGACGGCCATGGCGTCCCCTAGTCGAAGGCTCGCGAGGCGAGCCCCACGGCTACCAGCAGCGCGGACTCTTCCTTGGCCAGCTGTTGCGGCTTGGCGCGCGAGGAAATCGACATCTGCGCAAAGGGGCGTGCCACGGCACAGGGAATGTTCAGCTTCTCCTGCACGCGCGTCTCGAGATTGACGATCTGGGCGCAGCCACCGGCCAGGATGATCTGGTCGATGTGGGTGAACTGGCTCGAGGCGGAGAAGAAGAACTGCAGCGCCCGGTCGATCTGCTGGCCCATGTCGTTGATGAAGTTGCCCAGCACCTCGGCGTCGTAGGTGTCCGGCAGCGAGCCGTTCCTGAGGGCCTTGTAGGCGTCGTCGAACGACATCGCGTAGTGCCGCATGATGTCCTCGGTCAGCTGCTTGCCGCCGAAGGCCTGGTCACGGGTGTAAACGGTCTGCAGGTTGTGCAGGATCGTCACCGCGGTATTGGTGGCGCCCATGTCGACGACGGCGATGGTCTTGCCGGAGCCTTCCTCGGGCATCTGGTGCTTCAGCAGCTGGCAGGCGTTCTCCATCGCGTACAGCTCGATGTCGACCACCTTGGCCTTGAGGCCGGCGAGCTGCAGCGCCTGCTCGCGCTGCTCGATGACGTCCTTGCGGCACGCGGCCAGCAGCACGTCCACCGCCTCGGGATTCTTTTCCTGCGGACCCAGCACCTGGAAGTCGTAGTTCACTTCCTCGAGCGGGTAGGGCACGTGGTTGGTCGCCTCGTTGGCGATGTGATCTTCGAGTTCGCGCCCCACGAGCGACGCCGGCGCCTCGATGACCTTGCTGAACACTGCAGCGCCGGCAACCGCCACGGCCGCCTGCTTGGTGCTGGTGCCGGCCTTTTTCACGCAGCGCGCGATGGCTTCACCGACCTGCGTGGGGTCGGTGATGTTCTTTTCCGCGACGACGTTCGGAGGCAGCGGCTCGGAGGCGTACGCCTCGACCTGATAACGGTCGCCCTTCTTCGACAGCTCAAGCACCTTGACCGAGCTGGAGCTGATGTCCAGACCGATGAGTTGCTTGCTGCCACCGCCGAACAGCTGTTCGAACATGCTCCCCGTCCCCTGCGTCACAGCATTACCCGATCGGGTGGCATTGCCCAATCCGGCAACCTAATATACCCGAGAATAGCTACGACGCAACACTAACTTCCCTTTTTAACTATCGGATTCCCCACCGGAAGATGCCACTGGCCTTGACCGGGTCCGGGGGGTCTTCAGGTCAGCCTTCGCCCCATGACCCTCCTGAAAAAGCGCCTGATCCTGGCTGTTCTCGCCCTCGCCGCGTTCGGCGCGTTCAGCGTGTTCGCATTCGTGCGCTGGGTGCTGATCCCCGGGCTGCCCCCGACCGAAAGCATCAAGGAGCTACGCCTGGAGGAGCCGCTGCGGGTCTACACGGCCGACGGCATGCTGATGGGCGAATTCGGCGCCGAGCGCCGCGCGCCGCTGGACTATGCGGAATTGCCGCCGCTCCTGGTGCAGGCGTTCCTGGCCTCCGAAGATGACCGCTTCTTCGAACATCCGGGCGTGGACTGGCAGGGGCTGGCCCGCGCCGCGTTCAAGGTCCTGACCACCGGCGAAAAGAGCCAGGGCGGCAGCACCATCACGATGCAGCTCGCCCGAAACGTGTTCCTGTCGAGCGAGCGAACCTACACGCGCAAGGCGCGCGAAATCCTGCTGGCGCTGCAGATCGAGCGCGACCTGTCGAAGCAGGACATCCTCGAGCTGTACCTGAACAAGATCTTCCTCGGCAACCGTGCGTACGGCGTCGGCGCCGCCGCACAGGTCTACTTCGGCAAGGACGTGCGGGACCTGACGCTCGCGCAAACCGCGCTGCTGGCCGGCCTGCCCAAGGCGCCTTCGCGCGACAACCCCACCGCCAACCCCGAGCGCGCGCGCGAACGGCGTGACTACGTGCTGCGCCGCATGCACGAGCTCGGCTCGATCAGCGAGCTCGACTACCAGGCGGCGTTGGCCGAGCCGGTCAACACCCAGACCGAACGCCCCTTGGTCGACCTCGACGCGCACTACGTGGCTGAAATGGTGCGCGCGGAATTATTCGAGCGCCACGGCGAGGACATCTACGGTCACGGCTACACCGTCACCACGACGCTGGATTCCAGGCTGCAGCAAGCGGCGAACGATGCGCTGCGCGCAGCGCTGCGCGACTATGACGAGCGGCACGAGTATCGCCGCGCCGAGGCGCAGTTGCCGGCGGAAGCTTTCGACGAAATGGCGGCGCAGGGCGACGCGCCGCGCGCGCGGATCGACGCCGCGCTGGACGCGCGGCCGACGGTGGTCGGGCTGCTGCCGGCCGCCGTGGTCGAGTTCACCATGGCGCCGAAGCCGCGTTTGACGGTGCTGCTGCGCGACCACACCCTCGCGGAAGTGTCCGGCGAGGACCTCGAATGGGCGAAGCTCAAGGCCGGCACGCTCAAGCGCGGCGACATCGTCCGCGTGATGCGTCGCGGCCAGGACTGGCGCCTCACGCAGGTGCCGGAGGCGCAAGGGGCACTGGTGGCGCTCGACCCACGCGATGGCGCGATCCGCGCGCTCGCGGGCGGCTACGACTTCTTCGAGGGCAAGTTCAACCGCGTGATCCAGGCGCGGCGCCAGCCGGGGTCGGGTTTCAAGCCGTTCCTGTACTCGGCCGCGCTGGCGTACGGCTTCACGCCGGCCTCGGTGATCCTCGATGCGCCGGTGGTGTTCGACGATCCCGCGCTCGAGGACACCTGGCGTCCTGAGAATTACACGGGCAAGTTTTACGGGCCGACGCGGCTACGCGAGGCGCTGGTGCAGTCACGCAACCTCGTCTCGATCCGGTTGTTGCAGGCCATCGGCGTCGACTATGCGCGCAACTTCACCAGCCAGTTCGGGCTGCCGGCTGAGCGCATGCCCAACGACCTGACGCTCGCGCTGGGCAGTGCGACCTACACGCCCCTCGAAATGGCGCGCGCCTACGCCGTGTTCGCCAACGGCGGCTTCCGCGTCGAGCCTTACTTCATCAAGGAAATCGTCGGCCCCGACCGCAACGTCGTATTCAAGGCTGCGCCGGCGGTGGCTTGCGCCGAGTGCCCCGAGGCGCGCATCGCGGAAGCCGCAGGGGTGCCATCGCCGGAAGGCGCCCCGGTCGAGCCGGCACTGCCAGCGCCTGAGCCCGAGCCGGCGACACCCCACGCGCCTGTCACCCTGGCCGACGGTACGCCGCTTGCGCCGCGCGTGGTCGATCCGCGCATCGTCTACCTGATGCGCGACATGCTGCGCGATGCCGTGACGACGGGTACGGGCGCCAAGGCGCGTGAGCTCGGCCGGTCCGACATTGCGGGCAAGACAGGCACGACCAACGACGAGGCCGACGCCTGGTTCAATGGCTTCCACTCGAGAATGGTCGCGATCTCCTGGGTGGGCTTCGACCAGCCGCGGCCACTGGGACGCGGGGAGGTCGGCGGCCGTGCCGCCCTGCCGATGTGGATGGACTTCATGGCCGTAGCGCTGAAAAGCCAGAAGGAAGACTGGCCCGAGCGTCCGCCCGGCCTGGTATCGGTCCGCATCAATCCGGAAAACGGCAACCTGGCAGCGGCGGGCGATTCCGCAGCGGTGTTCGAGCTGGTGCAGGCCGAGCACTTGCCCCAGCCCGACCAGAGCCAGCCGGCATCGCCCGATGGCAGTGAGCCCGCGCCGCCCGAAGATCTTTACTGAAACCGACATCGATCGCGATGGTCTTTTACTGCAGGCTTCGCTAGATTTCGGTCAAACCTGCAGTGGGCAAGCCAATGGGCAAGCGCGCCTTGGGCGCACAGCGCAGCCGCTTGGTACACGAAGCGGCGCGGATCATCTGCGAAGACGGCCTGTCCGATTACCGCTTGGCCAAGCAGAAAGCGGTAGACCGGCTGGGCCTCGGCGCCGGCGAACCCTTGCCCAGCAACGCCGACATCCAGGCCGCCGTCATCCAGTACCAGCGCCTGTTCGGTGGCCGGGGCTACGCCGACCGCCTGACCAAGATGCGCCGCACCGCGGTGCAGGCGATGCGGATGCTCGCCGAGTTTCAGCCTCGGCTGGTCGGCGCTGTCGCCAGCGGCGCGACCACTGACCAGCACCATGTCCAACTGCACTGCTTTGCCGACAAGCCCGAACAGATCGACATGCTGCTCGAGCACAAGGGCCTGCGCTTCGAGGTCAGCGAGCGGCGTTATCGCTATCCCGATGGGCAAGTCGGCGACATCCCGGTGCTGTCGTTCATGGCCGATGACGTCGGCGTCGACATCGCCGTGTTCCCCGAGCGGGGCCGGCGCGATGCGCCGCTGTCCCCGGTCGACGGGCAAGTCGTGCGCCGGCTCGACCTCGCCGCAGCCGAGGCCCTGGCCGCGGAACAGCCGGAGCTCGTGGGCGGCTAGATCAGCTTGCGGGCGGTGAGCTCGCGCTTCAGGTACGCGTAGTACACCGGCGCCGCGATCAAGCCGGCGATGCCGAAGGCAGCTTCCATCGCCAGCATCGCGATCAACATTTCCCACGCGCGCGCCTGGATCTGGCTGCCGATGATGCGCGCGTTGAGGAAGTACTCGAGCTTGTGGATCACCACCAGATAACCGAGCGACGCCGTTGCCAGCTCCCAGGAGTGACTCAAACTGACCACCGTGATCACCGTGTTCGAGATGATGTTGCCGAGCACCGGCAACAAGCCGCACAGGAACGTCACCGCGATGAGCGTCTTGGTCAGCGGCAACTCGATGCCGAACGCCGGCAGCGCGATGCCGAGATAGCACCAGGTGAAAAAAGTATTGATTGCCGAGATGCGGACCTGCGCGAACACGACGCGACGGAACGCTGACCCCAGTCGCGTGATGCGCACCGACAGGCTGCGCGCGAGCGGCCCGAGCTCCTTAGCCGGCCGCCCGCGGCGCAACGCGACGAACGCGCCGATGATCATGCCGAAGAGCACATACGTCAGCGCGCGGCCGGCGTTGACTCCGAGCATCTGCAGTGAGCCGGCGTTACCGCGCAGCCATTCGACCGCGGCCGCTTGCATCGCTGGAGCATCGGCAGGCAGCGTATTGACCAGCCACGACGGCCAACTGTCGCGGCGCGCCTCGATGATCTCGGCCATGCGCCGCATCAGCTCGGGCAGCGAGTCGTAGCCACTGCGCACCGAGGCCATCAGGCCGGACACGGCGAGCGCGATCAGCGAGCCGATGATCAGCGCCAGCACGATCACGGCGACGGTCTTCGCCACCTCGGGTCCGAAGCGTCGCAGCCGCAGCGGCGGCGTGAGGATGTGCACGAGTTCGTGCATCAGCAAGCCCGCAAACAGCGCGGGCAGCAGGCCCAGCCGCAGCGCCATCAGCAGTCCGGCACCGGTCAGGATCCACGCCGCGATATCGTGGCGCAGCGTCGGCAGCCGCGCGCGTGGCGCAGCCGCGGGCGCGGAGGACGCGACATCGCCGAGGTCGTTCATGGCTGGTTAATTAGGGACGCGCCCCTTTACCCTTATAAAGGGGCGCGTCCCTATTAAACCCTCGACTGCGCCGCCATCACTTCCGCTTCGCGATGGGCGCGTAGTCGCGCGACGGCGCGCCGGTGTAGACCTGGCGCGGGCGACCGATGCGGCTGCCGGTGTCGGCGGTCATCTCGATCCAGTGCGCGCACCAGCCGACCGTCCGCGCGATCGCGAACATCGGCGTGAACATGTTCACCGGGATGCCGAGCGCCTTGTAGATGATGCCCGAGTAGAAGTCGACGTTCGGATAGAGCTTGCGCTCCTTGAAATAGTCGTCGGACAACGCGATGCGCTCGAGCTCAAGCGCCAGCTCCATCTGCGGATCGTTTTCCTTGCCGAGGTGCTTGAGCACCTTGTGGCACTGGTCGCGGATGATGGTCGCGCGCGGGTCGAAGTTCTTGTACACGCGGTGGCCGAAGCCCATCAGGCGCACGCCGTCGACCTTGTCCTTGACCTTCTTCAGGAAGTTGCCGACGTTCTTGGCATCGCCGATCTGGTCCAGCATCTTCAGCACCGCCTCGTTGGCGCCGCCATGCGCCGGGCCCCACAGCGCGGCGATGCCGGCGGCAATCGCGGCGTACGGGTTGCAGCCGGTCGAGCCGGCGAGGCGCACGGTCGAGGTCGAGGCGTTCTGTTCGTGGTCGGCGTGCAGGATGAACAGCACGTCGAGCGCCTTCGCCGCCACCGGATCGACGTGGTAGGGCTCGGCCGGCACCGCGAACATCATGTAGAGCAGGTTCGAGCAGTAGTCGAGGTGGTTCTGCGGATACATGAACGGCTGGCCGAAGTATTTCTTGTATGCCGCGGCGCCGATGGTGGGGATCTTGGCGATCATGCGGTGCGCGAAGATGTCGCGGTGCCGCGGATCCTTGTTGTTGGTGGTGTCGTGGTAGAACGCCGACAGCGAGCCGACGATGCCGGTCATCATCGCCATCGGGTGCGCGTCATAGTTGAAGCCGCCAAAAAAGCCCTTCAACGACTCGTTGATCATCGTGTGCTTGCGGATGTCGTTGTCGAACTTCTCGAGCTGGGTCTTGGTCGGCAGCTCGCCGTACAGCACGAGGTAACAGACTTCGATGAAGGTCGATTTCTCCGCGAGCTGTGACACCGGGTAGCCGCGGTACAGCAGCACGCCCTCGTCGCCGTCGATGTAGGTGATGGCGCTGTTGCACGAGCAGGTCGACGAGAAGCCGGGGTCGAAAGTAAAGGCGCCGGTCTTGTCGTAGACCTTGCCGACGTCGAGGCCCACCGGGCCGAGCGTGCCCTTCACCGCGGGCAGGTCAATCTTGTCGCCCGTCGCGTTATTGACCAGGCTGTAGGTCGCTTCGGCCATCGTGCTGCTCCGGTTGGTGCGAGCGATTAACCCCAGGCTGTTTCGCTCGAAAAGGCGGCGTGTTGCACCGCCGCAGGCGTGAAGGATAACGCGGCACCGGCGTTAAAAACAAAACGGCCGCCTCGTGGGCGGCCGCAGGTGACAGGCTGCGGTGTTACGGGCGCGCGGTCGGCTTCTCGACCTTGTCGGCCTTCGAGGTCTTCGCGCCCGCCGCGGCGTAACGCTTCTTGAACTTGTCGACGCGGCCGCCGGTGTCGAGCAGCTTGCTCTTGCCGGTGTAAAACGGATGGCACACCGAGCACACTTCGATATGCAGCTCGGGCTTGGCAGCGGTCGAGCGCGTCTTGAACTTGTTGCCGCAGCTGCAGATGACTGCGACTTCCTTGTAGTTCGGGTGGATCTCGGCCTTCATGACGACGCTTCCGTGCTGCTTGAAAGGGCGCGCAGTGTATGTGAGGCGTCCGCGCGTGGCAATGCGCCGGCCGGCTAGTCGTTTTCCCGAGTGATTTCAACGCGGTAGTCTCCGTTGTTGGCCACCGACAGCGCGACCTGCAAGGGCTGGCAGCAGACGGCACAGTCCTCGGTATAGGTCTGGCTGCCGGCCGACAGGTCCAGTTCGAGAACGATCGTCTCCCAGCAATACGGACAGGTGCCCTCGTAGTCCTCGGTGGTCACGGCAGGAACAATGCCGTCAACGGATTCAGCAGCGCGCGCCCGCGCTCCGTCGCGCGAACGCGGCCCGGCGGCTCCTCGACCAGCCCACGCGCGCGGGCCTGGACGAGCGCAGGCGCCAGCGGACCGGGGCCGAGCCCGGTGCGGTGCGTGAAGTCCGCGACCGCGAAACCTTCGTTGAGGCGCAGCGCGTTCATCGCGAATTCGAACGGCAGGTCGGCGTGCGGGATTGCCCGGTCTTCCTGGATGGCGACCGCGGTGCCGGCGCCCTCCATCCAGGTGCGCGGATGCTTGTGGCGCGCGCGCCGCCGAATTGCGCCATCGCGCGTGCGCTTCTGGTGTGCGCCCGCGCCGATGCCCAGGTAGTCGCCGAATTCCCAGTAGTTGAGGTTGTGCCGGCAGCGGCGGCCCTCGCGCGCGTAAGCGGACACCTCGTACTGTGCATAGCCGGCCTGCGCGAGCAGGGACTGGCCGCGCTCCTGCATGTCCCACGCGGTGTCGGCGTCGGGCACCGCGGGCGGGCGCGCGTGGAATTCGGTGTTCGGCTCGAGCGTGAGGTGATAGTAGGAAAGGTGCTCCGGCGCCAGCGCGAGCGCGGCGCGCAGGTCGGCCTCGGCTTCGTCCGGCGTCTGGCGCGGCAGCGCGTACATCAGGTCCAGGTTGAGGTTGTCGAAACCCGCGTTGCGCGCCAGTTCCACGGCGCGACGCACATCCAAGGAGCCGTGGATGCGGCCAAGCGCTCGAAGCTGCGCGTCGTCGAGGCTCTGTACGCCGATGGACAGCCGCGTGACGCCGGCCGCGCGATAGCCGCGAAAGTTCGCGACGTCCGCGGTGCCCGGATTGGCCTCCAGCGTGACTTCGGCGCCGCTCGCGATCGGGATGCGTTGCGCTACGCCCTCCAGCAGCCGCGCGATCGCCGCGGCCGAGAACAGGCTCGGCGTGCCGCCACCGAAGAACACGCTCGTCAGCGGGCGCGGGTCGGTGTCGAGCAGCTCGAAGTCGAGGTCGCGCAGGAGCGCATCGATATACGCCTGCTCCGGTACCTCGCCGCGCAGCGCGTGCGAGTTGAAGTCGCAGTAAGGGCACTTCCTGACGCACCAGGGAAAGTGCACGTACAACGCCAGCGGAATGTCGCGTTCGGCGTCCATCTCAGCCTCGTACGGCCTGCAGCAGCGCCGCCGCCGCGCGCGCGCGGTGGCTGAGGCGGTTCTTCACAGCGGGCGCCAGTTCGGCCGACGAGCAGCCGTGCGACTCGACCCAGAACAGCGGGTCGTAGCCGAAACCGCCGGCGCCGCGCGCCGCGCGCAGGATGCGTCCGCGCCAGGTGCCTTGCGCGATCACCGGCACGGGGTCGTCGGCATGGCGCACGAAGGCCAGCACGCTGATGTAGCGCGCGCCGCGTGAGCCGTCGGGTACCTCGGCGAGCGCCTCGAGCAGCCGCGCGTTGTTGGCGTCGTCACTGGCGTCATCGCCGGCATAGCGCGCGGAACGCACGCCAGGCGCGCCGTTCAGCGCGTCGACCTCGATGCCGGAGTCGTCCGAAAGCGCCGGCAATCCCGCAATGCGCGATGCATGGCGCGCCTTGAGCAGCGCGTTCTCGACGAACGTCGGCGCCGGCTCCTCGGCCTGGGTCGCGGTGAAATCGGACAGCGGCCGCAGCCCCCAGCCGAGCGGCGCGAGCACGTCCTGCAGCTCGGCCAGCTTCCTGCGGTTGCTGCTGGCGAGGACGACGTCCAGGGTCACCGCGGTCAGGATGAAAGGGCTTGCCGCTGTGCCGCGAGCAGCTGGGTAATGCCACGCGAGGCCAGCGCGAGCATCGCGTCGAGTTCCTCACGGCGGAACGCGTGGCCCTCCGCGGTGCCCTGGATCTCGACGAAACCGCCGGCCTCGTTCATGACCACATTCATGTCGGTCTCGGCGTCGACATCCTCGGCGTAGTCGAGGTCGAGCACCGGCACGCCGCTGGCGATGCCGACCGACACTGCGGCGACCTGCCCGTGCAGCGGGTCCTTCTTGACCACGCCCTTGTGGCGCAGGTGCGTGATCGCGTCCACGAGCGCGACGTAGCCGCCCGTGATCGCGGCGGTTCGCGTGCCGCCGTCGGCCTGCAGCACGTCGCAGTCGATGGTGATTTGCACGTTGCCGAGCGCATCGAGATCCACCACCGAGCGCAGCGCGCGGCCGATCAGGCGCTGGATCTCGAGGGTACGGCCGCCCTGCTTGCCGCTGCTGGCCTCTCGGCGGTTGCGGTCGTGGGTCGCGCGCGGAAGCATGCCGTATTCGGCCGTGACCCAGCCGCCGCCCTTCTCCTTCTTCCAGGCCGGCACGCGCTCCTCGACGCTGGCGGTGCACAGGACCTTGGTATCGCCGAACGCGACTAGCACGGAGCCCTCGGCATGCCGGGTGAAGCGGCGTGTAAAACTTACCGGGCGGAGCTGGTCGGGATTGCGGCTGGCGGTTCGGGCCATGTTACGGTCAGGCGGCAAAAAGCGGGCGCGAAGTATGTCACTACGCGGCACGCAGATTCACCGGGGTATATGTACGAAACCAAAGCTGCGCCGGGCTTGACCGAGCGATGTCTCGGGCTCGCTCGCGCGGCTTGCCTCGTCGCAGCTGTGACGGGAAGCCTGACTTTACTGGGCTGGGCGCTCGATATTGCGCTGTTCAAAAGCGTGTTGCCCCAGTGGGCGACGATGAAGCCGAACAGCGCCGTGTGCTTCATCCTCGCCGCGGCATCGCTATGGCTGTCGCTGCCCCGCGCACCCGCGGGGCCCGCTGCGGCGACGCGGCGTAATGCAGCCTCGAAGCTCGGCGCGGCATTGGTCTCCGCCGTTGGCCTCGTGACGCTGGGTCAATACTTGCTGGGCTTCGACGCCGGCATCGACCAGGCACTGTTTCCGGGCGAGGCCATCGACGCGCACACGCTCCATGTCGGGCGGATGGCGCCCGCCACAGCCTTGAACTTCGTCCTGCTCGGCTCGGCTTTGCTGGTGGCCGGCATGCGATTCCGCGGCAGCGTGTTGCTGGCGCAGGGCCTGACCCTGGTCGTGCTGGCGACCGCGCTGCTGGTGGTGCTGGCTTACGTCTACGGCGCGTCCGAAATCCGTGCCGCACCCGCCCACCGGTCGGTCGCGTTGCACACGGCCGTGCTTTTCATCGTGCTGGCCAGCGGGGTATGGCTGGCGCGGCCGGACAAGGGCGCGATGGCGGTATGGACCAGCCCGTTCAGCGGCGGGCAACAGGCACGACGCCTCATTCCAGCCGCGATTCTTATTCCGACCCTCGTCATCTGGGTGCGATTGCGAGGCGATGAACTGGAGCGCTTCAGCCACGAGACCGTCGCCGCCATGGCCGCGACCGCCGCGGTATTGATTTTCCTCGGCGTGATCTGGTCGACCGCGCGCCTGCTCATCCGCACCGAGGAAGAGCGCGCGCGGACGGAGCGGGACGTACGGACCTCCCAGGCCCGGCTGCTGTCGCTGGTCGACACCGTGATGGACAGCATCATCACGGTGAATGAAGAACACCGGATCGTCCTGTTCAACAAGGCGGCGGAACGGATGTTCGGCTACCCGGCGGGCGAAATGCTGGGCCAGACGCTGGATCGGCTGTTGCCGGAAGCCGCGCGCAAGGCCCATCCGGAACACATCCGGAAGTTCGGCGGCAGTGGCGTGTCGGCGCGCCATACCGTCGCCGCGGGCGTCATCCATGCTGTGCGCGCCAGCGGCGAGCAATTCCCCATCGAGTCCTCGATTTCGCAATTCGAAGTGGGCGGACAGAAGCTTTACACCGCGGTGGTGCACGACGTGACGGAGCGCATGCGGGCCGAGGCGGCGCTGAAAGACAGCGAGCGCGAGCAGCGCGAGTTGGCCGGCCGCCTCGAAATCGAGCGGGCGCGACTCGACCAGGCTCAGGCATTGGCCAAGGTCGGCAGCTGGGAGGTGGACCTTTCGACGTTCGAGGGGATCTGGTCGCAGGAAACCTACCGAATCTTCGAGGAAGTTGCGGCCTTTGCGCCAACGTATTCGAAGTTTCTCGACCGAGTCCACCCCGACGACCGCGCGGCGGTGGACCAGGCTTTCCAGCGGTCGCTGGAGGGGCAGGCAACCACCGCCATCGAGCACCGGGTGCCTTTCTCCGGGGGTCGCATCAAGTTCCTGGAGGAACGCTGGACGGTCTTCCGGGACGCGCGAGGCAAGCCGACGCGGGCGCTGGGCACTTGCCAGGACATCACCGAGCGCAAGCTCGCGGAGGCCCAGGCCCGCGCGGCCGAAGAACGCTTCGTGCGCCAGCGTGATGCGCTGATTCACCTGAACACGGGCGACACGCCCATCGCGCCGGGCCTCGAGGCGGCACTGCAGCGCGTCACCAGGATGGCGGCGGTCACACTGGGGGTCGCGCGAGTCAGCGTCTGGTGCTACACCGCCAATCGTTCGGCCATCCGCGCCTTCGACCTCTACGAACTCGCGGCGAACCGCCATTCAGCCGGCATCGAGCTCGCGGCCGTTGACTACCCGGCCTATTTTCGCGAGCTCGTCTCGTCGAGGGTGATTTCCGCCGACGACGCTTGCCATGATCCGCGGACCTGCGAGTTCGCCGAGAGCTACCTGCGGCCCCTGGGCATCTCCGCCATGCTCGACGCACCCATCATGCTCGACGGCGTCGCCGTTGGCGTGGTCTGCCATGAGCACATCGGCTCACCACGCGTCTGGACGGCAGATGAAAAGACCTTCGCGGTGGCGTCCGCCAATCTGGTGTCACTGGCCCTGGAACGCGCGGGGCGTGAGCGCGCGCAGCAGGCCTTGCAGATCGCGAACGCCGGACTCGAGCAGAAGGTGAGTGAGCGCACCGCGCAGCTGCAGGCCGCCAAGGAGCGTGCCGAACTGGCCGACCGGCAGAAGAGCCAGTTCCTGGCCAACATGAGCCACGAGTTGCGCACCCCG
The DNA here is from genome assembly GCA_035526825.1 of Verrucomicrobiia bacterium. Classification (GTDB taxonomy): domain Bacteria; phylum Pseudomonadota; class Gammaproteobacteria; order Nevskiales; family Nevskiaceae; genus JACPFV01. Next base: position 1,883 of record DATLBT010000039.1, on the reverse strand, counting down.
CTCAACGCGATCATCGGTTTCACCGGCGCGCTGCTGATGAAACTGCCGGGCGAGCTCAACGCCAAGCAGGAAGAGCAACTGACGGTGGTGCAATCCAGCGGGCGGCACCTGTTGTCCCTGATCAACGATCTGCTCGACCTCGCAAAGATCGAGTCCGGCAAGATGCAGGTCGAAACCAGCCTCGTCGCCTGCCGTGCGCTGCTCGAGGACGTCGCCGCGATGCTCGGACCGCTGGCCGCCCGCAAGGGCCTCGAGCTGCTGCTGGAACTGCCGCCGATGGAGATCCAGGCGCGATCCGACGCACGTGCTCTCAAGCAGATCCTGCTCAACCTGGTGAACAACGCCATCAAGTTCACGGAGACGGGTTCGGTCACCCTGCAGCTACAGCGGCTGGACAGGGAGGACCACGCCCTGGAGTTCGGTGTCGTGGACACCGGCATCGGCATCGCTGCAGAGCACCACGACAAGATTTTCCACCTGTTCTCGCAGATGGACAGCTCGCACCGCGAAGGCACGGGTCTTGGCCTGCACGTGTCGCAGAAGTTGGCCGGCCTGATCGGCGGCAAGATCCGCTTCCAGAGCGTCCGCAACCAGGGCAGCCGGTTCTGGCTGACGATACCGGCGGAGTGACCCCGGCCCGACGGGACGGTACCCTTCGGCCGTGAACGTAGACGAGCTGGTCGAAAACTTCGCTGCACTGGGCGACTGGGAGGAACGTTACCGCTACCTGATCGAACTCGGGCGCGCACTGCCGTCGTTGCCGGACGCCGAGCGCACCGAGGCCCACAAGGTGCGGGGCTGCATGTCGCAGGTGTGGCTGGCCGCGGAGTTGCGGCCGGGCCAGCCGCCGCAGCTCGACCTGCGCGGCGACTCCGATGCGCACATCGTCAAGGGCTTGATCGCGCTGCTGTTCAAGCTTTACCAGGGCCTGACGCCGCGACAGGTCGTCGAGCTCGACGTGCGCGCGGCGTTCGCCCGGCTCGGGCTCGAAAACCAGATCACCATGAACCGCCGCAACGGCTTTTACGCCATGGTCGAGCGCATCCGCGCGCTCGCTGCCGCCGCCGACGGCGCAGCCGCGTAGAATCGCTCCATAACTACAGGGAGCAGCAATGGGCACGATCGTCGTCTCGGTTTTTGTCGTCCTCGCGGTGGTCACCGCCTGGAAAATGATCGTCACCGTGCCGCAGGGCATGGAATACACGATCGAGCGCTTCGGCAAGTACCAGGAAACTTTCGCGCCGGGCCTGCACTGGATGGTGCCGTACGTGTACCGCATCGGGCGCCGGCTCAACATGATGGAGCAGGTGCTCGACGTGCCCTCGCAGGAGATCATCACCAAGGACAACGCCATGGTCGGCGTCGACGGCGTGGTGTTCTACCAGGTGCTCGACGCGGCGAAGGCGGCGTACGAGGTCGACAACCTGCAGTACGCGATCATGCAGTTGTCGCAGACCAACCTGCGCACGGTGATGGGCTCGATGGACCTCGACGAGCTGCTGAGCCAGCGCGACCATATCAACACCAAGTTGCTGAGCGTGGTCGACAACGCCACGACGCCGTGGGGCATCAAGGTCACGCGCGTCGAAATCAAGGACATCCGGCCGCCGACCGACCTCGTCGCGGCCATGGCCCGGCAGATGAAAGCCGAGCGCGAGAAGCGCGCCAACATCCTCGATGCCGAAGGTTTTCGCCAGGCCGCGATCCTCAAGGCCGAGGGCGAGCGCCAGTCGCAGATCCTCGCCGCGGAAGGGCAGAAGCAGGAGCAGATCCTCGACGCCGAAGGTCGCAAGGAGGCCGCGTTCCGCGACGCCGAGGCCCGTGAGCGCCAGGCCGAAGCCGAGGCCAAGGCCGTGATGATGGTCAGCCAGGCCATCTCCAAG
>DATLBT010000038.1:0-49895 GCA_035526825.1 Verrucomicrobiia bacterium | reverse complement strand
CGGCTCGATCGAGGGTGTCGGGCCGCGCTACTGTCCGTCGATCGAGGACAAGATCGTCAAATTCGGCGACCGCGACGGCCACCAGATATTCCTGGAACCGGAAGGATTGGACGACGACACCGTCTATCCGAACGGCATCTCCACTTCGCTGCCCGAAGACGTCCAGCTTGAGCTGTTGAAGACGATTCCGGGCCTCGAACACGCGACGATGCTGCAGCCCGGCTATGCCATCGAGTATGACCACATCTGTCCGCGCGAGCTGACGACGGCGCTCGAGATGCAGCCCGGCGACGAGCCGCCGGAGCCTTTTTCGGTGATGACCGACCGGCTGCCCAACCGGCAGATCGAGTGCGCCATCACCCGGACGACCGAAGCGACCCACGCGGTGATCCGCGCCAACGTGCATCGCTCGCCGATGTATTCGGGCCAGATCCATAGCCGCGGGCCGCGCTACTGTCCGTCGATCGAGGACAAGATCGTCCGCTTCGGCGAGCGCGACAGCCACCAGATTTTCCTCGAGCCCGAGGGCCTCGACGACACCACGGTCTACCCGAACGGCATCTCGACCTCGCTACCCTTCGAGGTCCAGGAGCGCTTCGTGCGCACCATCAAGGGCCTGGAGAATGCGCGGATCGTGCGGCCGGGCTATGCGATCGAGTACGACTACTTCGACCCGCGTGAACTCAAGTACTCGCTGGAGACGAAAGCGATCGGCGGCCTGTTCTTCGCCGGCCAGATCAACGGCACCACCGGCTACGAAGAGGCGGCCGCGCAGGGCCTGCTCGCGGGAATCAACGCAGCGCGCCGGTCACGCGAAGAAGCACCGTGGTGGCCGCAACGCCACGAGGCCTACCTCGGGGTCCTGGTCGACGACCTCGTCACGCGCGGTGCCACGGAGCCGTACCGGATGTTCACTTCCCGCGCCGAGCACCGCCTGCTGCTGCGCGAAGACAACGCCGACGCGCGCCTGACCGCGAGGGGCCGCGAGCTCGGGCTGATCGATGACGCGCGCTGGGAGCACTTCAGCCGCAAGCAGGACGCGCTCGCTCGCGGCGATCGCAGTGACCCGGCCGTCGCGGAGCAGCTCGACATCCAGGCCAAGTACGCCGGCTACATCGCGCGCCAGGAGGCCGAGATCGAGCGCAATCGCCGCAGCGAAGACACCGCGCTGCCGGCGGACTTCGATTACGCGGCGGTCGCGGGACTTTCCGCCGAAGTGGGGCAGAAGCTGGCGCGCCAGCGTCCGCAGACTTTGGGCCAGGCTGCGCGGATGGAAGGCATCACGCCGGCAGCCGTGTCACTGCTGCTGGTGCACTTGCGGCGCTCGGGTCGCCGGCAAATCGCCTGAGGCCATCAACAGCGCCGCGCCGTGCTCGCGCAGCCAGCCACAAGCCGCCTCGTAATCCGGCATCTGCCGCGCAACCAGCGCCCAGAAGCGCGGCCCATGGCCGCGCCAGCGCAAATGGCACAGCTCGTGGACGACCACGTAGCGAAACACCTCGGCGGGCGCCAATGCGAGGCGCCACGACAGCATGATGCGGCCATCGGCCGCGCAGCTGCCCCAGCGCGAGCGCGGGTCGCGCAGTGTGAAGCGGGAATATGGCAAGCCCAGCCGCGCGGATTCCTGGTCGAGCAGGTGCCTGGCCTCGGCGGCGGCGCGCTCGCGTACCTGCGCCAGCGTTTCGCCGACACCGCGCAGGGGAGGCGCCGACTGCCGCGCCCGCGCCAGGCGCTCGCGCGTACGCTCGATCCAGCTGCGACTATGCTCGAGGAAGCGCAATGCGGCGGTCCGCGAGGCATGTTGCGGGATGGTCAGCACGACGGCGCCATCCGGCCGCACATCGACGCGCACGCGACGTGCGCGACGGCTCACGCGCTCATGCACGGGCCAGGCTTCCGTCAGGCGCAGCTGGGAAGGACCGGGGCTCATGGCGTCACGGGGCGGTCACAAATTCGCCAAAAGTGAAGGATCCCCCGTGAATGGGAGGGCATTCACCGCTCTCGCAGCGTTTATCCACAGGCTTATGCAAGGTCGCTGTGGAAAACATCAGCCGGCGTCGTAGCCGATGCGCGCCAGCAGTCCGTCGAGCTCATCGAGACTGTGGAATTTCATTTTCAACTCGCCCTGCCCTTTCTTGTCCGCTTCAAGTACCACCGGATAACCCAGCTGGTCCGACAACCGCCGCTCGAGCGCAGCCCAATCCGATGATTTCGGCTTGCCCGGCAACGCGTGTCCGCGCCCCGATGCCGAAACGCGTCGCTCGAGAGCCCGCACCGACAGCTTCTGGTCGACCACGCGGGCCGCCCACTGGTTCTGTTGATCGATCGGCAGCGCCGCCAGCGCGCGGGCATGGCCCATGGACAGGTGTCCCTCGTTGATCAACGCCTGCACCGGCTCGGCGAGGTTCAGCAGGCGCAGGTAATTGGTGACGTACTCCCGCGACTTGCCGATGCGGTCGCCCATCTGTTCGTGCGTGAGCGTGAACAGCTCGGACAATTGCTTGAGGCCGGACGCCGTTTCCATCGGCGTGAGCGACTCGCGCTGCAGGTTTTCGATGAGGCCGACGACCAGCGCCTCGGTATCGGTGAGGTCGTCGCGCACGATCGCCGGGATATCGTGCAACCCGGCGAGCTGCGCCGCGCGCCAGCGCCGCTCGCCCGCGAGCAGCTCGAAGCCCTTGCCGAGCGTGCGCACCACCACCGGCGAGACCACGCCCGATTCGCGAATGGAGCCGGCGAGCTCGTGCAGCGCCGCAGGGTCGAAGTAGCGCCGCGCCTGGAAGGTGCCCGGACGGATGAGGTCAACAGGCACCTGGCGTATCGCAGCTTTCATGCGTCTACCTTAGCCGTTTTGCCGTATTGGCTGTGACATAATTTTCGGCCCGCAACGACTCGGGAACTTCGTGGAACAACACATCAAGGCGATCATCGAGGCGCTCGGCGAAAATCCACGCCGCGAGGGCTTGCGCGACACGCCGGTGCGCGCCGCGAAGTCGTTGAAGTTCCTGACGCAGGGCTACCAGCAGAACCTCAAGGACATCGTCGGCCGCGCGATCTTCGCCACCAAGAACGACGAGATGGTCATCGTGCGCGACATCGAGCTTTACTCGCTGTGCGAGCACCACCTGCTGCCGTTCATCGGCAAGGCCCACGTCGCTTACCTGCCCGACGGCAAGGTCATTGGATTGTCGAAAATCCCGCGCATCGTCGACATGTACGCGCGGCGACTGCAGATCCAGGAAAATTTGACGCGCCAGATCGCCGACAGCGTGCTGAAGATGACCAACGCCAAGGGCGTCGGCGTCGTCATCGAGGCCAAGCACCTTTGCATGATGATGCGGGGCGTGGAAAAGCAGAACTCGTCGATGACCACATCGGCGATGCTCGGCCGCTTCCGCGCGGATTCCCGCACCCGCACCGAGTTCCTGACCCTCATACGGGGCTGAAATTACTGCCGCCCCGCAGGCCTCGTCCCCGCGCGATAAGGGCTAAAATCTCCCCATGGCCACGCCCGCTTCCCACCTTCGCTTCGGCACGCCGCACCAGCTCGAGGTGCTCGGCGCCATGGAGTCGTTCGTGCGCGGCCAGACCCGCGCCCATCTCGAGCGGCGCAAGCTGTGGATGCCCAACGAGCTTTCGCCGGCCGATGCCGGCGGCGAAGACGATGCGCAGCTGGCGCGCGTGCGCGAATTGGCGCGCGGACTGCCCGCCTCGGTGCTCGTCGCGCTGGCGCTGAACCTGCTCACCGAGGAAGGCCTGCCGCACTTCCACCGGCTCATTGCCACGCACATGGGCGCGGACAACGCGTGGAACGAGTGGAACAACATCTGGACCGCCGAAGAAGACCGCCACGGCTGCGCCATCCGCGATTACGTGCGAGACGCGCGGCTCTACAGCATGACGGCGCTGGAAAACCTCCAGTACCAGTACATCGAGGCCGGCTTCGACCCCGAGTGGGAACAGGACCCGTACCGCCTGCTCGCGTATACCAGCCTGCAGGAAAAGGCGACGCAGATCGCGCACTCGAACACCGGCCGGCAGGCCGGCAACTATGAGCCGCGCCTGCAACGCATCCTCGCGCACGTGTCCGGCGACGAGTCGCGGCACTACGCGTTCTACCGCGGTGCCTTCGCCGAGATCCTCGCGTCCGACCCGAACCAGGCGCTGCAGTCGCTGCAGAAAGTCACGCTCGGCTTCACCATGCCGGGCCACAACGTCACGGGCTTCACCGACATGAGCGAGGTCATCCGCCGTGCCGACATCTTCGGCCCGCGCCAGTACCAGAAGATCGTCGAGGAGCTGCTCGACTTCTGGAAGCTCGGCGACCTGACGGGGCTGTCCGCTGCTGGCGAGGAAGCCCGCGACAAGCTGATGAAAGTGCCGGCGCGCCTGTCGCGCATCGCCGATTACGCCGACGCGAAGACGACCAAGAAAACCTTCAAGTTCGATTTCCTGCCGGCTGACCGCCAGACTTTACAAATCTGACTTTACAAATCTGACTTTACAGGTCTGACTCTGCAGGTCTGATCTGTTAGCGGATCACGAAGCCGCCGCCGACGGCCTCTTCGGCACCGTCGACCCACTCCACCGATTCGACTCGCGCCGCGGGCGGCCCGTGCTGAAGCCACGCGCGCAATTGCTCGAGCGCTTCGGCGGAGCCGCTGGCGATGCCGTCGACGAATCCGTCGTCGCGATTGCGCACCCAGCCGACGATGCCGAGGGCTCGCGCGCGCTCGACCGTGGACTGCCGGAAGAACACGCCCTGCACCCGGCCGCGCACGACGAAGCGGTAAGATGCGGTCATATGGGCATGATAAGTCGGCTCCGGGAACGCGGCGAAAAATTCATCGCGCGACGCCTGCCCGGCCGCTCGCTCGCGTTATCGCTTTCCCCGCCCTGGCGGCGCACGCCGCTGTGCGAATTGCGCGTCGAGGCGCTGACCGAGCCGCAGGGCGATGGCGAGCGCATTCGTCTGCGCGCGCACCTGCACGTGCGGCTGTCGGATGACAGCGCGCAGGACCTCAATACCTGGGTCGACGTGCGCGCGAGCAATGCCGCGCTCGACGAGGGCAGCAGCGCGCTGGTGCCGGAGCGCCTGCAGTCGCTCGGCATCACGCCGTCCGCTACCAGGCCGGTGCAGACCTGGGCTGGCAGCCTTGGCGGGGCGCGCCCCGGCTACGCAATGCTGACGCTGATGCAGCTCGACAAGGACCGCTTACCCGCTCCGCTGCGCGCAGCGCTCGGGCCCAAGCCTTTCCAACTCACCGCCACGCTGGTCAACGTCGTCGAAAAAGCCTGACGGCCCCATGGATCCGTCGCGCCGTCGCGAGATCCTGACGCTGTCCCTGCCGATCATCGGCGGGATGATGTCGCAGAACGTCCTCAACCTCGTCGACACCTGGCTGGTCGGCGGCCTCGGCGCCGCGGCGCTCGCGGCCTGCGGCCTCGCCAATTTCCTCAACTTCATGGCGGTCGCCGCCATCACCGGCCTGTCGACTGCGGTGCAGGCCATGGCCGCGCGCCGCGTCGGCGAAGGCCGGATCGCGGAGGCCGCGATTCCGCTGAACGGCGGCCTGCTCGTGTCGATGGCCGTGGGCGTGCCGTTATCCCTGCTGCTGATCGCCGCCGCGCCGTGGTACTTCCCGCTGCTGGTCGACGACCCGGCGGTCGTGGCCGAGGGCGTTCCCTACCTGCAGTGGCGCCTCGTCGCGGTCGCGTTCGTCGGCATGAACTTTTCCTTTCGCGGCTACTGGAGCGCGGTGAAGCTCGCCAAGCTCTACCTCTACACGCTGGTGTGGATGCACGCGCTGAACATCATCTTCAGCTGGACGCTCATCTACGGCCATTTCGGCTTTCCCGCGTTCGGCACCGCCGGCGCCGGCATCGGCACGACGCTGGCGATCATGGTCGGCACGGCGATCTACTACTGGCACGCGCAGCGCCACGCGCGCGGCCACGGTTTCCTGCACGGCCCGCCCACCCGGGAGCAACTGCGTGGCCTGCTCAAGCTCGGCCTGCCGACTTGCGTGCAGCAGTTGCTGTTCTCCGGCGGCTTCACCGCGCTGTTCTGGATCGTCGGCCAGGTCGGCACCGCCGAGCTTGCGATCGCCAATGTGCTGGTCAACATCACGCTGCTGGCGGTGCTGCCGGGCATCGGCTTCGGGCTCGCCGCGACCACGCTGGTGAGCCAGGCGCTCGGCCGCAAGGATCCCGCGGATGCGCATCGCTGGGCCTGGGACGTCTACAAGGTCGCCGCCCGGCTGTTCGCGGTGCTCGCGGTGCCGATGATTTTCTTGCCTGGGCCGGTCCTCGGGATTTTCCTGCGCGATCCGGCGCTGGTCGACATCGGCCGCGTGCCGCTGCAATTGATCGGCGTCGGCATTTTGGTCGACGGGCTCGGGCTCGTGATGATGCACGCGCTGCTCGGCGCGGGCGCCACCGGCCTCGTGATGAAGGTTTCCGTCTTGTTCCAGTGGCTGCTGTTCCTGCCGCTGGCGTGGTTGCTTGGGCCGGGACTCGGCATGGGGCTTACTGCGATCTGGCTGGGCATGACGCTGTATCGCGGCCTGCAGGCCGGCGTGTTCATCGCGGCATGGGAAAAGAAGACCTGGGGCGCGATCCGCGTCTAGTTTTTTACAACAGCCGCTGCGTGAGCAAGTCGCGCGAGCGCCGCCAGATCACGCCGACCGTCGCCAGCGTCATCACGCCGCCGAAGAGGACCGCCGGCACGACACCCAGCAGTTTCGCGGCGACGCCGGACTCGAACGCGCCGAGCTCGTTCGAGGTCGTGACGAAAATGCTGTTGACCGAGACGACGCGCCCGCGCAGGTGATCCGGAGGCAGCGCCTGCAGCAGCGTCTGGCGGATGATCACGCTGATGCTGTCGGCCGCGCCGGTAAAAAACAGCATGATCATCGAAAGCCAGAAATTCTCCGACACCGCAAACACCAGCGTCGCCACGCCGAAACCCGCGACCGCCCACAGCAGGTTGCGCCAGGCCTTCTCGGTCGGCGGGTGATAGGCGCACAGGAACATCACCAGCAGCGCGCCGACCGCGGGCGCCGCGCGCAGGAAGCCGAGCCCCTGCGGCCCGACTGCGAGGATGTCCTCGGCATAGATCGGCAGCAGCGCCATCACGCCGCCGAAGAAGACCGAGACCATGTCGAGCGAGATCGCATAGAGGATCGCCTTGGTGCGGTACACGTAGGCCAGGCCTTCGCGCAGGCTCTGCCAGAGGTTGTCGCCCGTCGGCGGGCTGACGCCGCGCGGCCTGATCCCGGCCTGCAACCACATCGCTACCGCAAAACCCGCCGCCACCAGCGCCAGCGTGCCGTCGAGCCCGTAGTGCGCGTAAGAAAAGCCCGCCAGCGCCGGCCCGGTGACGGCGCCGGCCTGCCAGAACGAGCTGATCCATGCTGAGGAATTGGGATACAGCTCGCGCGGCACCAGGAATGCCTTCAACGACGAGGCGGCCGGGGAATAGATGCCGCGTGCAAGTCCGAGCAGGAATACCGTGCCGTAGATCGCCGCAAGTTGCGTGGTGGTCGACAGGCCTTCGCGCACCGACGGACGCATCAGCAGCGCAAGCCCCAGCGAGCCCGCGAGGATGGCGAGCAGGCTCCATCGCATCAGCGTTGCGCGTTCGCGCCGGTCCGCCAGGTGTCCGCCGAACAGCGCCAGCGCGATGAACGGCAGCGCTTCGGCGAGGCCGACCAGCCCGAGCGCGAGTGGGTCGCGCGTCAGCAGGTAGACCTCATAGCCCAGGACGACCTCCTGGACGAGGATTGCGGCGGTGATCAGGAACGTGGCAAACGTCAGCCGCCGGAATTCCGGGTAGCGCAGCGCGGCGTAGGGATCTCTCATCGTCTGGCTTTTCTGCCGCCGCGACGCGCTCCTTCAGATCGCCGGGACTTGCTGGCTGGGTTGCAGGACGGTGCGGTCGGAATCGGCCAGTTCCGGGATCTCGAACTCGAACTGGTGGTTGTGGAAGCGCACCGTGTCGCGATGCTTGAGCGGCCGCTCGCCCACGACGCGCTCGCCGTTGATGAAGGTGCCGTTGACACTGCCCTCGTCGCGCAGCCAGAAAGTCTGGCCGCGGCGCTCGATGGTGGCGTGCCAGCGACCGACGGTCTTCTCCGGCACGATCAGGTAATAGCGTGCTGGGTCGGTGCCGCCGGAGCGGCCGACGACCACCGGCTGGTCACCGATCTCGTGGCGCTCACTCTGGTCGAACAACACACCCAGCGGCCCACCGGCCCGCAGGGGCGGCTCGCTGGTCGCAGCCGTCGCTCGATCCGCGCTGCGCGGCCGGTATTGCAACCACCACCAGGCGAAGCCGCCGAAGCCCGCCAGCAACAGCAGGCCCGCAACGAGGTAAAGCCAGCGCGTCGCGCCCGGCGAGGATGCGGGGGCCGGCACTGGCTCCGCCTGCGGCGGCGATTGCACCGGCGCGGGAGACGGCGCAGGGGTAACCACTGGCGGCACTGGCGTCGGCGCAGGCACCGCAACGCTGGCGGCACTCAACGCGCCTTCGATGCCCTGCAGCGCCTTGGCGATGCCCGAGGCGTTCAGCACGCGGAAATACTCGCCGCCGGTCTTCGACGCGAGCGCCTGCAACAGCTGGTAGTCGGCGCGCTCGGTGAAGGCGATGCCGAATACGCGGACATTTTCACGCGCCGCCTGCGCGGCGAGGTCCTCGCGCAGCCAACGGTTGAAGTTGGCGTCACGCGCGCGATCACCGGTGTCGATGAGGCCGTCAGTCATCAGCACGATGACGCGGTCGGCGTCCTTGCGCCCCTCGACGCGCAGCTCGTACAGCGCGCGCTCCATCGCCCCGGCGGTCTGCGTCCACTGGCCGCTGTAATTGAACTGGCGCAGCGCGCGCTGCGCGTCACCGTCGGCGGCAACCTGCGTCGGTGTCAGCGGCATGACCAGGTCGGGATCGCTGGTGAACAGCAAGATGCCGACGCGCGTGTCGTCCGGCTGCGACTGGATGAACTCGGCCACCGCAGGACCGGCGAGGCGTTGCGGGTCGTTGCGTCGCATCGAGCCGGAGTTGTCGAGCACCAGCATGACGTCGCGTGCCGCAAGCGCGGGCATGGCGGCCATCAGCAACGCCGCCCCCGCAAGAGTCCGGCGCAATACCTGCGATTTCAAGGTGTTCATGGAGGCTTTTATTGTAGGGCGGCAGGTGGTTAGCTCTGTGAACTGTCTCACAAGGGCTAGTATTGGCTGCTTCTTTTGTTGGAGGGGCCCTGGCCCCGATGTATCGCCACCGACATCGGGCCCAGGGGCCCTCCTACAACAGCATCAAGCCTGCGCCACCGCGTGCGCTTTCGTGTCGAGAAATTTCACATCCTGCGCCCGCTCCTGCGCCATGCTGAGGTTCACGGCGCTCGATGCGAGGTAGACCAGGTCGCCGTAGTGATCCTTGGCAATCCGCGCCTCGTTCTTGTTGACGAACTCGGCGACCTGCGCCGGCGCGCCCGCGATCCAGCGCGCGCTGTGGATCTGCGCGGGCTCGAAGACGGACTCGACGTTGTACTCGTCCTTCAGCCGGAACTGGACGACTTCGAACTGCAGCTGGCCGACGGCGCCGAGGATGATGTCGTTCGTCGTCAGCGGACGATAGACCTGGGTGGCGCCCTCCTCGCAGAGCTGGTCGAGGCCCTTGTTGAGCTGCTTGGCCTTGAGCGGGTCCTTCAGGATCACGCGACGAAACAGCTCGGGCGCGAAGTTGGGAATGCCGGTGTAGCGCAGCGTCTCGCCTTCGGTGAACGTGTCGCCGATCGCGATCGTGCCGTAGTTGTGCAGGCCGATGATGTCGCCAGGAAACGCCTGCTCCACCGCCTCGCGCTCCTGCGCCATGAAGGTCAGCGCGTGCGACACGCGCACCGGGCCGCCGGCGCGCACCGAGTGCAGCTGCATGCCCTTGCGGTAGCTGCCCGAGCAGATCCGCACGAACGCGACGCGGTCGCGGTGCCTGGGGTCCATGTTTGCCTGGATCTTGAAGCAGAAGCCGGTGAACTTCGGCTCGTCGGGCGCAACCTCACGCTGCTCGGCGACGCGCGACGACGGCGGTGGCGACCACTCGACGAAGCCATTGAGCAGCTCGCGCACGCCGAAGTTGTTGACGGCCGAGCCGAAGAACACCGGCGTCAGTTTCGCGGCACGGTATTGCGCGAGGTCGAAATCGTTGCCGGCGGCCTGGACCAGCTCGATCTCCTCGCGCAGCTGCTGGTAGGTATAGCCGAAACGCTCATCGAGGCCCGGCGTGAGCAGCCCGTCGATGGTCTCGATGTCCGACACCTTCAGCTTGTCGCCGGAGTACAGGTAGAAGCGATCCTCGAGCAGGTGGTAGACGCCCTTGAAATCGCGACCCATGCCCAGCGGCCAGGTGATCGGTGTGCAGCGGATGCAAAGGATGCGCTCGATCTCGTCGAGCAGCTCGAGCGGCGGGCGGCCTTCGCGGTCGAGCTTGTTGATGAAGCTGACGATCGGCGTGTCGCGCATGCGGCACACCTCCATCAGCTTGATGGTGCGCGGCTCAACACCCTTGGCGGCGTCGATCACCATCAGGGCGGAGTCGACCGCGGTCAGCGTGCGGTAGGTGTCCTCGGAAAAATCCTCGTGACCCGGCGTGTCGAGCAGGTTCACCGTGCGTCCCTGGTAAGGGAACTGCATCACCGAGGTGGTGATCGAGATGCCGCGCTGCTGCTCGAGCGCCATCCAGTCCGAGGTCGCGTGGCGCGACGCCTTGCGGCCCTTGACCGTCCCGGCCAGCTGGATCGCGCCGCCGAACAACAGCAGCTTTTCGGTCAGCGTGGTCTTGCCCGCGTCCGGGTGCGAGATGATGGCGAAGGTGCGGCGAAGCTGCGCCTGCTCGGCGATCGGGGACGGCATGGGGCGCGGATTCTAGCCTACGAAAATCCCCAGCACGCCATGCCGAGGCTGCCGTGCGAAAAGCTGTGGTGCAGGCGCTGCGCCCGGTCGCCGCCGCCGCTGGCGAAGAACAGTGGCAGGAAATGGTCGTCCGTCGGATGCGCGCGGAGCGCATGCGGGGCACGGGCCTTCCAGTCGCACAACGCATCCCAGTCGCTCGCCTCGATGTGCCGCGTGATCCAGGAATCGAATTCAGCGGCCCAGTCGGGCGGCGCGCCTTCCACGCCGAATTCCACCTCGCGCAAGTTGTGCACCGCGCCACCGGTGCCGAGCAGCAGCACGCCGTCGCTGGCGAGCGGGCGCAGCGCGCGGCCGATCTCGCGCTGGCGCGCCGGCGAGGCATCGGTCAGCGAGACCTGCACAACCGGGATGTCTGCTTTCGGGAACATCAGCATCAGCGGCACCCAGGCGCCGTGATCGAGGCGCGCATCCGCGACGGCGGATTCGATGCCGATGCCGGACTCGCGCAGCAGCGCGCCCGCGCGGTCGCTCAGGGCGTCGTCTCCCGACGGCTCATAACGCATCTCGTAAAGCTCGCGCGGAAACCCGCCGAAATCGTGCCAGGTGGCGAAACGCGGCGGCGACTTGACGGTCAGCCCGGCCGTGATCCAGTGCGGCGACATCACGACGATGCCGCGCGGGCGGTCGAGGTCCTTGCCAAGCTTTTCGAGGAAATGCCGCGCCGGCGAATCCTCCAGCGGCAGCGACGGCGCACCGTGCGAAACGAACAGGCCCGCCGGGTTCATCGCATCACAATGTGCAGTGGTGACCAGGATGCTTGTGGCCGTATTTCTGATGGTATTCCTCGGCCTTCCAGTAAGACTCGGCCGGCACGATTTTGGTGACGATGCGGCCGCCAAAGCGCGTCTTGTTGAGGTCGGCGGTGACTTTCTCGGCCACCGCCTTCTGCTCAGGCGAGTGGTAGAAGATCGCACTGCGGTATTGCGAACCCTGGTCGGGCCCCTGGCGGTTCAGCGTGGTCGGGTCGTGGATGTCGTAGAACTTGCGGACCAGCTGCTCGAAGCCGACCTGCTTCGGGTCGAACTCCACTTGTGCCACTTCGGCGTGCCCGGTTTCGTCGGTGCAGACGTCCTCATAGGTCGGGCTCTGGGTCTTGCCGCCCATGTAGCCGACCGAGGTCGAGGTCACGCCCGGCAACTTGCCGAGCTTGAATTCCACACCCCAGAAGCAGCCCGCCGCGAAAGTCGCCTTCTCCATCTTCATCTCCTGTCCGGAATGGTTCCCAGAATGATGTCACGCGCGCGCAGGTCCTCCAAAACCGCGGCGCCCTGCTGCGTTACGACGGTCGGCTGCGGGTGCCCGAGCTCGCGCGCAATGCGCCGCAATGCGGCGCGGCCGGTAAGCCGCCCTGGCTTCAGCAGTTCGACGAGGCGTGCGGTGACCGCGTTCGCTTCCATGAATTTCACCGCATCGGCGCGGTTGCGCCAGACAATGAGATGCGTCGGCGCGGCGCCGGGTTCCTTCGGCAGGAAATTCGGTCCGATACGGTGCACGGGGTATGTGTAAGTCATGGACCAGGCCAGCGGCGAAACGCGGACGCGGCCTTCCAGCAGCTTGCCGCGACGCGCCGGGGGCAATTCTGTGTCGTCAACGCTCAGTGCAAGCTCCACCCACTCGTAGTGCGCGAGTTCGCGCAGGAACGGCCAGTCGCCCGGCTTGCGGCGGCGCCCGTCGAGGAAGCGCAGGAATTCCGCCGCTATCTTGTGGAACAGTGGCTGCGCCGAGACGTGGCGCGCAAAGAACTCGCGTACCAGTGCGTGCCAGCGCTCGTCCGGCGTGATCCGCCGCAATACCGGAAACGCGCTGGCGAGAAAGCCCTGCACGTTGTTGTAGAACAACTCGGCGTAAATCTTCAGGCGCCGCGCCTCGATGCCGGCGGGTGCCTTGTGGCGCGCCGGGTCACGCAGGTGCGCCGCAAAGCGGTACTGCAGTTGCTGGAACGCGGGCCTCGGTCGTGGGGCGGACTTAACCATGGCGCGCCTGGGCCTGGCGGATGCGGCGCAGCTCATCGGAGAGCCCCGCGAGCGGCGGGATGTTGAAGTCACGTTCGAGCAGCGTCGGCGCAGGGCCGACGTGCGCGTAGGCCTGGTCGAGCAGGTCCCACACCGGGCCGATCACGTCGCTGCCGTGCGTGTCGACGCGAAGGTCTTCCGCCTCGACGTAATGACCGGCGACGTGGATGTAGCGCACGCGCCGCGCCGGCAGTCCGCGCAGGAATGCGCCGGCGTCGTAACGATGGTTGATGCTGTTGACGTGGATGTTGTTGACGTCGAGCAGCAGGCCGCAGTCGGCGCGCTCGAGCACTGCATTGACGAACTGCAGCTCGGTCATCTCCGCGCCCGGCGCGGCGTAGTAGGACACGTTCTCGATCGCGATTTCCCGCTCGAGGATGTCCTGCACGCGGCGGATGCGGCTGGCGACGTATTCCACCGCATCAGCGGTGAATGGAATCGGCATGAGGTCATAGAGGTGGCCGTCGTCCGAGCAGTAGCTCAGGTGCTCGCTGTAATACTTGATGCCGTGCGTGTCGAGAAACTTGCCGATTCCGCGCACGAATTTTTCGTCGAGCGGCGCGGGACTGCCAAGCGAAAGTGACAGGCCATGGGTGACGAAGTCGTGGCGCTCGGTCAACGCGCGGAACTGGCGCCCGTAGCTCCCGCCCAGCTCCATCCAGTTCTCCGGCGCAACTTCGAAGAAGCCGATTTCACCCGGCACGCCGGCCGCCAGCTGCGCCAGCATGTCGCGGCGCAGTCCGAGTCCCGCGCCGGCAACCGGCGCGTGACGAGGCTTGAGTTTTTTCATCTGGCTTAAAGGAAAAGGCCCGGGGTCGCCCCCGGGCCCCTCACTATCCAGGCACTATCCGGGGCGGCCTACTTCTTGCCGCCGCACTTGCCTTCGCCACACTTGCCTTCGGCAGCAGCCTTTTTCTTGTCAGCGCCGCACTTGCCTTCACCGCACTTGCCTTCGGCAGCGGCCTTCTTCTTGTCAGCGCCGCACTTGCCCTCGCCACACTTGCCTTCGTGCTTGGCCTTGTCGGCGCCGCAATGGCCTTCGCCGCACTTGCCTTCTGCGGGCTTGGCCGGGGCAGCCGGGGTTGCCGGCGTTGCCGGCGTGGCCGCCTTGGCGTCGGCCACCATGTAGCCGGCGCCGAGGTCGGACATCTGGAACAGCGCGGCGTGCGCCGAAATACCGGTCATGCCAAACGCGGCGCCGAGGGCCAAAGCCAGCGGTTTCTTGGAAAATCTCTTGCTCATGTTTCGAACTCCCTGAATCGTGGATGGTGTAGCTGGTGATATGACGGCTCGGCGGGGCTTTCGGATGCACTCCGCACCCCGGCCGGGCCACTCTACGCTTGCGCCGGCAACGCCCGCAACGCGCCGCGACCGATCCAATGGTCGAGGCTTACGAAGCGGCCGCCGCCGGAGAAAAACAGTGCCAGCAGCATGACCGCATAGGTCACCGCGAACTCGACGCCGTTGTTGAGGATGACGAACGAGCCGTATTCGGTGAGCCGCTCGTAGTCGCCGTGCTGCATCAGGATGTCGCGTGCCTCGGCCAGCCGGCCGGCCGCCGCCATAGTCCGCTCGTTGGCGAACAGGCCCATGCCCTCGGCGATCGCCAGCCAGCCGTTCTGCGCGTGGACCGAGAAGATCGCCACCAGCATGGTCGCGAGCAGTGGAATCGCCATCCAGCGCACGGCGATGCCCAACAGGAGCGCCAGTGCGCCAACCAGTTCGGTCGCCGTGGCCAGCGCCGCCATCAGCCACGGCCATGGCAGGCCCAAACCCCACTCGGAGTTGCCAAACCATTCGACGGTGTCGTCGAAATGGCTGAGTTTCTGCATGCCCGCCATCCAGAACACCGGCGCCAGGTACAGGCGCAGCGCCAGCGGCGCCAGCCAGTCGGCGGCCCGCGTGGCGTCGAGACCGCGCTGCAGCTTTGTCAGGTAGTAGTCCATGCGCTTAGCCTAGGGGCGACAAGGCCGCGGTTCTGCGGCCACGGATTCGGCGGTTATGACCGATCGTTCACGGGAAGCAGTGCTGCAATCGGTGCTGACCGCGCATCAAGTGCGTGTCAGCATCCTCGAAAACGCACGCTACTGCGGCCGCTGGTACGAAAAGGAGCCGCAGACCGACCGCGGACAGTTCCACCTGCTCGGCGAAGGCGAATGCTGGGTCGTGAGCACTGCCCTGAAGACGCCGGCGCACCTGACGCGTGGCGACCTCGTGGTGTTTCCGATGGGCAGCGCGCACGTATTGAGCGCGCAGGCGCCGGGCGCAAAGGAAGGCGCGCGCGAGCCTGGTTTCACTTCGATGCTGTGCGGCGAACTCGACTTCGTGGGCCGCAAGCGCAATCCCGTGCTGGCAGCGCTGCCGGCCTGCTTCGTGGTGCGCTCGGCCGACGGCGGCACTGCTTTTCGCCACCTCGCCGACGTCCTGATGCAGACCGCGCGGGGCGGAGGACTTGGGCATCAGATCATCATGGACAAGCTCGCTGACAGCCTGTTCGTGATGGCCGTGTGCGCAGTCGGCCGACAAGCGCGGCCTGCTCGCGGCGATCGCCGATTCCAAGCTGTCGAAGGCGTTGGCCGCGATGCACGAGCAGCCGGGCAAGGACTGGTCGGTCGAGACCCTTGCGGACCAGGCCGGCATGTCGCGCACGGCATTCGCCGTGGCCTTCAGCGAGGCCCTCGGCGCGAGCCCGATCCAGTACCTGACCGAATGGCGCGTGACCGAGGCCAAGCGCCTGCTCGCGGATCGCCGGCAGTCCGTGGCGGCGGTTGCCGAACAGCTCGGCTACCAGAGCGAGGCGGCGTTCCGGCGTGCGTTCAAGCGCGTCGAGGGTGTCGGCCCGGGCCAGGTGCGCAAGCGCGAGGGCGGCTGAGGCGACAGGGCATGTCGCGGCTAAGCCGGCGGGGACGTCGAGCCCGATTTCAGTCCGTCGAGAAGGCGTTCAAGCTTTGCGAGATCGACGGGCTTGACCAGATGCGCGTCAAAACCTGCTTCCATCGATCTCGCCCTGTCGGACGCCTGTCCATATCCGGTCAGGGCCACGAGGCGTAGCGACGTCTCCGGATGAGCCTCGCGCATCCTGCGACAGAGTTCGTAGCCGTCCATGACGGGAAGCCCGATATCCAGCAGGGCGACCTGCGGTCGAAATTCGTTGGCTACACGCAGAGCCGAAGGACCGTCGAGAGCGGTCCTGACGGTGTAGCCAAGCTCCGCCATGGCTCGGGACAACATCTCGACTGCGTCCTCGTTGTCGTCGACCACGAGCACGCGTTCGGCTGTGTGGGCCATTCTCGTATCGGGGGTTTCGACGACCGGGGCGGTTCGCCCCGTGTACGCATTCACAGGGCTCGCGGGAAGCACCACCACGAACTCGCTGCCCTTGCCAGTGCCCTCACTCGTGGCGCGGACGGTTCCGCCATGAAGGGTCACCAGATTCCTCACGATGGCCAGTCCAAGCCCCAGCCCTCCCTGAGACCGATCGGCGGATTGCCGTTGCTGGGTGAAGAGATCGAAGATGGCTTCCAGCATGTGAGGCTCGATGCCGAAGCCTCGATCCTTGACGCGCACGATGGCTCGGTCACCCTCGCGCTCGGCTGAAATGACGACTGGCGTGTCCGCGCCGCTGTATTTCGCCGCATTTGTAAGCAGATTGGAGAAAACCTGCGCCAGGCGATCAGGATCACCGTCGATGGGAAACCCAGTCGATGGAACCTGGACGGTGAGCACCTGTTGCTTGCGTTCGAAGAGCGGGCTCGCCATCTCGACCGCTCGCGCGATGACGGCGGCAAGCTCGAACCGTTCTTTTCGAAGCTCGACCTTCCCTCGCGCGATGCGAGAGACGTCGAGGAGATCGTCGACGAGGCGCATCAGCTGTGTCACCTGGCGCTCGAGAACCTCATGCTCGTGCGACGAGCTTCCCTGCATGCGGAGGATTTGCAGGGCCGTCATCATCGGCGCGAGCGGGTTACGGAGCTCGTGGCCGAGCATCGCGAGAAACTCGTCCTTCACGCGGGTGGATTCTTCCGCGCGTGAGCGGGCCTCCGCGAGCGATTTTGCCTGGCGCTCGAGATCAGCCCGGGCCACATCGAGCGAGCGCGCGAGAGCGCCGGCGTGCCGCGCATCCTCGCGCGCCACGGTGAGCTCACCGCGAGCAGAGGCTGATGCCTGCTCGGCCCGCAGGGTCGATCCCAGTAGCGGGAGCATCAGGCAAATCGGTTCTATACGTGCCGCATCGCAGTTGCGTCCGACAAACACCAGCACCACCCCGGACCCGCTATAGGCATATGCGGGAACCGTTTCCCCGGCACTGGGGTAACCGACAATTCCGTGGTGCACGCCGGGAACACGGCACTGATCGAGGAAGGCACGCCATGCCGCACCACCCGCCACCGTCTGCGGAAGGCCGGGCGCAGGCAGGAGGGCGTCCACGTCCGGGTCCTGGACGAAGAGCATCAAGGCCTCCACGCCCAGCCTGGCTGCCAAGGCTGCAGCGGCCTTGGCGCGCGTCGGGGCTTCGGCCAGCGCCGCTACGAGCTGGATCGCCTCACGATCAAACATCCCCTAGGTCGGCAGCACCATCACAACCGCGGTGCAGTTGTGAAAGCCCCCGAACTGCCCTTCTGCGCGCGCGATCTGCCCGTAGGTATTGCATCCCACCAGCTCCGCACCGCCGAGCATCCGGGCTACGGACTCGAGCTCGAACCCGAACACCTCGCCCATTCGAAGGCGAGTCGCAACGCAGTCGAAAAACAAGGCCGCGCCCGGTTTCTGCCCATTGAGCGCTTTCAATGCGGAAGCCGTGGCGTTCGAGGCGGCCGTCACGGCCGAGTCGGCGGTCGCCTTCATGATGTGAACGCGCGCTCCGGTGGTGATCTCGGCGGCGCAATTCACGGAACCGTCGGCGTTCACGGCGAGGGGCACCCGCAAGCGATGGCCGTGGCCGGTGTCGATGCCGAGGATGTTGTGAAGGAAGAACGGCAGGGGCTTTGCGCGATCGAATTGCTGACCTGTCGCTTTTGCGTGCTCCTCGAAGGCCTCGATCGCCGGCATGCCGTTCAAGCTCGTCACGCGCATGCCCGAGGCTTCCGTAACCCGAAAAGGCTGGCTGGCAGGTACCCAGCCGTGACCCACGCCAATGCCGAGGGGCTTGTTAGAAAGAAATTCAAGCCCAACGACGGCATCAGAGTAGGCTTTGGTGCCGTAAAAAACATGGGTGCGCGAAAATTTTGCATCGTCGCCGGCGCCTCCCCCCGCAAACTGGTACTTGCCGGAAGTGAGCAGCGTCAGTTGCTCGACCAGGTCATCCGCATGCCCGGCAAGCGCATCCGTCAGGATCAGGGCTGACCGATAACGGTATTCATACGTATCGAGGCCCCTGAATGACAAAAGAAGGTCCTGCGCGGCCTTCGCCCGGTCCGCCCCGACCTTGAGGCCAAGCCCAGCGGAGACCTGCAGGTCAGTCGACCGGATGGCCAGGGCGCAGGCCGTCCCTTCTCCTCGATGACCCCCGGTGAACTCGCCTGCCGACGATGAACCGACGAGCACCTTTGGCTTGCAGGTGGAGGAGAGTTCGCCAAGGAGCTCCTCGAAGTCAAAGCGGGACGAAGCGAAGACGATTACGGCGTCGGGAGGTGCACCCTCGAGATGTTGGCTCACCTGCTCGCCGAGGTGGCGACCAGCGTCCGCGCTATCGGTGCGGTCTGTGTAGGCCGCGGCTGTCTGCGTCATGCTCCCTGGCCCCGGAAAAAGTCAGCCTTGTTGGACTGCGGATTATCAAGCAAGTGCTGCGGCCGTGGCTAAGGGATGGCTATGAAACGGAATAATGAATGGTGGGCCCGGCTGGACTCGAACCAGCGACCAAAGGATTCACTGTCCCTCGAGTTTCCTCGAGGAGTGGACTATCTCATCGCCCCAGTGGGGCGCGGGAAGCTCGAGCCTGTCATCAAGGGCACTCAAAGCCCTCAGGTAGTCTCTGCACCTTCCGGGAGTGCACCCCCGGCTTGGCTCAGGATTGCCGGCGGCATCACCCGCTACGGTTTCCCTGAATTCATCCCGTTCATTTCACGCCTTGCGACGTGAACGCACCTTTCGATGAGTCCCCTGCTCTAACCAACTGAGCTACAGGCCCAGACCACGGGGATGTTAACAGCACGTCTTATTCCGCCACTACGCGAAATCCGACGCTGTCCGTCTGGTCCTGCTGGGGGCGGCGCCAGCGAGCGCCCGAGCGCAGGCTGTCCGGGCCGGTGCGCCATGAACCGCCGCGGATTACGCGGGTGGTGCATCCGGCGACATTCACCGGCTTGCCGTCCTGCGGCGCACCGTCGTACGAGTCGCGCCAGCAGTCTGAGGTCCATTCCCAGGCATTGCCAGCCAGATCGTGGAGACCCATCGCGTTGGGCGGAAAGCTGCCTACAGGTGCAAGCGATGCGTGGCCATCGCGGCACCCGGCAACCCGCGTGTCAGGCGGCAGTGTTGCGCGCGCCGACGCGTCCGCACCGTTGGCAAACAGGCACTGGCGTTGGGCGTCCTCGCCCCAGGACCACTGCGTCCGGGTGCCGGCGCGAGCGGCGAACTCCCATTCCGATTCGGACGGCAAGCGATAAAGGCGTCCGCTGATCTTGCTCAACCAGGTGGCATACGAGCGAGCCTCATTCCAGCTTACGCGCACCATCGCCAGGGTCGCCCCGGCCGCTGAGAAATTCTTCCGGGCGCACGCGCCGGCGACGGCGCATTCGTGCCACTGGCCGGCGGTCACCTCGAACCGGCCGATTGCGAAACGCCGCAGCGTGACGGAGTGCACCGGGCCTTCCCAGGCGCGCGTGCCGGGCTCCTTCCGGTTGCCCATGCTGAAGGTGCTCGCTGGCATCACGATCATGGCCGGGCAGTTCGGACAGTCCTGAAAGGCGGACCGCGGCGTCATCTGCATCACCGGCATCGGCGCCGTCTTTGACAGCGGTTTGGCCGGCGACTTTTTATTCCCCGCAACCGCCGCGGATTCTGTCGCGCTTTCCGCGCCGGCCTTCGGCTTGTTTTTGGCCCGCGCAGGGCTGGCGAGTTTGGCCGCTGCAGCGGCGTCTGTGGCTGATGTGGCTGGCTCCGCAGTCTGCGCGGGCGCTGGGGCCGTTGCGATCGGAGGCGAGGGCTCAACGGTCACGACTGTCTGCGGCGCGGGGCGGCTGCCAACGATGATCAGCGCTGCCGTCACGGCGACCAGCAGCAGGACAATGCCCACGCCAGCCGGGATTGCGTAGCGTCGCAATGGTGTGAGCCGTGGGAACATCGCCGCAGCAGCTGCCCCGACACGCTGCAGATGCAACAGGAGAGTGGATTCGGGGTCGCCTTCAACCCAGGGCGGCGGTTTGATGCGCGAGCTATCAGCGCCGTCAACCACCGGCGCAGCGGCAGCGGGCACCGCAAGGCGTGCGGCGTCGCCGAAAGCGGCCCGCCATTCGGTCACGCTGCGGGGACGGTCCTCCGGGCGCAGCGACAGGCCCCAGTCCACCGCCTTGAGAAACGCAGGGCTGTATCTCTGGCGTCCAGCCAGCACCGCGGGGACCAGCACATCGTCCTGCATGCGGGAGAGCGACTCCACCGGCCGCCGACCGGATAACGCGGCGTATGCCACGGCGGCCAGCGCGTAGATATCGGTCCACGGGCCCTGACGGCCGTCCGCGGAGTACTGCTCCACGGGGGCGTATCCGATGCTGTACACCGCAATGATCGATCGACTCTTCGAGTCATCCACGTTGATGCGCGCGGCGCCGAAATCGATCAGGACGGGAGTGCCGTCCATCTGCAACAGGATATTGGCTGGCTTGATGTCCCGGTGCAGCACGCCAACGCGATGAACCTGTTCGACGGCATCAAGGATCGGCAGCAGCACGGCGCGCAGCCGGTACTCCGGCAGCATGGTCTCGCGCTTGATCAAGTCGGACAGCGTTTCACCCTTGACGTACTCAGTGACGAAATACGCCGTGCCGTTCGCCTCGAAAAAACGCAGCACGCGGATCAAGTTGGGGTGCGAAAAGCGCGCGAGCGCCTTGGCTTCCTTCAGGAACTGCTGCAGGCCCCACTGGAACGCATCCTGGTGCCCCGGCGTGCGCACCGCCACGTGGCTGTCGAGGCCGCGTACCGCGAGTTCGTCCGGCAGGTATTCCTTGATCGCAACCTGCTTGTCGAGATTCGAGTCCCACGCGAGGTAAGTGATGCCGAAGCCGCCGTGGCCGAGCACACGATCGAGCCGGTACTCGAATAGCGTGGTACCCGCGGGCAGCGCCCCGATGAGGACGATCGTTTCGCGGCCCTCGCCACCCTGCGCGGGCAGCGCTTTCCGGATCGCGTCGACCAGAATTTGTCGCGACAAGGATCGCTTGAACAGATAGTTGGTGGCGCCGGCCTTGACCGCCTCGACTGCAATGTTGACGTCCTCCTCGCCGGTCAGGAACACGATCGGGAAGCGACTGCCGAGCGCGACGGCCTGCTTGACCAGGTCCAGCCCGACGCCATCTTGCAGGCGGTAGTCCATCAGGCACAGGTCAATGCCGGGAGCACCGAGTTTTTCCGCCGCTTCAGCGCAGCTGCGCGCCCTGTCCCATTCGCACGCGATTTCCGGGACGTCACTCAGTAACCTGCGAACGAACTCCGCCCACGACTCGTCGTCTTCGACGAGAAGGATGCGTATGCGCCTCGGTTCAGTAGAACGCATCAGACCTGTCGCCTACTCCACCACAAACTTGAGGTAATCCTCAACGACCGTCATCTCGCCGTCGCCAAACCGCACGGTCAGCTGGCGCCGCTTCGGCAACTGTGTGACCGGGTCGAGCCAGAGTTGCACGGGGCTGGCAACCTCGTCGATCACGAGGTCGAAGCCCAAAGACATCAAGCCCTCGAGCGGTCCTGCCTGGGCGAAAGTCGTGGGCCGGAAGCTGTCCAGCCGCGCCCAGTCGGCAACGCCGCCGCCTGCGCGGTCGGGCTCCTGCAAGCCGGTCAGGCGCGCCACGTTGTGCATCAACCCCATGCGCGCGAAACCGACGAGCAACGCGCGATTGGTTTCGGCGGCAACGCGCGAGCGTCGCGTGTGCGCGTTGTGCTGCATCTGCAGCGCGTGGCCGTCGGCGCTGAGGGCGACGTCGGAGGGTGCGCCGCCGAGCTTGCCCGCAAACGCCACGGTGGTGACGTTGCCTTCGCGCCATTCGCCACGGCCTGCAAGGTTTGCGGTGAGGGCGCCGCGTGCCTCGATGCGAGCCTCGATTTCGACACGGTGCGCCGCCAGCAATCGCTGCTCCAGCTTCGCGAGCATCGCAGCGGGGTCCTCTTCCTGCGCGCGCGCCGGCACGGTGGCGAGCGAAATCAAAGTCAGCAAGAGGGCGCGCCGACGCCTCACAATCGTGGCACCGGCAAGGGCAAGGGGCCTTGCGTCGGGGCTGGCGCCGCGCCCGGGCCACGCGACGGCTGCTCGCCCTCGCGGCGCCCGAGGTCGATGCGCAAGATCACCGGTCCTTTCAGTTCGGCCTCGGGCGGCAAGGCGTGATCCTTGCCGAACTTGCCCCACTGGCTGTTGGCGATGAAATGAAAGCGGTCCCCATCGATCACGCCGAGCGCGGGCTCGTCGAATTGCCTCAGCGCCGACGCCAGCACCCGCGCGCCGCGCACGCGGCGGTCACGCTCGAGCTCGAGCTGGATCACGCGATGCGGGCGCACGCCGTTCTGGACCGCGACCAGCTCGTCGCCATAACGGTACAGGCCGTCGATGCCGTAGACGCAGATGTCCCGCGACACCTCGAGCCGCTTCAGCTCGCGGCGCCGGAGGTCGTAACGGTAAAGCCCCTGCGTGTAGTCGGCCACGAACAACGAGCGGCCGCCGCGAGCCCAGGCCAGGCCCTGCGGTGAGGCCATCGCGCCGGCGGGGCCGAGCGCGGTGAAGCGGCCGCTGGCGAGGTCCAGCTCGAGCAGCTCGCCCGCCGCACTGTCGGTCGCGTAGACCTTGCCGTCGCGCGGCGGCAGCAGGTCGCCGATCACGTGCTTGCGGCCATCGGACGGCAGCTCGTAGCGCTTGTCCTCCGCGCCCGACTCGAGGTCGAACACCACGATCGCGGCGCGGCCGAGCTCCGATGCTTCCGCTTTTTCCATCTCGGGCAATGCCGAGGTGGCCGCCCACAGCTTTTCGTCGTCCTTGTCGACGGCGAGTCCCATCACGGCCCACAGCGGCTTGGCCGGCTTGAGCGCCTCGCGGCTGCCATCCTCGCGCACCCGCTCGATGCGGCGCTGGCGCACGCTGCCGAGGAAGAACTCGTTTTCATCGTCGTCGTAGGCCAGGCCTTCCGGGATGAACGACGGCGCAGGCACGGTGAAGCCGACGCGCGCTTCGCCACGCGGCAGGGCGTTGCGCCGGAAATCGGCGGCAACATCGTCAAAGCCGGTGCGTCCGCGCAGTGCGGCGAAGTCGGCGTCACCGGCGGCGTCGAAAGTCAGGCCCATGCGCGCGAGCCGCCGCAGCTCGTCGACGGCCGGCCGGGGCTTGTCCTGCAGCGCCAGCGCGGCCGCCAGTTGATACGTTGCCGCGGGATGCACCGGGCGCAGCTTCAATGCCTCGCGCAACGCGGTCTCCATCGCGACGTAGTCCTTGCTTTCGCGCGCGCGCATCGCGGCCTGGTAATGGCCGACGAAGCCGGATGGGGTGGCGGGCGCGTCGGCCGCGCCGAGGGGTAAGGCCAGTACGACGAGCACCACGCCAAGCATGAGTGAGCGCATGCGTTACCTTATGTCACATGACGAGCTCATCGGACAGCCTGGCGCCCAAACCCGTTGCCTACTCGAGCGTGCGCGAGCAGGTCTACATGGTTTTTCCCAACGACCTCAACGCCAACGATACCGTGTTCGGCGGCTTGATCATGGCGCAGATGGACCGCTTCGCCGCGGTCGCCGCCGATCGCCACGCCGGCGGCGTTTGCGTGACCGTGGGCGTGGACGCCGTGCACTTCATCGCTCCGGCGCGGCGTGGCGACGTGCTGATCTTCAATGCGGCCGTGAACCGGGCGTGGAACAGCTCGATGGAGATCGGCTGCAAGGTCGAGGCCGAACGCGTGGGTGGGGGCGACCGCCGCCATATCCTGTCCGCGTACCTGACCTTCGTCGCCCAGGACGCCCACGGCAAGGCCCGGCGGGTGCCGCCGCTGGTGCCGGAAACGCGGATCGAAAAACACCGCTTCGAGGAGGCCCAGCTGCGGCGGGAACTGCGGCTCAAGCACGCGGAAGACTTGAAGAATTTCCGCACGGCGGCGGGTTGGTCCGGGCCCTGAGCAGCTCCGCTCATGGGCACTATTGCCCATGCCGTTAGGGGACCCTACAGGCGACAATCCCACCGCATGAGCTCCATTGCGCTGAGCCTGGCTGACGAGGGCAAGCCAACCCTGGCGCCGCCCGCGCCATGGCGTGTGCTGGTGGTCGACGACGACCGCGACGTGCACAACGTCACGCGCCTGAGCTTCACCGGCTTCGAGTACCAGGGTCGCGGCCTGACGATGCTCAGCGCGCACTCGGCCGCCGAGGCGCGCGAGGTCTTGCGCTCCAACGACGACATCGCCCTCGCGCTGGTCGACGTGGTCATGGAAACCGACCAGGCCGGCCTCGAGCTGACCCACTGGATTCGCGAGCAACTCGGCAATCGCATCGTGCGCATCGTGCTGCGCACCGGCCAGCCCGGCCAGGCGCCGGCACGCGACGTCGTGCACCGCTACGAAATCGACGATTACCGTACCAAGACCGAGCTGACCTTCGAGCGCCTCCACGTGCTCACCGTCACGGCGCTGCGCACCTACGCAGTCCTGCACGCGCAGGCGCAGCGCGAGCGCCAGCTCGCGTTGTACAACGAGGAAATCGAGCGCTTCGCGCACGCGGCGTCGCACGACCTGCAAACGCCATTGCGGACGCTGGTGCGATACGCGCAGCGCTTGCAGGACAAGTATCAGGCCCAACTCGCCGGCGTCGGCGGGGAATACCTGGACTATGTCGTGGGGGCTTCGCGCGACCTGCACCGCATCATCGACGGCTTGCTGGCGTATACCTCGATCGGCCACGGCGCGCACGTGCCGGGGCCGGTGGCGTTGGGTGAGGCGATGGAGGAAGCCGCCGCTCACCTCAGGGACGTCATTGACGCGCGCGGCGTGCGGCTCGACTGCGGCCCGTTGCCGACGGTGACCGGGCAGCGCGAGCAACTGGTGGAAGTGTTTCGTCAGCTCATCGACAACGCGATCAAGTTCCAGCCCGGCGAGTCGCCGGTCGTGAGCGTTGCCGCGGCGCGCGCGGGCGAGAACTGGGAAGTGCGCATCGCCGATCGCGGCATCGGCATCGATGCGCGCCATTTGGGCAGGATCTTCGAGCGGCACCCGCGGCTCAACGCACCGGATGCATTTCCCGGGTCCGGCATCGGACTCGCCATCTGCCGCAAGGTGTTGCAGCTCCACGGCGGTTCGTTGCACGCGCAGTCGGCGGCGGGTGGCGGAACGATCATGATGCTGACGCTGCCGGGGAATTAGCTGTCATTCCGAGCGTAGCTGCTTTCCGAACGGGATCCTTCGCTCCGCTCAGCATGACACGGTGATCAGGCCGGCGCCGCGTCCGGCTGTTGCGACGGATGCGCCGCCGCGAACGCCGGCTCCTCGCGCACGCGGCGGGCGAGCGCTACCAGCTTGGGAAACTTGTGGAGGTCGCACTTCCAGCGCTCGGCGTTGTACACCTGTGGCACCAGCAGGCAATCCGCCCAGGTCGGCGACTCGCCGAAGGCATAGCCCGTTTCAGGCGCGCCGGCGCGCTCCTGCTCGAGCACCGTCAGGCCGCGCTCGATCCAGTGGCGCATCCACGCGCCCTTCGCCGCCTCGTCCGCGCCGAGGCGCTCGCCCAGATACAGCACGGCGCCGGTGTTCTGCAGCGGCTGGGTGTCGGCATTGATCGCTTCGCAGAACGCCAGCACGCGCGCGCGCTGACGCGCGTCGGTCGGCCGCAGTGCCGGCGAGGGCTGTAGCGACTCGAGGTAATCCAGGATCGCCATCGACTGCGCGATGCGGAAGTCGCCGTCGACCAGCAGCGGCACGCGACCTTGCGGATTCAGCGCGCGGTAGGCCGGCGCGTTCTGCTCGCCGCCGTCGCGCACGAGGTGGATCGGCACGTATTCGTACGGCAGGCCTTTGAGCGCGAGTGCGATACGCACGCGGTAGGAAGCCGAGCTGCGCCAGAACGAATAGAGCTTGAGCATGGGGATGGGTCCGGCGGCCAGGGGCCGCCCTACGGGGTATGTTGTTCCACGGTCTGGTCGATGGCACCGAAGATGCTGCGCCCGGCGGCATCGAGCATCTCGATGCGAACGCGGTCGCCGAACCTGAGGAACGGCGTCTTCGCCGCGCCGGCGCGCAGCGTTTCGACCGTGCGCAGCTCGGCCAGGCACGAGTAGCCGACACCCTCATCCTCGATGGGCCGACCGGGTCCGCCGTCGGCGCCGCGGTTGCTCACCGTGCCACTGCCGATCATCGTGCCGGCCCCGAGTGGCCGCGTCTTGGCGGCGTGCGCGACCAGCGTCGGGAAATCGAAGGTCATGTCGATGCCGGCATTGGCCTTGCCCAGCGGCTTGCCGTTGAGCTGCGTCAGCAGCGGCAGGTGCACCTTGCCGCCATCCCACGATGCACCGAGCTCGTCGGGCGTGACCACGACGGGCGACAGCGCCGAGCTGGGCTTGGAATGAAAAAAGCCGAAGCCCTTGGCCAGCTCGTTCGGTATCAGGTTGCGCAAGGACACGTCGTTGACCAGCGCCAGCAGCCGGATCGCAGCGCCCGCCTGGGCGACGGTCGCGCCCATCGGCACGTCGGCCGTGATTACCGCGACTTCGGCCTCGAGGTCGATCCCCCAGGCCTCGTCGGCCATGCGGATCGGCTCGAGCGGCGCGAGGAAAGAATCCGAGCCGCCCTGGTACATCAGCGGGTCGGTCCAGAACGAGTCCGGCATCTCGACGCCACGTGCCTTGCGCACCAACTCGACGTGATTCACGTACGCCGAACCGTCCGCCCACTGGTAGGCGCGCGGCAGCGGCGCGAGCAGGTCGCGCGGATTGAATTCCATGGTGCCGGCGATCTTGCCGCCGTTGATCTCGTCGGATAGCGCCTGCAGCTTGGGCAGCACGGCATCCCAGTCGTCGAGCGCCTTTTGCAGCGTGTGCGCAATGGCCGGCGCCGGCGAGCAGGAAGCCAGGTCGCGCGACACGACCATCAGCCGGCCGTCGCGCGTGCCGTCCCTGAGCGTCGCAAGCTTCAAGGCGTGGCCGCCCAACTCATGTGGTAGTCGGCGTTCTCGACGGACGTCGCCGGTGCTGCCACTTCGAGCGCATCGCGCGCATCGATCATCACCGCGTATTCATCGGTGGCAGGCTTGTCCTGCTTGAGCATCTTCTTCAACGCCTTCGGGTGCGGGCCGTGCGTGAAGCCGCACGGATGCAGCGTAACCATGCCCGGGTGGATGTGGTCGCGCGAGAAGAAATCGCCCGCGTGGTAGAACAAGACCTCGTCGTAGTCGTCGTTGTTGTGGAAGAACGGCACCTTGATCGCGCCCGCGTCGGTCTCGAAGGGCCGCGGTGCGAAAGTGCAGACGACGAAGCGGTTCGCGACGAACGTCGTGTGCGCGCTCGGCGGCACGTGGAAGCGGTGCGACATCAGCGGCCGGATGTGCCGCACGTTGATGCGCACCGGGTGCAGGTTGCCGTGCCAGCCCACCGCGTCGAGCGGGTTGTAGGGATAGACCACCGTCGAGATTTCGTTGCGGCGCTTGATGCGCACGTGCCACTCGCCGGGCTTCGCGGCTTGCGCCTTGAACGCGTCGTCGATCGCGGGGATGTCGAGCATCGCGGGGTCGAAGATGGCGTGCTCGCCGACGATGCCCTTGTCCGGCAACTGATAGCTGGAATTGGTCGCCTCGATCAGCAGCATCGTGACGGCTTCCGCGCACTCGATGCGCCACATCGTGCCGCGCGGCAGCACCACGTAATCACCTGGCGCCAGCGACAGGTGGCCGTGGTCGCAGAACAGCTCCGCGTGGCCGAGGTGCACGAAGAGGAGTTCGTCACCGTCGGCGTTGCGCACGAGGTGCGCCATCGACGCCTTGCACACCCACCAGCGCATGCGCACATGGGCGTTGTGCAGGATTTCGTTGGCGTGCCACGGCGAGGCGCCGTGCGCTCCGAGCTTGACGAGGTCGAACGCGCGCGGCTTGAGTGGGCCGTCCCATTTCACCCAGCCGGTCGGCGGCCGCGGATGGTAGAAGTGCGCGGCCGGGCCGAAGAAGCCCTCCTTGCTCATCTCGCGCTCGACCGTGCCTTCGGGCAAATCGGCGTGGGCCTGGCGCGAGGCCTTGCCCTCCACGTGCGGGCGATAAATCCACTTCTTCATGTGTCATCCCGAGGAGCGAAGCGACGAGGGACCGCGTTGAGGTGGCTGCTACGCGCAACGCGATCCCTCGCTTCGCTCGGGATGACACGCATCACGCGGTCGCCTTCAGCACGCCACGCCGGATCTGGTCTTCCTCGATGCTCTCGAACAGGGCCTTGAAGTTGCCCTCGCCAAAACCCTCGTTGCCCTTGCGCTGGATGATCTCGAAGAAGATCGGGCCGATCACCGTGCTGGTGAAGATCTGCAGGAGGATGCCTTCCTCGGGCGCGCCGTCGATGAGGATGCGCAGGTCTTTCAGCTTCTTGACGTCCTCGCCATGGCCCTTCACGCGCTTGTCGATGCCACCGTAGTACGTGTCCGGCGTGTCCATGAAAGCCACGCCGCGTGCGCGCATCTGCGACACGGTCTGGTAGATGTCCGGCGTCGACAGCGCGAGATGCTGGATGCCCTCGCCGCGGTATTGCCTGAGAAATTCCTCGATCTGCGACTTGTCGTCGGCGCTCTCGTTGATCGGGATGCGGATCTTGCCGCACGGCGCGGTCATCGCGCGCGAGAACAGGCCGGTCTGCTTGCCCTCGATGTCGAAGTAGCGAATCTGCTTGAAGTTGCCGATGCGCTCGTAGAAGCCGCTCCACACGTCCATGTTGCCGCGCTGGACGTTGTGCGTGAGATGGTCGAGCAGCTCCAGCCCGACGCCCTTGGGCTGCTGGTCAACGCCCGGGATCGGCCGGAAGTCGACGTCGTACAGCGAATGCTCCGGGCCATGGCGGTCGATGAAATAAAGGACTGAATTGCCGATGCCATAAACCGCGGGCAACCTCAGCTCCATGAAGCCCGGCTTGGCATCGAACGGCACCGCGCCCTGCGCCACGGCGTACTCGTAGGCCTTCACGGCGTCCTTCACGCGCCACGCCATCGCGCACGCCGCAGGACCATGCGCCTGCGCGAACTGGTGGAAGTGCGTGTATGGCGTCGCGTTGACCAGGAAGTTGATGTCGCCCTGGCGGAACAGCGTCACGTCCTTGCTGCGGTGGCGCGCGATCGCCGTGAAGCCGAGCAGCTCGAACAGCGCGTGCAGCTGCTCGATGCCTTGCTTGTCCGGCGCGGTGAATTCGACGAACTCGAAGCCGTCCGTGCCGAGGGGATTGTGTTCCTTCTTGGTCGCAGACATCGTGGAGTTCTCGTCGCTCAAGGGCTGGATTCTACGCCGCTCACATGCGGCCGTAGACGGGGATGAGAGCGCCGGTGACGGCGCGCGCATGGTCGCTGCACAGGAATGCGAGCACGTCGGCCAGTGCCGCGGGTGCGACCCACTTGCCGAAGTCGGCGTCGGGCATCGAGCGGCGGTTGGCCTCGGTGTCGAGGATGCTCGGCATCACGCAGTTCACGCGCACGCCGGAGGCTTTCACTTCTTCGGCCAGCGATTCGGTCAGTCGCATCACCGCACTCTTGCTCGCGGCATAGGCTGCCATCTGTGCGCCGGCCGGCTGTACGCGCGCGCCGATGTTGACGATCGCCCCATGTCCGCGCGCGACCATGCCGGGAATGACGGCGCGGCACGTGTGGAGCGCGGTGGCGAGGTTCATCTTCCACAGCGCATCCCAAGGCGCGAGTTCGCCTGCCGGTGCCATGGTGAAACCGCCGGCGAGGTTGAGCAGCGCATCGATGCGGCCATGCTGGTCCGCGAGCTGCTGGATCGCTCGCTCGGCGGAAACGGCATCGCCCAGGTCCGCTGCGATCACGTTCGCCGGGATGTCCGCCTCGCGGTCGATGCCGGCGACCACGGCGCCCGCTTCCGCGAATCGCGCGCGCACCGCGCGCCCGAGCGCGCCACGCGCGCCGGTCACAACCACGACTTGGTGCTGGAGCATCGGCTTCACGCGAAGGGCCGCCCGCGGCGGCGAGTTCAGGCCGCGGCGCGGCGGGAGGGTTGCACCAGCACGTCACCGGGCTCGGTCAGCGCGGGGTCGAGCGGCGGCAGCGGCGCGAGCCGCTGCCAGGCCGGACGCAAGTCCTGCGCCACGGCGCGGTGCAACTCGTCGAGCGAGCGCACCACAAAATACGTCTTCTGGAACTGGTCGATCATGTAGCGCGTGCGCATGACACGCTCGAGCTCGAAGCGCACGCGGTGCGGCTCCGTGCTGTCGATCGCGAACGGCGTCTCGCCCGCCGACGACAGGATGCCGGCGCCGAAAGTGCGCAGGCCATCGCTCGTTTCGATCAGGCCGAACTCCACCGTGTACCAATAAAGGCGCGCAAGCAGCGGCAGCGCGTTGGCGCCGACGGCTTCGAGGCCGCGCTGGCCATAAATCTGCACGTAGTCGGCGAATACCGGGTTGAACAGCATCGGCACATGGCCGAAGAAGTCGTGGAAGATGTCCGGCTCGACCAGATAATCCATTTCCTCGGGCTTGCGCAGCCAGATCGTGACCGGCAGGCGCCGCTTTGCGAGGTGGCCGAAGAACACGGCATCCGGAATGAAGCCCGGCACGGCGGCGAGGCGCCAGCCCGTGCGCGCCTCCAGCGCGTCCGACACGCGGTTGAGGTCGGGGACGCCGCTGGCGACGTCGAGCAGCTTGAGGCCCTCGATGAATTCGCCGCATGCGTAGCGTTGCGCCAGCGCCGACTGCCGGCGATACAGCCGCACCCACATGTCCTGGTCAACGGACGAGTAGGCGCGCACGTCCTGGTCGATCGTGAAATCCGGGCGCGCGTGGCGGTAATCGCCGCGCAGCTCGGTGGTGGTGTTGGCGCCGTACATGAATCCATCCTAACCCGCACCGCGTGGAGCTTTGCTGCGAAAAAGGTCGCGCAAGGCCTGTAAACGGGTAGTATTCACTAACCAACGACCAAAACGTAGTGAATAAGTGCAGACAAAGCTGGATCGTACGGATTTGCGCATCCTCACCGAGCTGCAGCGCGATGGCCGCATGCCGGTGGTGGCGCTGGCCGAGCGCGTCGCGTTGTCGCCGACCGCTTGCCAGCGCCGCGTGCAGCGACTGGAGGAGTCCGGCGTGATCGCGCGCTATGCGGCGGTGCTAAGTCCCGCGGCACTCGGCCTCGAGATCCAGGCCTTCATCCAGGTGCGCATCGAGCGCCAGTCGAAAGACACGACCGAGTCTTTCGAGGCCGCAGTGCGCAAGTTACCGGAGGTCCGGGCTTGCTACGTGATGACCGGCGACCTCGACTTCCTGCTGCATGTGTTCGTGCCTGACTTCAAGGCATTCTCGGACTTCGCCATGCACCGTCTCATCGGCTTGCCCGGCGTCAAGGACGTGCGCTCGAGCCTGGTGCTCGAGTCGATCAAGAATGACGAAGGACTGCTGATCCGCGCACCTGCGCGCGCTTAGCTCAGGCGGACGCGAATCGGTCGGTCGCCTCGACCAGCCGGCGCAGGATGCCGGGTTCGCTGGCCGCATGACCGGCATCGGCGACGATTTGCAACTCGGCCTCGGGCCAGGCGCGGTGGAGGTCCCACGCGGAACGAATCGGGCAGACCACGTCGTAACGACCCTGCACGATCACCGCCGGGATCTTGCGGATCCGGCCGACGTTTTCGAGCAGCCAATCTGGCGACTCGAAGAACCCGCCGTTGACGAAATAGTGGCACTCGATCCGCGCGAAAGCCTCGGCGAACTTGTCCTCGCCAAAGCGCCGCACCAGGTCCTCGCTCGGGATCAACTTGCTGGTCGCGCCCTCCCAGATGCTCCAGGCTCGCGCCGCTGCCGAGCGGATGCGCGCGTCGCCGTGGGTCAGCCGCTGGTAGTACGCAGACACCAGGTCGCCGCGCTCGGCCGCAGGAATCGGCTCGAGGAATTTTTCCCAGGCGTCCGGATAGAGCCACGAGCAGCCGTCCTGGTAAAACCAGCGGATCTCCGCGGGCCGGAGCAGGAAAATGCCGCGCAGCACCAGCGCCTTTACGTGCTGGGGATGGGTTTGCGCATACGCGAGCGCCAGGGTGGAGCCCCACGAACCGCCGAACACCACCCAGCGGTCGATGCCGAGCCGGTCGCGGATCTTTTCCATGTCCTCGACCAGCCGCCACGTGGTGTTGTCGGCCAGCTCCGCGTGGGGAGTGGAACGCCCGCAGCCGCGCTGGTCGAACAGCACGATGCGGTAGCGCGACGGATCGAAGAACTGTCGATGCCACGGCTCGCTGCCGCCACCCGGGCCGCCGTGCACGAACAACACTGCCTGGCCGCGCGGGTTGCCGCACTCCTCGACGTGGATCTCGTGGATCGGGGACACCCGCAGGCGGTGGGTCCGGTACGGCTCGATCGGGGGGTAGGGCTCACCCATTGGCAGGAGGTTTTCGTGGCGGCGGGCCATGGTGCGCGAACAGGCTGCGTTAGTTCAACTGCACCATCGACCAAGGTTGGATACATGTCCCCCGGAAATGGATACGAATTGCGTTGCCGGTGTCACAGGGGTGGGCTAGCATCCCGGCGACTCATTGGGGGCGGTTCGGCTATGCGCGCAACGGTTCGTTTATGCAGTGTGGTTGCCCTCCTGACGGCAGGTTCAGCGGCTTTCGCCAATGCGGAATTGCCCGGCGTTTCGGTGCAGGCGACCGACCTGAGGGCGGTGTTTCCGCGCCCCGTCCTGCTGGCCCCGAACGTCGCGTTCTGGACGGACGCCTTCAGCAAGATCTCCGAGTACCAGAGCGTGATCCATTTCCAGGATCAACCGCACAAGATTTACGCGGTGCTCGACTTCCGCGACGACGCCGTGCGCCTCGGGCCAGCCGCCGCGCGCCGCGCGCAATCGCGGGCCGAAGTGGCGACCAAGCGCGAGATCGACAAGCACCTCAAGCGGGTGCATGCACTGCGTGCCACGCCCGAGAAGATGTCGGCCGACGAAAAGAAGCTCCATGACCTGCTCGCCGATGTCGACGGGGCCAACCGCTACAAGGACGCGGTGGGCCGGTTCCGCAGCCAGCGCGGCTTGAAGGAGAAGACCGAGCGCGCACTGAAGGTTTCCGGCCAGTACCTGCCCAAGATGGAGGCGATCTTCGCCGCGGAGGGACTGCCGGTCCTGCTGACGCGCCTGCCGCTGGTCGAGTCGTCGTTCAACGTGGAGGCGTATTCCAAGGTTGGCGCCGCCGGGCTGTGGCAGTTCATTCCGTCGTCGGCGCGCATCTACATGCGCCTCGATGAGGCGGTGGATGATCGCCGCGATCCATGGACCTCGACGCAGGCCGCCGCGCGCCACCTCAAGGAAGACTACGCCGCGCTCGGCAACTGGCCGCTCGCGATCACCGCCTACAACCACGGACGTGCCGGCCTCGCCAAGGGTTTGCGCGAGGTCAAGGGCGACAGCCTCGAGGACCTGCTGGCGCGCTGGGATGGGCGCCGCTTCGGCTTTGCTTCGCGCAACTTCTACGCCGAGTTCCTCGCCGCGATCGACGTCGAGCAGGACCACCGCGACCATTTTGGCGAGATCCAAAAGCACGACCCGATCGAGTTCGACGTGGTGCAGATCCAGCATTACGTGTCGTACGCGGCGCTGCAGCAGTGCGCCGGGCTCGACGACGCGCAGTTCCGCCTGCTGAACCCGGGATACCGGCCCGAGGTGCTCGACGGCCGCCTATTCGTGCCGCCGCAGACCTCGATCCGCGTTCCGGTTGGCGCGGGCGAGAAATTCATGAACGCCTACCTGTCGCTCGACGCCAGCCAGCGGTTCGATCAGCAGCGCTTTTATTACGTGCGGTATCGCGTGCAGAAGGGCGACAACCTCGGCGCGATCGCGCGGCGCTACGGCGTGCGCGTCACTGATCTCAAGCAGGCCAATGGCATTGGCAACAAGACCTTCATCCGCGCGGGCCAGGTGTTGAAGATCCCGCCGCGGGGCGGAGCGCGCACGCTGAAGGTCGCCGCAGCGAAGGACGACGCAGCACCGCCGGCTCCTGGCGTTACCGATTTCCTGACCCACCAGGTCCGTCCCGGCCAGAGCCTGACCAGCATCGCCAGGCAATACCGCACCACCATCGATGCCCTGCGCCAGCTCAATGGCTTCGACGAGGCCTACCTTTTGAAGGCTGGCGCGGTGGTCAAGGTTCCGTCGTACTGAGTCAAGCCGGCCACTGCCGGCTTCGTTGACACGCCCACCGGGCGGGCCTAGGCTCCGTGACTCCTGATTCACCAGTCATGTTGAGGTCGTTGATGCCCGCCCCCACTGCCCCCGCCACCCTCAAGCCCGTCACTGCGCGCGGCGAAGCCACGCGTCGCCGCCTGCTGATAGCGGCGGAGCAGGAGTTCGGTGCCAAGGGTTATCACGGCGCCTCGGTCAGTTCGATCACGCAGCGCGCCGACATCGCGCAGGGCACGTTCTACCTTTACTTCCACAGCAAGGAAGAGATGTTCGTGACGCTGGTGCGCGACATCGGCCACCAGCTGCGCGCGCACGCGTCGCAAGCGATCGCCAAGGCGGGCAGCCGGCTGGAAGCCGAGCGCCTGGGGCTGGAGGCGTTCATGCAATTCACCACGAAGCATCGCGGCCTGTATCGCATCGTGCAGGAGTCGCAATTCGTCGATCCCCAGATTTTCCGCGAGTACTACGAGAAATTGGCCGAGGGCTATGCCGCCGCGCTGGCCGCGGCCGCGCGCAAGGGTGAACTCAGCGAAGGCGATGCCGACACGCGTGCCTGGTCGATGATGGGTGTCGGCCATTTTCTCGGCATGAAATGGTGCCTGTGGCAGAAAAAGCAGCCGCCACCGGGAGTCATCGACGAGGTCATGAAGCTCGTCACCGAGGGCATGGGCCCGAAGCGCAAGGGCTAGCGGGTGGCGGTCATCAGCGGGCTCGGCATCTACCTGCCGAAAATGTTCCACGATTCGGCGCACATCGCGTCGGCCTCGGGCCTGCCCGAGTCGGTGGTGCGCGAGAAGCTCGGCGTCATGCGCAAGACCGTGCCCGGTCCGGACGACCACACCAATGCGATGGGCGTGCACGCCGCGCGCGCCGCGCTCGAGGATGCGGGCCTTCCCGCCGACCAGCTCGACGTCGTCATCTCGATCACCGAGGAACACAAGGAGTTTCCGGTGTGGACCGCCGGCATCCAGACCGCACACGTGCTCGGCGCCTCGCGCGCTTACGCCTTCGACCTCGGCCAGAAATGCGGCACCACCATCCTCGCGCTGCGCCTTGCCAGCGACATCCTCAACTCCGAAGCCGAAACCCTGCTGATCGCCGGCGGCTATCGCAACAGCGACCTCGTGTCGTACACCGACCCGGATGTCCGCTTCCTGTACAACCTCGCCGCGGGCGGGGGTGCTGCCGTGATGAAGCGCGGCGGGCCGGGCTTCGAGGTGCTGGGCTCGGCGTTTCGCACCGACGGCTCGCTATCGGAGGACGTCATCGTTCCGGTCGGCGGAACGCGCACACCACTCAACGGCCACAACAGCGCCGAGTTCCGGCTGCAAGTGCCCAACCCGGCCGGTTTGCGCGAGCGGCTCGAGACAAAGTCGATGGACAACTTCGTGGACGTGGTGGAGGAGGCCTGCGCACGCTCGGGCATCCGCCCCCGGGACGCGGTCTACGCCGCCGTGCTGCACATGAAGCGCAGCGCGCACGAAGCGTTGTTGGCACGGCTCGGAATCCCCGTAGGTCGCTCGATCTACCTGCAGGATTACGGCCACATCGGGCAGGTCGATCCGTTGCTGTCGCTCAAGCTCGCGCGCGACCAGGGCCGCTTCCGCGACGGCGACGTCGCCGTGCTCATGACCGCCGGCGTCGGCTATGTCTGGAATGCGATGTGCGTCCGCTACCGCGCACCGGGCGGTGCCGACCGGTGATCACCGACCTCGCAGGCTGGCGCGCCCGGCTCACACCCGAGCGTCCGGCGCTGTTCTGGCGCGGTCGCTGGCTCAACTACGCCGAGCTGGACCAGCGCGCGTCGACGCTGGCGGCACGGTTGCACGCCGAAGGCGTGCGGCGCGGCGATCGCGTGTCGATCCTCGCCTTGAACCACCTGGCCCACGTCGACCTGCTGCTCGCCGCACCCAAGCTCGGGTTCATTTTCGCGCCGTTGAACCATCGGCTGTCGGGTGCAGAGCAGCACGCCATCGGCGAGGCGCTGACGCCTGCGCTGGTGCTGCACGATCGCGCAAACCTCGCGTCAGCGGAAGGTCTTGGGCGGCGCCTGCTGCCACTCGAGCGTTACGCCGAATGGCTCGCCAAGCCTGCGCCCGCGATCGCGTCGCCCGCGCTAGACGAAGCGGACACCTGGATGATCCTGCTCACCGGCGGCAGCACCGGCACGCCGAAGGGCGCGCAGATTCCCTACCGGCAGGTTTTCGGCAACGCCGCCAACACGGTGCTGGCGTGGGGCCTGCGCGAGGACGACTGCGCCATCCAGGCGACGCCCGCGTTCCATGCCGCAGTCAACGTGCTGGCCACGCCGCTGTGGTTCGCGGGCGGCCGGGTTGTCTGGATGGAAAATTTCGAGCCCGGCGAGTACCTCGAGCTCGTCGCGGCGCAAGGTGCCAGCGTGCTGTTCATGGTGCCGGCGATGTTCCAGATGCTGGCGACGCATGCGGAATTCGGCGCTGCGGACCTTTCGCGCGTGCGCTTCGCCATCACCGGCGGCGCGCCCTGCCCGCCGCCGGTTTGCGAGGTGTTCGCCGCGCGCGGCGTGCGCTTCAAGCTTGGCTTCGGCATGACAGAGTGCGGTGTCAACTGCTTCGCCATTGACGTGGCCGAGGCCGCGCGTCATCCCGACAGCGTCGGGCACCCGATGCCCCTGCTCGAGGCGGTGATTCGCGATGAGCACGGCGCGGCGGTGCCAGCCGGCACCGTCGGCGAACTCACACTGCGCGGACCGGTAGTGTTCTCGGGGTATTTCGGCGCGCCGGACGCGACGCGCGAGATGATTCGCGACGGCTGGCTATGGACCGGCGACCTCGCGCGCCGCGACGCCGACGGCCGCCACTTCATCTGCGGTCGCCGCAAGGAGATGTACATCTCCGGCGGCGAGAACGTCTATCCAGCCGAGGTGGAAGCCGCGCTGTCGCAATGCCGCGGCGTCGCGGAATGCGCGGTGATCGGCGTGCCGCACCCGCGCTGGGGCGAGACCGGCCTCGCCGCCGTGGTCGCGCGCGCCGGCGCGCGGCTTGATGCCGAAACCTTGCGCCTGGAACTCAAGCAGCGGCTCGCCAGCTACAAGCTGCCGGGCGAGTTCGTGTTCATGGACGCGTTGCCGCGCACCGGCGCCGGCAAGGTCGCCAAGGTCGAGCTGCGACGGCTGACGCACGCCCAAGCGATCGTTGCGGGTGGGGCGGCCCGATGAGCCGCGTTATCGCCACGCTGTTTCTGTTCGTCACGTGCGCTGCACAGGCACAGGCGCAGGACGCAGTGCCTCAGTTCGCGCGCTACATGCCGCTCTACCCGGGCATGTATTTCAACGGCGGCTACCTGCAGGACGCGCGCGACGGCGTGTTCGACCAGCAGGGCATCAAGCGCGACTCGGCCGTGCCCAGCGCAGGCGGGCAAACTGCGTTCCCCGAAAAGACGCTGCTCGGCGCCTTCAGCTGGCATTTCCCGCTGTTCGAAAGCTACGGCCTGCCGTTCGTGTCGAGCCGCACGCACTTCGCACGCGTCGGCTTCTCGTACACCGACACGCGCACCGACGGCGAGCTGGGCCGTTTCGCGGCGGATCGATCCGACGACGCTTCGACCGAGGCCGACCGCCTTGAAAACGAAGGCAGCGGCAACGGCGACCTGACGCTCGAGTTCGGCAGCTACCTCGTGGGGTCGCCGGCTTCACAATGGCGCGAGCGCCGGAGCGCGCCGTTCGCGATCGTCGCGACCACCGCCGGAAACTTGCCGTACGGCGCCTACAACCGCGACGCCCCGATCAGCGCCGGCAGCAACACGGCCTGGGCGCAAGGCCGCATCGGTGCTCACTGGCAGCCGTGGGCCGGCGCCTTTGTCGACCTTGGAGTCGCCTGGCGTGAGTACTTCCAGAACTATGACGCGGCCTTCGGCCGCCAAATGCCGACACAACAGGGCGACGACCGCTTTGTCGACCTCAGCCTCGCGCACCGCGCCGCGAACGGCCTGTATCTGGCGGCGTTCGCCACCCGACGCGAAGGCGAGCCCAACATGTACGAGAACCCGCGCTTCGCGCCGAACCCGCCGGCGCCGGGAGCAACGACCAGCATGGTGCCCGCGTCGGGAAATTATTTTGACCAGGGCACGTCGCTGGACACGGTTGGCGTGTCGCTGAACTGGTTCGTCACGCAGCGCTGGCTCGCCGCCCTGCACTTCGTGAAGCCGGTAGCGGGCCAGAGCGGCGAATTTGACCTGCCCTACAACGAGCACACGCCCGCGGGTTGCAAGGTCGGCGCACCCAACTGCACCACCGCGCCGGCCGGCAGCGTGCACGTCGACGGCCTCGGACCTGCGCGCAGCTACAGCTCCGGCCGGCTGCTGTTGCTGGTCACCCACAACTTCGGCCTCGGGGACACTTTCACATGCACCGGCTGCGAACGGTGAGGCGGACGTTCTGCACCGCCGCGCTGCTGCTGCTGGCGGCGCCGGCACACGCCGGCATCGTCTTCACGCCGCACCTTTCCGAGTACGGCCGTTTGCCGCCGGGACAGTACACCGAGGCCACGCTGATCCTCACCGAGATCGAGCACATCTACGATGAAAACGGCGACAAGATCCAGATCGGCCAGCCGTTCGTCTCCGCCGGCGCCAGCACCGATGCGTCGCTCGCCCTGCTCAAGTACCTGTGGGTCGGCAACGTGTTCCGCGACACCAGCGTCTGGTACCTCAAGGATCATCCGCAGTTCTGCCGCGTCATCGGCGTGCTCGGCTACCAGCAGAACACCGAGCAGGTTGGCGACCGCACCCGCGTGTTCGGCGCCAAAGCCGGCGGCAACGGGCCGGGAGACGCGTTCGGCTTGTGCGGCGTTTATGGCGACGAGCACCGCTTCGGCCCGCTGCAGTTCAACGGCTTGCTCGCGACGACGGTGAAGGCGCCAGTCGGCCGCTACGACACCGACGCGGTCCTCAACATCGGCACGAATTACTGGAGCGTGATCCCGCAGTTCGCATTCCACTCCAAGCTGTGGGGCCGGCTGTGGATCGATGGCACCTTTGCCTATCAGTTCAACGGCGACAACGACAAACCTTCGTTCCTGGGCCTCACGCCGACCGATATCGCCAACTGGCGCAATTACGAAGTCAACGTCGCCTGGAAATTCACCGAGCACTGGTTCTTCGACGTCGGCTACGGCTACCGCGAGTCCGTGGGCCCGAATCGCTACGAAAAGGTGAACATCAGCAACGAGGAACCGGTGAATGCGGAAGACAACTGCATCCTGCTGGGCATCGATCGCAACGGTCCGGAATGCAACTCCACGAACCGTTTCTTCGTGCAGTCGAAACCGGGCCCTTACGAGGACAAGGGCATCGACGGCACCCTGCTGACGGCCGGGATTTACTACATCTACCGGACTTCTTCGGTGTTCCAGATCCGCGTAGCGCAGCCGATCGCCGGGCATGGCAGCCAGATCACGGCGCTGCTCGACGTCTACAACGCCGTTCCCGACAACAACGGCGGCTACACGCGCGGGAACACCACCGTGGCGGTCGATCGGCCGTCGAAGCAATACGGCGTACAAGAAGCGGCGGCGGTCTCGGCCTCGCCATTCCTCGAGTTGCGCTTCGTGTATCTCTTCTGGGCGCCATGACGCGCGCGCTTGCGGTGGCGCTTTGCCTTGCCGTTGCGGCCTGTGCGCCACGCGAATGGTTGTTGCCCAAGGTCGGCATCGATCCGCCCGCGCTGCGCGAATTCCCCGCCGACTTCACGCCGCCGATTTCCGCCGAGACCAACCAGCCCATGCCTGGCTTCGGGGGAGGCGGTGGTGGCGTGCAGCGCACGCCGGTGATTTTCATCCACGGCAACACGGTGTCCGCGCGGTACTGGCTGCCGGCGCGCGCGCACTTTTTGCAGGCGGGTTACACACGCGACGAGCTGTGGTCGCTCGGCTACGGCTGGGACAACGTGCGCTACTTCGACAGCAACGACTTGTCGGTGGCGAGCGTGGACCGCATCGTCACGAGCGTGATGGAGCACTTGTCGAAGAAGTCCGGGCGCCGCATTCACCAGGTCGACATCGTCGCGCATTCGCTCGGCGTCACGCTGGTGCGCCAGTGGATGAAGCAGACCAACAGCTGGCACAAGGTCCGCAACTTCATCGGCGCCTGCGGCGCCAACGACGGCGTGTGGGCGGCGTGGCCCGACTCGCGCGGCCAGAATCGCGTGGTGTCGTTCGAGCTTGCGCCCAACAGCCCGTGGCTTGCGCAACTCAACCGCGGCGGCGAAACGCCGGGCCCGACGCGCTACATGACGATCTACGACGGCACCGGCAATTACGACGTGCTGTTTCCGCCACCGTTCGAGCACAGCAGCGCCCTCGAGGGCGCGTTCAACCTGGCATACAACGTCGAGCGAGGAGGGTACTACGACCACTTGGAGCTGCCGCGCGAGGAAGGGCCGCTGGAGGCCATGCTGGAATTCCTCCGGCGCGCCCCGGAGCCGTTGCCCATGGCCGAGCCGCCGACGCTGGTTCGCCACGGCGACACGCTGCGGGCCGAACCCGCCGAAACGCGCGTGCACTGCACCGCCGGCGGCGACTACCCCACTCTGGCGACGCCGGCTGAAACCGAAGTCACGCTGCAGGCCGGCAAGGTCACCACCTGCTTCGTGCGCGACCCGCGGTCCGAGCTCGCCAGCCCCATGGCGCGCTACGTTGCCGGACACGCTGCACCCGGCTCGGCGCCCCTGACACTTCGCGCAAGCCCTGCGGGCGGCATTTTCGAGCAACCGCTGACCGTCACGCTGAAGGCCAGCGATCCCGCCGCCGCAATCGTCTACACCACCGGCGGCGGTGCAGTCGACAGCGGTTCGCCGCTGTACACGGCGCCGGTCCACGTCATGGGCCCGCTGCGACTCTCGGCCGTCGCGATCGCGACCGACGGCCGTCGCAGCACGCCGCTCACGGTCGAGTTCGATGTCAGCCTCGAGAAGGTCGAGTCCATGCACACCCTGCAGCGCCAGTTGGACCCCGCCACCCGCGAGCGCTACGAAGGGCGCCGAAAGGTCGGCCGATGAAAATTCGCGTCGCGGTCGTCACCGGCGGCACCGGCGCCATCGGCACCGAGATCTGCCGACAGCTGGCACAGGGCGGCGCGCGCGTCGCCGCGGTAGGCCATCCTTCGGATGCCGCGCGGATACCAGCCTGGCGCGAAGCGCTGCCGGGCACGCACGTCGAACTGTGTGATCTGGCCGACTTCGTCGCCACCGGTGCCGCGTTCGCGGCCATCGAGCGCGCGTTGGGGCCGGTGGAAATCCTGGTCAATGCCGCCGGCATCACGCGCGACGCCCGGCTGGCGAAGATGACGCCCGAGCAATGGCGCCAGGTGCTCGGCGCCAATCTCGACAGCGTGTTCAATGCGACCAAGGCGGTGTTCGAGGGCATGTGCTCGCGCGGCTTCGGCCGCATCGTCAACATTTCCTCGGTCAACGGCCAGAAAGGCCAATTCGGCCAAGCCAACTACTCGGCCGCGAAGGCCGGCATGCATGGGTTCACCATGGCGGTGGCGCAAGAAGGCGCAGCCAAGGGCGTCACCGTCAACACCGTGTCGCCGGGTTACATCGAGACCCCGATGACGGCGGCGGTGAAACCCGAGGCCCTGCAAAAGATCATCGAATCGATTCCTGCGGGACGCATGGGCACGCCGGCCGACATCGCGCGCGCCGTCGCATTCCTGTGTGCCGATGACGCCGGCTACGTGACGGGGGCGAACCTCGCCGTCAACGGCGGCTTGTACATGTCATGAGCCGGGTGCCGATCGAGCCATTAGGGAGACCGGTCAGGGGGTCCCTGACAGACGTTTGGCGATTCGCCTTGGCGCTCCCGGCGTTATACCGTGCACTGGAAACCTCAGATCGTCAGCGGGATCCAGTCGAGTGAATCGCGTCCCGGAATCGCCCCCCAGCCGCCTGGCGCTGCTGCAGCAGCAGCAGGCCGAGGGCTACTGGTCCCTGCGCTTCCGGCCGGAACTCGAGCCCGAGTATCGCGTCGACCACCTTGCCGACGTCGTACCGCGGCGCCTGATGCTGCTGGTTTCCGCACTGATCCTCATCGGCGCAGTGCCGTTGCTCGATGCCATGTTCCTGCACCCACCCACGGGCTTTGCCGCACGCTCGCACCTGGTCCAGTACGCCTTCATGATTCCCGCGTTGCTGCTGGCGGGCCTGTGCACCTTGTGGACACCGCTGCGACGGGTCTCGGAAATCGCGGCACTGCTCGCTGCGTTCGTCGTCAGCGCCGGCGTCATCTACCAGCGCCAACTCGGCGCAGCCTACGGCCATATCGTGCCCTCGGAACTGGTCGCCGTCGTGCTGACCGGCACGGCAGTGATGGCTGGCCTGCGCACCGCCTACTTTGCGCCAACGGTCGCGCTGATCGTCGCGCTGTCGAGCTGGAGCGAGCTGAGGACGTTCGGCGGGGTCAA
Organism: Verrucomicrobiia bacterium; assembly: GCA_035526825.1. Classification (GTDB taxonomy): domain Bacteria; phylum Pseudomonadota; class Gammaproteobacteria; order Nevskiales; family Nevskiaceae; genus JACPFV01. The sequence continues at coordinate 6,964 of DATLBT010000038.1, read as the reverse complement.
CTCGACTTACTACGTCATCCTCGCGCAGTCGATGCTCGGCGCCATCGCCATGATCGGCGCCGCGATGCAGGAGTTTCATTCTTGCGCGAGCTGGCTCCAGCGCAAGTTGCTCGAGGAGCTGACGCTGCGCGACCCGCTTTCAGGGCTGGTCAACGGGCGCGGCTTGCGAGAGGTCTACCCGCGCGTTTTTGCCACCGCCATGCGTGAGCACCGGCCGCTGCTGACCATTGCGGTCGACATCGACCACTTCAAGGCTTACAACGACCATTACGGCCACCTCACCGGGGACGACACGCTGCGCCGCGTCGCCAGCGCCCTGGCGCGCCACGGCCGCCGCGGCAACGACATCGCCGCGCGCAGTGGCGGCGAGGAATTCGTGCTGGTCTGGTACGACGTGATTCCCGAGCACGCCGCGCGACTGCTCGAGGCCATGCGCCAGGAAGTCGAGCGCCTCAACATCCGCCACGCCGGCATCGGCGAGCGCGGCGTGGTGACGGTGAGCATCGGTGCGGTGTGCGCCGTGCCCGGCCCGCGCACTGAACCCGAATCGCTGCTGCGCCAGTCGGACGAGCAGCTTTATCGCGCCAAGCAGCGCGGTCGCAACTGCGTGTCACTGGTGTTCGAGGCGGCGGAGGGTCCGCCCGCCGAAACGCAGGCCCACGGGCTGCGACCCTCGTGAGTCAAGGCAGCGCCTCGGCGCTGCTCAGGTCAGAACGCACTTTCCACGAGCCGTCGGGCTGCTTCTTCCACAGGTTCATGTAGCGACCCTGCGCCAGCCGTCGACCGCCGGCGCCGGGCTCGTGCGCCTGCCATTCACCCCACGTCCAGCCCCATTTGCCGGGCGCGAAAACCTCGGCGTAGCGGGGCTGCCACGTCAGCACGCGCGCCGGGCTCGCGGAAAGTTGCTCGCGAATGGCCTCGAGGCCTTGCAGCGGCTCGCCGCTGGCCGCGATGCGCAGGCCCTTCTCGTCGTAGAACGCTCGGTGCGCCTCGAGCGCGCCCCGCTCGGCGCTGCGCTGGGCAAATGCGCGGTCCGCGGCGAGCAGCTGGTCGGCCTCGCCATCGAGCGCGCTGCGCTCACCCCTCGGCACGGCCGGCCCGGCGTCGCCGGACTCCGAACCGCCGCCGAACAATCCGCAGCCGCCCAGCGCAAGCGCCAGTGCCGCGATCGCCGCCTTGCGCATCAGGGCTTGGTGGCGAGCAGGTCGCGGATCTCGGTGAGCAGCTGCTCTTCCCTGGTGGGCACCGGCGGCAGCGTCGGCTGCGCGGCCTCCTTGCGCTTGAGGTGGTTGATGCCCTTGACCAGCAGGAATACCGCGAATGCGAGGATGCCGAAATCGAACGCGGCCTGGATGAACTTGCCATAGGCGAGCACTACGGCCGGAGCGCCGTCGACGCCGTCCTTCAGCGTCACCGCAAGATCGGAAAAATCCACTCCCCCGATGATCAGGCCCAGGGGCGGCGTGACCACGTCGGCCACCGCGGAGGTCACGATCTTGCTGAATGCCGCGCCAATGATGATGCCAACGGCCATGTCGACGACGTTGCCGCGAATCGCGAACTCCTTGAATTCCTGGATCATGCCCACGTCGCTGGTTCTCCGGTCTGGGGCGAGCGCGCCCGCAGCGGCATTAAACTTCAACCATTCTGGCCGTGTCCATCGCTGATGATCGCCAAGGTTTGCATCGAGCCGTCCGGCCGCACATTCGAAGTCGCGGCGGGCGAGACCGTGCTCGCCGCCGGATTGCGCTCGGGCCTGGCCCTGCCATTCGGCTGCCAGAGCGGCAGCTGCGCATCGTGCCGTGTGCGACTGTCGTCCGGTACCGTGCACTACCCGGAAGGCGGCGCGCCCGCGTTGTCCGACGGCGAACGTGCGGCGGGCTATGTGCTCATGTGCCTGGCGCGGCCGGCGAGCGACCTGGTGCTGCAACTGCACCAGCCGGCGATGCTCGAGCAGCTGCGCCCGCGCACGCTGCCGGTGCGCGTCGCCGAACATCGCCAGTTGTCGCACGACGTCGTTGGGTTGTGGGTGCGTCTGCCGCGACCCGCTGGCGACGGCGCGCCGTTCCAGTTCCTGCCGGGGCAGTACGTGGATTTCCTGCTGGCGGACGGCAAGCGTCGCAGCTTCTCGATCGCCGGCGCGGACCCCGCGGGCGAGCGACTCGAGTTTCACCTGCGCGTCACGCCAGGCGGGATGTTCGCGCACTACGTGCAGGACGACATGCCGGATCGCACGATCCTGCGCTTCGAGGGCCCGCTCGGCGCGTTCTACGTGCGCGAGGATTCCACGCGGCCCGCAGTGCTCGTCGCCGGCGGCACCGGGTTTGCGCCGATCAAGGCCATGCTCGAGCGGCAGTTCGCGCGCGGACTTGCGCGCCGCATGCATTTGTTCTGGGGCGCGCGCACCGCCGCCGATCTGTACGGCGATGCGCTCGCGCGCCAGTGGGCGCGGGAGCAAGCGGAATTTCGTTACACGCCGGTGCTGTCGGGGGACGAGTCGTCATGGCAGGGCGAGCGCGGCTTCGTGCACGAGGCGGTGCTGCGCGCATATCCGGACTTGCATGGCCACGAGGCCTACCTCGCCGGGCCGCCGGTGATGGTGCACGCCGGCAAGCGCGCATTCGTGCAGGCCGGCCTCGACGCCGACCACCTGTATTACGACAGCTTCGACTACGCCTTCGAGACCTGGCCGGAGCTGGGCTGACTCGCGGCGAGCTCGAGGCCGCGGCGATGGAATCGCGCGGCCTCCTCGGGCTGCTTGCTCTGCTCACTGACCTGCGCGAGTGCGAGGAACACCGCCGGCGAAGCTTCGGCCTTCAGCGCGGCGTCGAGGTAGCTGCGGGCCTTGCCCCAGAGTCGCGCCCGTGTGCAGACGCGGCCGGCCGCGAGCAGCAGGTCGTGCTTCTCGCCGTGCTGGCCGACCCATTGCTCGATCGTGGCGAGCTGGTCCACGGCCTCGATGCCGGTCAGCTCCGAATAAATCCGCACCAACTCGCCGTCGTAACCTTGCTTGAGCATCTGCTCGACCTGCGCCGCAACCTCGGCATCGCCGCCGAAGCGCGCAAAGCCCCGCAAGTAGGCGCTGCGGATGTCGGTGCGCGCGCGAAATTCCGCCGGCGTCGACTCCCACGCTGCCTTGAGTGCCTCGAGCCGCGCGGTTTCTCCGGCAGCGAGCAACGCCTGGCGCAGGGCCTGGCCGTAGAGCTCACGGTAGCGCGCCGGTGTCAGAGCCCGCGCGCCCTCCGGCGTCGCCAGCAGTTTTCGCAGCGGCTCCCACTGCGGCAGGCGCACGTAGGTTTCCGCGAGCAGCTCGATCACGTACGGGTGATACGGGTGGCTCGCGTACAAGGCCTGCAGCACGGGCAGCGCGGCGTCGAGGTCGCGTCGCTCGAACGTCAATTCAGCGCGCACCAGTTGCGCGGCAAAATCATCGACGCCGTCCTGGCGCGCGGCCAAGGCGAGATAGTGCTCGCGTCGATCGGGCGCGTCCGCCCGCTGTGCAGCACGCGCGGCGAGGAGGTAGTTGAGGCCGGGCGTGCGGTGGTCGGCGACCCGGCGCACCAATTCCAGCTCGGCCAGCGACCATTGCCCCTCCAGCAGCTTCTGCAAGCCGGTCTCGAACGATTCCTGCGCCAGCCGCGCACGGCGCTCGTCGCGACGCCGCTGCGCGCGCGCCGGCAGTCGCAGCAGCGTCACCACGAGCCGCGCGCCCCACACACCCGCGGCGACCGTGAAAATCACCAAGGCGACGAAGCCGAGCACCGAGGTCTCGAGGATCCACGGCCCCAGGCTCACCAGCACGTAGCCGGCCTCGTCGTGCAGGAATACGCCGGCTGTAGCGCCGGCGGCCAGCGCCAGCAAGGCCAGCAGCAACAATCTCACCGCGCGCTGCCCAGTCGCGCGCGCAGCAGCGTGAGGCTGCCGGAGATGTCGGGTAACGCTGGCGCGAGGCCGATCCGCCCGAGCCGATCGAGCTCGGCCTGGGCAGCCTTCACGTCGGCGTGGGTCTCGTCGTAGTGCCGCGCCAGCCAGTCGCGCGCCTCGCCAATCAGCGCGTGGAATGCGCGCGTGTCGCTGGCGAGCAAGGCGAGGCGCGCGCCTTCGACTTTCAGCTGCAGGATCTGGCCGACGAGCGTCTCCTCCTCGGGGAGCATGAGTTGCGGTGGCGGCGCGTCGGCACGGCGCAACGCGAACAGGCTCGACAGCGCCGACTTCACGGCGCGCCATAGGCGGCCGATGACGCCGGTATCTGGCGGCGGCTCCTCGCGAACCGCCGGCGGATCGAAACGACGCTGCGCGCGCGCGCGCAGTGGCAGCGTCGGCGCGCGGCGGCTGATTTCGGCCAGCGACAGCACGATGCCGGCGTGGTCCGGCAGCACCAACGCGGTCAGCGCGGCGCGCTCCTTCGCCAGGGCCTCGCGCACCTTGATCAGGCCCGGTTCTGCGAGCTGCGCGAGGCGCTGGTCGGCGAGCTCGAGCGCCTGCAGCGCGGCGCGACCGTCGCGGGCCAGCACCAGGCGGTCGTTGGCCAGCAGCATCAGCTGCTCGACCGCCGCGAGTTGCAGCCGCGTGCGGCCGCCGTCGAGCTGCTCGCCGATGGTGGCGAGCGCCTGCTCGTCGCCCTTGAGCCGGCCATCGAGCGCAGCCAGCGCCGCGCCGTCGCGTTGCACGCTCGCACCGAGCGCTAGCGACTGTTCGCGCAACGCGGCGACCTCGCGCGTCAGGCGCTCCAGGGTCTGCTGTTGCGTGTCGACCGTCGACAGCGTGCCGCGCGCCCATTTCCAGCCGAGCAAGCCGCCGTAGCCGACGGCGCCCAGCAGGGCCAGCATGAATAGCGCCCGCAAAGGCCGGCTGCGTTTCGGCGGCGGCGGCGCGGGAATCGAATAGGCCGGGCGTTGTTCGCCGCTGGGGATCTTCGCATCGGTCATAAAGTCTCTCAGGGCGCGGCACAGGCGGCGGTCAGCGCCACGTCGGAAACGGGATCGACCACGCGCGCCGGTAGCGCGAATCCGAGGTCGTGGGCTTTTTCTAGCATACGCGCGCTCGGCACGACCAGCGGCTTCTTCAGCAGCGCCTTGCGCATCTCGGGCGGCGTCAGCCGCAGCAGGTGCTCGAGTGCCTGGCCGCTCGTGACGATAAGCACGTCGCTGCGGCGCAGCGCTGCACTGACCGAGTCGGGTGGGTAGGGCAAGGCAATGCGGCGATAAACCTCCGCTCGCGTCACCGTCGCTCCCCGCGCAACCAGCTCATCCTCGAGCGTGGTGAGGCCCTCCTCGCCGGTGACGATCAGCACGCGACGGCCGTTCAGCTCGGCGAGCTCCGGCGACGCCAACAGCGCCGCGCTCGAGGCACCGGCCATCGGGACGGTGGCGTTCGCGGCACCGGCCGCGGCCAGCGCCGCCGCGGTGGCAGCCCCGATCGCGGCGATTCGCTCGGGCAGCGGAACGGTGAGCAGTGGAAGGGCGTACCGCACGGCATTGGTCGACGTGAAGATCCAGAAGTCGTGCGGCTGCGCGAGCTTGGGTTTCACGTCGGCTGGATTGGCGCGCGGCTCGATCGCCAGCAGCGGCAGCCGGATGGCGGTGCCGCCTTCCGCCTCGATCATCCGGCACAAAGCTTCCGCCTGATGTGCGGGACGCGTCACCAATACGCGCACGCCCGCAAGGGCACCGCTCATATCGAAACGCCCAGGCCGTGCAGGATCTTGCGGCCGCCGCCGTCGAGCAGCCGCTGCGCCAGCGCATGACCGAGCGCCGCGGCGTCCGCTGCGGCGCCTTCCGCCTGCTCGCGCACTACTTGTGTTCCGTCCGGCGACGCGACGAGTCCGGTCAGGCGCACGCGTCCCCCGGCGAGAACGGCGTGGCCGGCCACCGGCACGGTGCACGAGCCCCCGAGTGCGGCGTTGAGGGCGCGCTCGGCCGAAAGCCGCGTGGCGCTGCCAACGTCGTCGAGCGTCGCGACGCGCGCGCGCGTCGCGGCATCGTCGGCACGGCATTCGATACCGACGATGCCCTGGCCGATCGCCGGAACGAAGCGCTCGACGTCGAGCGCTTCGGTGACGCGTCCGGCGAGCCCGAGCCGCCGCAGGCCGGCGCAGGCCAGCAGGATCGCGTCGAAGTCGCCGGCGTCGAGCTTTGCCAGGCGCGTCCCGACATTGCCCCGCAGCAGGCCGACTTTCAGGTCGGGCCGCTCCGCACGCAGCTGCGCCTCGCGCCGCAGGCTTGCGGTGCCGACGTGGGCGCCGACCGGGAGGGCCCGCAGCGACCGGTATTTCTGCGACACGAACGCATCGCGCGAATCCTCGCCGGGCAGGAATGCGGCAAGCACCAGGCCATCGGGCTGGCGCGCCGGCACGTCCTTCATCGAATGCACCGCGAGGTCGGCCCGCCCATCGCGCAAGGCTTCCTCGAGCTCCTTCACGAACAAGCCCTTGCCGCCGGCAGTCGACAGCGAGTCCTGGCGCCGGTCGCCGCTGGTCGTGAGGGGCACCAGCGTGACGCCGATGCCCGGATGCGCGGCGCGCAGGCGCGCGGCGACGTGCTCGGACTGCCACAGGGCGAGGGCACTCTGGCGCGTGGCCAGGCGGAAGCGTTCGGTCATTCGCCCATTATCGCTTCGCGCACGCAGTTGCGGCCAGCGGCCTTCGCACGCAACAGCGCCTGGTCGGCCAGCCGCATGAATTCGTGGCTGTTGCGCATCCCGGGGTCCCAGGTGGCGTGGCCGACGCTGATCGAGACCGGTTGCGGCAGGCCCCCGGCCTCGAAGCCAAGGCCCTCCATCGCCGCCCGCAGCCCTTCGCACCACTGCGCGGCGACAGCGGCGGTGGCGCCGGGCAGGAGCACGGCGAACTCGTCGCCGCCCAGCCGACCGGCGACGTCGTCGGGCCGCAACTGTCGGCGCAGCGATGCCGAAAGCCGGCGCAGCGCCGCGTCGCCGGCGTCGTGGCCGAGGAGGTCGTTGATCT
>DATLBT010000037.1:0-8119 GCA_035526825.1 Verrucomicrobiia bacterium | reverse complement strand
GACCTGCCAGCCCGAGAGGTAGACCGCTTCCAGGCCAGCCTTGGCCTGCTGCATCGCCTGGCCGGCGGTGATCGCGCCGAAGGCGTTGACGTAGCCTTTCTTGGCCTCGCCGTTGACGAGCTTCCACAGCTTCTGCGCGCCGCGCTGCGCCAGGGTGTGCTCTACGGCCAAGCTGCCGCGCAGGCGTACGACGTCGGCGGCGGAATAGGCGCGCTTCAAGCCCTTCCAGCGAGGGTTGGTCGCCCAGTCCTTCTCAAGCGCCTTGATTTGCTCGTCGCGGGTCATTGCAGCAGTCCTCTCGGAATTGAAATTCAGGTTCGGGGTGGAGCCGTCGCCAGTCATTGCAGGATAGTCCTCAATCCAGGTAATCGTAAGAAGGCAGCGTCAGGAACTCGGGGCACTTGGTGGCCGTCGACATGCGCGCGACCAGGCCAGCGGCCTCGATCATGCGGCTGGCATCGTAGCGCTCGGAGCCGAGCTGGCCCTTGATCGTCGCCAGCTCCTCGTCGATGACGTGGGTCACCAGCGCCGGGGTCACGGTGCGGCCGTCGCTGAGCGCGGCGCCGTACTTCTGCCACTGCCAGATCTGGGTGCGGCTGATCTCGGCGGTTGCGGCGTCTTCCATCAGATTGTGCAGCGGCACGCAGCCGTTGCCGCGCAGCCAGGCCTCGGTGTACTGCACCGAGACGTTGATGTTGTTGCGCAGGCCGGCCTCGGTCATCTGCCCTTCCGGGCGCGTGAGCAAATCATCGGCCTTGATGCCGTAGTTGAACTGCTTGTGCAGCTGGTTGGGCGTCGGCATGTGCTCGTTGAACACGTCCATCGCCACCGGCACGAGGCCCGGATGTGCGACCCAGGTGCCGTCGTGGCCGTTCTTCACCTCGCGCAGCTTGTCGGCGCGAACCTTGGCGAACACCTCGTCGTTCTTGACAGGGTCCCTGGTCGGGATGAAGGCGGCCATGCCGCCCATCGCCTGCGCGCCGCGCTTGTGGCAGGTCTCGCACAAGAGCTTGCTGTAGCTGTCGAGGAAGTGCTTGTCCATCGTTACCTGCAGGCGATCCGGCACCATCCATTCGCCGTGCGCGTTCAGGGTCTTGATGCAGCTGAAGATGTAATCCCAGCGGCCGCAGTTCAGCGCGACGATGTGGTCGCGCAGCTCGTAGAGGATCTCGTCCATCTCGAACGCGGCCCAAAGCGTCTCGATCAGCACCGTGGCTTTGATAGTTTTTTGCGGAATCTTCAGCGCCTTCTGCGCGTCGACGAAGATCGCGTTCCACAGGCGCGCCTCGAGGTGCGACTGCATCTTCGGCAGGTAGAAGTACGGGCCAGTGCCTTTCTTGAGCGCGGTCTTGGCGTTGTGGAAGAAGTACAGCGCAAAATCCACGATGCCGCCGGGCGCCGGCTTGCCGTCGATCAGCAGGTGTTTTTCGACCAGGTGCCAGCCGCGCGGGCGCACCATCAGCACCGCCGTCTTGTCGTTCAGCGAATACTGCTTGCCTTCCGGCGAGCTGAACGAGATGGTCTTGGCCACCGCATCGCGCAGGTTGATCTGGCCGCCGATCATGAGGTCCCAGGTCGGGCTGGCCGAATCCTCGAAGTCCGCCATGAAGCACTTCGCGCCGGAGTTCAGCGCGTTGATGATCATCTTGCGGTCGACCGGGCCGGTGATCTCCACGCGGCGATCCGTAAGGTCCGCCGGGATGCCGGCGATCTGCCACTTGCCCTTGCGGACCTTGGCGGTCTCCTTGAGGAAGGTCGGCTTCTTGCCGGCGTCGATCGCCTTCTGCCGCTCGCGCCGGTAGGCCAGCAGCTTGTCGCGCGTCGGGCCGTGCTTGCGCACCAGCTTGGCAACGAATTCCAGGGCTGCCGGGGTCAGGATTTTCTCGTAGCCCGGCTTCATCGGGGCGAGGATTTCGACGCCTTTTGGCAGCTTCTTCATTGGCTTTCTATCGCTGGGGGTCGGCTCGGGGGCGCAAAGTATAGCGGCAGATTACGCGCACGTTGCAATGCAGCAAAACGGCGACGTCGCGCTGATTTTTCAAGCGCTCTGCGGCACCGGCGACCCGACCGGCAGCGGCAGCCGGCGGCGGAATTCGCGGCGAAGGAACCACGCGCAGACCCCCGCCTGGACCAGCGCCGCGAACACCGACAGGCCCCAGATGTGTCGCAGCTCGAAGCCCGGCCGGGTCGACGCCCACAGCGCCAGCGACATGATGAGCCCGACGCGCGCCGCGGAGGCGATCAGTGCCGGCATGGTATTGCCGAGGCCCTGGAACAGTCCCGAGCACGCGAAGATCACGGCTGCCGCCGGCAGGTTGAACGCGATGATGCGCAGGAAGCTGGTGCCTTCGGCGATGACCGCAGGGTCCGCCGACAGCAGGCGCATCAGCGCGGCCGGCGCGATTTGCAGCAGCGCCATCGACACCAGCATCAGCACGCCGGCCTGCAGCAGCGCCTCGCGGAACGTGGCGCGCACGCGCTCGTGCAAATGGGCGCCGTAGTTCTGGCCAGCCACCGCGGCGGCCGCGAAGCTGATCGCGAGCGCGGGCATCGTGAACGCCTGCAGCCAGCGCATCCCCACGCCGAAGCCGGCCTGTGCCTCCGGCCCGAAATGGCGCGCGATGCTGAAGACCGTCAGCAAATAGATCGACATCAGCACGAATTCGCCGCCCGCCGGCAGGCCGATCAGGAGGATGCGCTTCCACGCCGCGAAATCCGGCCGCAACTGCTCGAGTGAAAAGCGCAGCGCCCCGCCGTCGCGCGCCAGCCGCCAACCGAGGAACGCCGTCGCCGCCAGCACCGAGATGAATGTCGCGAGGCCCGCACCTGCCACGCCGAGCGGCGCGCCGAACGGCCAGCCGAGCACCAGCACCGGCGCCAGCGCGAAGTTGAGCGCAAGGCTGCCCATCTGCGTGAACGTCGCGAGCCGCATGTTCCCGATGCCGCGCAGCGCCGAGCCCTGCGCGGTCATGAGGAACTGCAGGCACAACGAAGGCATGAACCAGACGAGGTAGTCGACGGTGAGTTGCGCGGTGTGCGCGTCGGCGGCGAAGGCGTTGGCGTAGCTCCGCATGAACGCAAAGCCGAGCACGAGGTAGGCGAGGCCGACCGCCAGCGACAGCCCGGTGGCTTGCGCGGTGCTGAAGGTCACCGCCGCCGTGTCCTTGCGGCCCGCCGCCTGCGCGACCAGTGCCACCGTGCCGATGCTGAGCGCCTGCGTACCCGCCAGCACCAGGAACATCATGTTGCTGCCTACGCTGACGGCCGCGATCGCCGGCGCGCCGAGGTGGCCGACCCAATAGAGGTCGACCAGCGCGTAGAGCGTCTGCATCACCATCGAGAAGCAGATGAATGCCGCGATGCGGGCGATATGCCCCCGCAACGGGCCTTGCGTCATGTCGTGCATGGGCGTCGCCGGCCTGGATCAGCCGTGGATGGGGCCGTCCGAGACGACGATGCCGTCGGCGTCGGCATAGAGCCACGCGCCGGGGCGGAAGGTGACGCCGGCAAAGGCGACGACGCGGTCGGCGTGCGCCGAGTGCAGGCCCTTCTCGCTCTTGCGCGGGTGCAGTCCAAGCGCCTTGATGCCGACGGCCTGGCCGCCGAGTTCGCCAGAGTCGCGCACATAGCCGTTGACGACGAGGCCGGCCCATTGGTTCTTGACCGCGAGCGCGCCGAGGTTGCCGCCGACGACGGCGCAGCGGCTGGAGCCGCCGGCATCGACCACGAGCACGCGGCCCTCGCCCGGGGTTGCGAGCGTCGAGCGCACCAGCGCGTTGTCCTCGAACACCTTCAGCGTCTTGATCGCACCGTGAAATGCCTTGCGTCCGCCGAAGTCGTGGAACACCGGTTCACAGGTCTGCGCTTCCGGATGTTTGTCCGAGAGATCCGTGGTGCTGGTGCTCACTTGACGTCCTTGCGGGCGAGGATGGGCGCGGCAAGCGCGAGCAGCACCAGGCCGACGAACGCAACGAGCGTCCAGCCCGGCAGGCTGACGCCGAGGAACGCGGCGTCGATCTTGGCGCAGTTGCCGTCGCCGCTGATGATCGTGCGGATCACTTCGGTCAGCGGCAGTACGTTCATCAGGTAATCGAGCGTCGGGCCGCAAGCCGGCACCTGGTCCGGCGGCAAGCCCTGCAGCCAGACGTGGCGCGCGGCGATGAAAACGCCCCCGCCGGCCATCGCAGCGGCAAGCACGGCATAGACCCAGCGGCCAGCCTGGTGCGGTCCGTGGATCGCGCCAGCGAGGAACACCAGCCCTGCCGCGACCATCGCGACGCGCTGGAACATGCACATGGGGCACGGTTCGAGGTTCTGGAAGTGCTCGAGGTACAGCGCAAAGGCCATCGCGCCGACGCAGGCAACGAAGCCGACGGCGGACCACTGGCGAAAGGTGATGGGTTTCATGGGCCGCGCATTCTACAATCCGGCGCGATGAGCAAAGCCATTCGCATCGCACGCCACGGCGGGCCCGAGGTCCTCGAGTGGGTCGACGCCGATGTTTCCGCGCCGGGGCCCGGCGAGGTATTGCTGCGCCAGACGGCCGTCGGGCTGAACTTCATCGACACTTACCAGCGCAGCGGGCTGTACCCGGTGCCCCTGCCCTCGGGCCTGGGCCAGGAGGCTGCGGGTGTGGTGGCCGCGGTCGGCGCGGACGTCGCTGATTTCAGGATCGGCGATCGCGCCGCCTATGCCGGTGGTCCACCGGGTGCGTATGCGGAGCAGCGCGTGATTCCCGCGGCAAGGCTCGTGAAGCTGCCGCGCGGCGTCGCCGACGAGCAGGCTGCTGCGGTCATGCTCAAGGGCCTTACCGCCTGGTATCTGCTGCGCAAGACTTTTCCGGTGAAGCGCGGCGATGTGCTGCTGGTGCACGCGGCGGCCGGCGGCGTCGGCAGCGTGCTGGTGCCGTGGGCCGCGCACCTGGGCGCCACCGTGATCGGCACGGCCGGCGGGCCGGACAAGGTTCGACGTGCACGGGCGCTGGGCTGCGCGCATGCCATCGACTATCGCGCTGAGGATTTCGTCGCTGAGGTCCAGCGCCACACCGACGGCCGCGGCGTCGACGTGGTCTACGACTCCGTCGGCGCCGACACCTTCATGAAGTCGCTCGACTGCCTGCGTCCGCTCGGCATGATGGTGAGCTACGGCAACGCTTCGGGCCGGCCGCCGGCGCTGGATCCGCTGGTGCTGAGCCAGAAAGGTTCGCTGTTCCTCACGCGGCCGACGCTGGGGCACTACGCGGCGCGGCGCGAGGAGTTGCTTAATGGGGCGAAGGCGCTGTTCCACGTCATGCGGTCAGGCGTCGTAGAAGCCGAGGTTGGGCAGCGTTATGCGCTGAAAGATGCGGCGATCGCGCATCGCGATCTGGAAAATCGCAAGACCGTCGGGGCGACGGTGCTATTGCCGTAACGTCGGGCCCAGGGGCCCTCCCACAGAAAGCGGCTCTCCCGCCGATTGGTTTCGCGCGACCCTGCCGTCTCACCACCACCACCCTGTTTGTGGGAGGGGCCCTGGCCCCGACGCGATCAGCCGCCTGCGCCGCCCGGGCCTTTGATACCGCCAGTAGTGAGCTCCGCCGGGTTCAGCAGCCTGGCCAGCTCCTCGCGGCTCATCCCGGTCTCGGCCATCGCGACATCGATGACCGGCTTGCCCTCGGCGTAGGCCTTCTTCGCGATCGCTGCGCCCTTCTCGTAGCCGATCACCGCGTTCAGCGCGGTGATCAGGATCGGGTTGCGGTCGAGTGCTTCGCTGATGTGCTTCTTGTTGATGGTGAATCCTTCGATGCACTCGCCGAGCAGGCGCGAGACGGACGTCAGCAGCTCGAGGCTCTGCAGCAGGTTCAGCGCGATCACCGGCAGCATGACGTTGAGCTGGAAGTTGCCGGACTGCCCCGCAACCATGATCGTGGTGTCGTTACCCATGACCTGCGCGCAGACCATGCACGTCGCCTCGGGAATCACCGGGTTGACCTTGCCCGGCATGATGCTCGAGCCCGGCTGCAGCGCGGGCAAGGCGATCTCACCGATGCCGGCAAGCGGACCCGAGTTCATCCAGCGCAGGTCGTTGGCGATCTTCATCATTGACACCGCGATGGTGCGCAGCGCACCCGACAGCTCGACCGCCGCATCCTGCGAGGACATCGATTCGAAGTAGTTCGGGCTTACCGTGAACGCAACCTTGGTGCGCTCCGCGAGTTTCGCGGCGAACTTCACGCCGAACACCGGGTGTGCATTGATGCCGGTACCGACCGCGGTCCCGCCCTGCGCCAAAGCCTGAATGCGCGGCAGGCAGGCCTTGAGGCGCTCGACGCCGTTGCTGATCTGCTGCGCCCACCCGCCGAGCTCCTGGTCGAAGCGCACCGGCATCGCATCCATCAGGTGGGTGCGGCCGGTCTTGGTCTGGTAACGGAGCGTCGCGCCCTTCTTCTTGATGACGTCGGCGAGGTTGCCGAGCATCGGGATGAGTTTTTCGTTGAGTGCGAGCGCCGCGGAGACATGGATCGCGGTCGGGATCACGTCGTTGGAGCTCTGTCCCATGTTGACGTGGTCGTTGGCGTGCACCTTGGTGCCGGCCTCCTTGCTGGCGAGGAACGCGATCACCTCGTTGGCGTTCATGTTCGAGCTGGTACCCGAGCCGGTCTGGAACACGTCGATCGGGAATTGCTCGTCGTGGTGGCCGTCGGCCACGGCGATGGCAGCGTCGCGCACCGCGACGGCGACCTGGCCCTCCATCAGGCCAAGCCCTTCGTTGACCTCGGCGGCGGTGGCCTTGATCAGCCCCAACGCACGGATGAAGCCGCGCGGCATGCGCAGGCCGGAGATCGGAAAGTTGTTGTAAGCGCGCTGGGTTTGCGCACCCCACATGGCGTTGCCCGGCACCTCGAGCTCACCCATGCTGTCCTTCTCGATGCGCAACTTGGCCATGTGGTTTGTCCTGAGGTGGGAGCCGTTACAATGCGGCGGCATCCTACCAAAAACCTCCGCCCCTTCATGAACTTGAACTCGCTTACGGCCCTCTCGCCCATCGACGGCCGCTATGCGGAAAAGACCTTTGGCCTGCGCGAGATCTTCAGCGAGTACGGGCTGATCAAGTACCGCGTCGTGGTCGAAGTGCGCTGGCTGCAGGCGCTGGCTGCCGAGAAGGGCATCAAGGAAGTTCCAAAACTCTCCCCCAGCGCCGAGAAAAAACTCGAGCAGTTGCTGGCGGGCTTCGCCATGGCCGATGCGCAGCGCGTGAAGACCATCGAGGACACCACCAACCACGACGTCAAGGCGGTGGAGTATTACCTCAAGGAAAAAATCAGCGGCTCGCGCGAGCTGTCGGACCTCAAGGAGTTCATCCACTTTGCGTGCACGTCCGAGGACATCAACAACCTGGCCTACGCGCTGATGCTCAAGGACGGCCGCGACCAGGCACTGCTGCCGGCCATCGACAAGCTCATCAAGGCCATCACCGGCATGGCGCAGCGCCACGGCGACCAGCCGATGCTTGCGCGCACCCACGGCCAGCCGGCCTCGCCGACGACGCTCGGCAAGGAACTGGCGGTATTCGTGCACCGATTGCGGCGCCAGCGCGCGGCGCTGGCCGAAGTCCAGATCCTCGGCAAGATGAACGGCGCGGTCGGCAACTTCAACGCGCACCTCGCCGCTTATCCCGAAGTGAACTGGCAGAAGCTCTCCGGCAGTTTCATCAAGGATCTGGGCCTGGCGCGCAGCCCGGCGACGACGCAGATCGAGCCGCACGACTGGATGGCGGAGTACTTCCACGCGCTGTCGCGCATCAACACGATCCTCGTCGGCTTCTGCCGGGACATCTGGGGTTACGTGTCGCTGGGCTACTTCAAGCAGCGCACCGTCGCGGGCGAGGTGGGCTCATCGACCATGCCGCACAAGGTCAACCCGATCGATTTCGAGAATGCGGAAGGCAACCTGGGCCTTGCCAATGCGCTGCTGCAGCACCTCGCCGAGAAGCTGCCGGTGTCGCGCTGGCAGCGCGACCTCACCGACTCCACCGTGCTGCGCAACCTCGGCGTCGGCATGGGCCACAGCCTGATTTCCTATCAATCACTGGAGAAAGGCATCGGCAAGCTCGAGGCCGACGCCTGGCGCATGGGGCAGGA
>DATLBT010000036.1:0-5703 GCA_035526825.1 Verrucomicrobiia bacterium | reverse complement strand
GACATCGAAAAGGATGCGCTCGGCATCGACAAGGACGGCAAGCCGGTCACGCTGAAGGACCTGTGGCCCAGCGATGCCGAGATCGACGCGGTGATCGCCAGGAGCGTCAAGCCTGAACACTTCCGCAAGGTTTACGAGCCGATGTTCACGTTCGCGGCGTCTGACCTCCGGGGCATCAAGCCGCTGTACGACTGGCGTCCGCGGAGCACCTACATCCGCCGCCCGCCGTACTGGGAAGGCGCGCTGGCCGGGGAGCGCACGCTCAAAGGCATGCGCCCGCTCGCTCTGCTCGGCGACAACATCACGACGGATCACCTGTCGCCGTCGAACGCCATCATGCTGGACAGCGCGGCCGGCGAGTACCTGCACAAGATGGGTTTGCCGGAAGAAGACTTCAACTCCTATGCGACGCACCGCGGCGACCACCTCACCACGCAGCGCGCAACCTTCGCCAACCCGACGCTGGTCAACGCGATGGCGATCGGCGCCGACGGCAAGCCGCGCAAAGGCTCGCTCGCGCGCGTCGAGCCGGAAGGCAAGGTCATGCGCATGTGGGAGGCGATCGAGACCTACATGGAACGCAAGCAGCCGCTGATCATCTTCGCGGGCGCGGACTATGGGCAGGGTTCGTCGCGCGACTGGGCCGCGAAAGGTGTGCGCCTGGCTGGCGTCGAGGCGATCGTCGCCGAAGGCTTCGAACGCATCCATCGCACCAACCTCATCGGCATGGGGGTGCTGCCGCTCGAGTTCAAGCCGGGCGCCAAGTGGGATCAGTTCAAGATCGACGGTACCGAAACCTTTGACGTGATCGGCAACATCGAGCCGCGCTCGACGCTGACCGTGATGATTCGCCGCCGGACTGGCGAGGCGGTTCCGGTGCCTGTGACGTGCCGCCTCGACACGGCCGAGGAGGCCTCGATCTACCAGGCCGGCGGCGTGCTGCAGCGCTTTGCGCAGGATTTCCTCGCTTCTTCCAACAAGGCGGCCTGAGCATGCCCGGAACCGTGAAGCTGCATCGCGTCCTCAAGGCTCCGCCGGCACGCGTCTACAAGGCATTCCTCGATCCGCAGGCCATGGTGAAATGGTTGCCGCCGCACGGCTTCACCGCCACGGTGCACTCGATCGATGTGCGCGTCGGCGGTGGCTGTCGCATGTCGTTCACTAATTTCGGCACTGGTCGCAGCCATTCCTTCGGCAATCGCTACACCGAACTCAAGGCCAACGAACTGATCCGCTATGTCGACACGTTCGACGATCCGAACCTGCCGGGCGAGATGAACGTGACGGTCTCGCTGAAAACGGTCGCGTGCGGCACGGAACTGACCGTCCTGCAGGACGGCATCCCCGACGTGATTCCGGTGGAGATGTGTTACCTCGGCTGGCAGGAGTCGCTGTCCATGCTCGCGCAACTGGTCGAGCCGGACATCCCTGACGCATGAGGTCCTCACCGCAAATCAGGGTGCCGGCGACCTACATGCGTGGTGGCACCAGCAAGGGCGTGTTCTTCCGCCTGCAGGACCTGCCGCCCGCCGTACAGAAACCGGGTCCGGCGCGCGACCGGTTCCTGATGCGCGTCATCGGCAGTCCGGATCCGTATTCGAAGCACACCGACGGAATGGGAGGCGCGACCTCGAGCACCAGCAAGTGCGTGATCGTCGGCCCAGGCACCAAGGCAGGCCACGACGTCGATTACCTGTACGGCCAGGTCTCGATCGACAAGGCCTTTGTCGACTGGAGCGGCAACTGCGGGAATCTTTCCACCGCGGTTGGTCCGTTCGCGATTGCCAATGGCCTGATCGACAAGTCGCGGCTACCGAACGACGGCACCTTCCCGGTGAAAATCTGGCAGGCCAACATCGGCAAGACCATTATCGGCCACGTGCCGATGCGCAATGGCGAAGTCGAGGAGACGGGCGACTTCGAGCTCGACGGCGTGACCTTTCCGGCGGCAGAGATCGTGCTGGAGTTCATCGACCCGGCGGACGAAGGCGACGCTGACGGTGGTGGCGCGATGTTCCCGACCGGCAACCTCGTCGACGATCTCGTCGTGCCCGGCATCGGCACTTTGAAGGCAACGATGATCAACGCAGGCATCCCGACGATCTTCGTCAATGCCGACGCGATCGGCTACACCGGCACCGAATTGCAGGACGCGATCAACCTCGATCCGAAAGCGCTGATGAACTTCGAGACGATCCGCACCGCCGGCGCGTTGCGCATGGGCCTGATCAAGTCGCCCGAGGAAGCGGCGAAGCGCCAGCACACGCCAAAGGTCGCGTTCGTCGCGCCGCCGAAGGAGCATGTCGTCTCCAGCGGCAGGACGCTCGCCGCCGGCGACGTCGACCTGCTGGTGCGCGCGCTGTCGATGGGCAAGCTGCACCACGCGATGATGGGCACCGCGGCCGTCGCCATCGGCACTGCCGCCGCGATTCCGGGCACGCTGGTAAGCCAGGCCGCTGGCAACAAGGCGCGCGAGTCCGTGCGGTTCGGTCACCCATCCGGAACGCTGCGCGTCGGCGCCGCCGCGAAGCAGGTCAACGGCCAGTGGACCGTGACCAAAGCCATCATGTCGCGCTCCGCGCGGGTGCTGATGGAAGGCACGATCCGCGTTCCGGGCGATTCTTTCTGATCGATTAATTAGGGACGCGCCCCTTTAGATTAAAGGGGCGCGTCCCTAATTAATTCCAGGAATGACAACTTCATGACTTACGCCTCAATCTTCAAGCCCGACCTCTTCTCCGGCCAGACCCACATCGTCACCGGCGGCGGCTCCGGCATCGGCCGCTGCACCGCGCACGAGCTCGCCAGCCTCGGCGCGTTCGTGGTGCTGGTCGGTCGCAAGCAGGAGAAGCTCGACAAGGTCGCCGCCGAAATCCGCGAGGACGGCGGGCAGTGCTCGACCGTCGCCTTCGACATCCGCGACGAAGACGCGGTCAAGGCCGGCGTGAAGCAGGTGGTCGCCGAGCGCGGGCAGGTTCATGCACTGCTCAACAACGCCGGCGGACAATTTCCGTCGCCGGCGATGCTGATCAGCAAAAAGGGCTGGGAAGCGGTGGTCGCCAACAACCTCACCGGCGGCTTCCTGGTGGCGCGCGAGTGCTTCAACCAGTCGATGAAGAAGCACGGCGGCACGATCGTCAACATCATCGCCGACATGTGGGGTGGCATGCCCGGCATGGCGCACTCGGGCGCAGCGCGCGCGGGCATGCTGAATTTCACCGAGACGGCGGCAGTGGAGTGGGCGAGCTTCGGTGTGCGCGTCAACGCGGTGGCCCCGGGCTGGATCCAGTCCAGCGGCCTCGACCAGTACGACCCGGCGTTCGCCAAGGAAGTCATCGGCAAGCTGCGGCTTTCGGTGCCGGCCAAGCGGCTGGGCGAAGAGGCAGAGGTTTCGGCTGCGGTGACCTTCCTGTTTTCGCCAGGGGCGGCTTACATCAGCGGCGCGTGCATCAACGTCGATGGTGCGTCATCACGCAACTCGCGCGTGTTTCCGCTGGCGGAGCACGACAAGAGCAAGCCTTTCGCCGGCTTTCATCGCGCCGTCAAGCCCAAGGCCGTTGGATAGGTAACCGCGATTCCCGACCGTCTTGGGCGACAATACCCGCCCGCAGCGGTTGAATACGAGAAGTCGGAAATGCCCGTTATCGAATCGAGGGTCGACACCGCCAGCGCCCAGTTCAAGCAGAACCGGGACGACATGCTCGCCAAGATCGCCGAGTTCCGCGCGATCGAGGCCAAGGGCCGGGCCGAGGAAGAAAGCAAGCGTGAGCGCTTCCACAAGCGTGGCCAACTGCTGCCGCGCGAGCGCGTGCACCTGTTGCTGGATCGCGGCTCGCCGTGGCTCGAGTTGCAGACGCTGGCCGGGTACAAGCACCACGACGACAAGGACGGCTCGCTCGCTGGCGGCAACACCATCATCGGCCTGGGCTATGTCTCCGGCGTTCGCTGCATCGTCTCGGCGTCGAATTTCGCCATCAAGGGCGGCACGATGACGCCGTGGGGCGTGCAGAAAGGCCTGCGCATCCAGGAAATCGCGCACGACCAGAAGCTGCCGACGGTGGCGATGATCGAGTCTGGCGGCGCGAATCTTCTCTACCAGGCCGAAGTGTTCATCCCCGGCGGACGCACCTTCGCCAACCAGGCGCGCAAGTCGGCGGCGGGCATTCCGCAGATCACCGTGGTGCACGGCTCGTCGACCGCCGGCGGCGCCTATATGCCCGGCCTGTCGGATTACGTCGTGATGGTGCGCAAGCGCGCCAAGGTGTTCCTCGCCGGGCCGCCGCTGTTGAAGGCCGCGACCGGCGAAGTCGCCATCGACGAGGACCTCGGCGGCGCCGAGATGCACTCGCAGATCTCGGGCGTGAGCGAGTTTCTTGCCGAGAGCGACGGTGACGGCATCCGCATCGCGCGCGAGATCATGAAGTCGCTGGACTGGAACGCGCGACGCCCGGCGTTGCCGCTGCTGCCCGTGCGCGCGCCGCTGTATGACATCGAGGAAATCGCCGGCGTGGTGCCGGTGGACTACCGCAAGCCCTACGACTGCCGCGAGGTCATCGCGCGCATCGTCGATGCCTCGGACTTCCTCGAGTTCAAGAACGAATACGACCAGCAGACCATCTGCGGCCGCGCGGTGATCCACGGGCACCAGGTTGGCATCATCAGCAACAACGGACCGATCACGGTGCGCGGCGCGACCAAGGCCGGGCAGTTCATCCAGCTGTGCGACCAGGCCGACATTCCGATCGTGTACTTGATGAACACGACCGGGTACATGGTTGGCACCGAGAGCGAGCAGGGCGGCATCGTCAAGCACGGCTCCAAAATGATCCAGGCGGTGGCCAATGCGCGCGTGCCGCAGATCACCATCGTCATGGGCGCGAGCTTCGGCGCCGGCAACTACGGCATGTGCGGCCGCGGCTTCGGTCCCGACTTCATCTTCGCCTGGCCCAACTCGCGCACCGCGGTGATGGGCGGCGAGCAGGCGGCCAAGGTCATGAGCATCGTCACGCGCGACAAGTGGGCCAAGGACGGCAAGGTCATGGGTCCGACCGACGAAAAGATGCTGGCGATGATGGAGAAGAACATCATCGACCAGTTCGATCGCGAGTCGACCGCATTCGCGGCGACAGCGCGCCTGTTCGACGACGGCCTGATCGATCCGCGCGATACGCGCAAGGTGCTGGGGCTGACGCTGTCGGTATGCAAGGAAGCGCGGCTGCGGCCGTTGCAGCCGAACAGTTTTGGAGTTGCGAGGCTATAGCCATGCAGAAAACCCACGAGCACCAGCAGATTTACGACACCACGAAGCAGTTCGTGGAGAACGAAATCAACCCTTACGCCGACGCCTGGGAAAAAGCAGGCCTGTGGCCGGCGAAGGAGATATTCCAGAAGATGGGCGCGCTCGGCTTGCTCGGCATCAACAAGCCCGAGAGCGTCGGGGGGCTTGGGCTCGATTACTCATTTCAGGTCGCGTTCGCAGAAGGCCTCGGCCACTGCAAGGTGGGCGGCATTCCGATGGCGATCGGCGTGCAGACCGACATGGCGACGCCGGCGCTCGCTCGCTTCGGCAACGACCATCTCAAGGACAACTACCTGAAGCCCGCGATCAAGGGCGACATGGTGGCGTGCATCGCGGTCAGCGAGCCGGGTGCCGGCTCCGACGTAGCCGGCATCAAGACGCACGCGCGCCGCGAGGGCGGCGAT
>DATLBT010000035.1:0-34672 GCA_035526825.1 Verrucomicrobiia bacterium | reverse complement strand
CGGCGGAAGGAAAGTGGACGTGCGCGTCTCGACCATTCCCACCGGCGCCAGCAACGAGCGCGTGGTGCTGCGCATCCTCGACAAGCAGGCCGAGCGGCTCGACCTCGAGCACATCGGGCTCGACACGCAGCAGATCGAGAGCCTGCAGCGCGTCATCCTCAAGCCTTACGGCATCCTGCTGGTGACCGGCCCGACCGGCTCGGGCAAGACCACCACGCTGTATTCGTCCTTGTCGGTGCTCAACGACCGCAGCCGCAACATCATGACGGTCGAGGATCCGATCGAGTACTACATCGACGGCGTCGGCCAGACGCAGGTCAACACCAAGGTCGAGATGACCTTTGCGCGCGGTTTGCGCGCGATCCTGCGCCAGGACCCGGACGTCGTGATGGTCGGCGAAATCCGCGACCTTGAGACCGCGCAGATCGCGGTGCAGGCCAGCCAGACCGGCCACCTGGTGATGTCCACGCTGCATACCAATACAGCCGTCGGCGCCGTCACGCGCCTGCGCGACATGGGCGTCGAGCCGTACCAGATCTCCTCGTCGCTGGTCGGCCTCGCCGCGCAACGCCTCGTGCGCCAGCTGTGCAAGGACTGCAAGCAGCCGTATGAGGCAACTTTCAGCGAGAAGGAGCATCTCGGCCTGCCAGGCAAGGAGCCGCTCACGCTTTACAAGTCGGTGGGCTGTCCGCAATGCCGCCACACCGGTTTTCTCGGCCGCACGGGTATCCACGAGATCATCGAGGTCGACCGCACGCTCGAATCGATGATCCACGATGGCGCCTCCGAGCAGGCACTGGAGACCGCAGCGCGCGAGCGCGGCCCGGGCATCCTGCAGTCGGGCCGGCGCAAGGTGATCGGCGGCCACACCACGCTGCGCGAAGTGCTGCGCGTGACGATTGAGGAATAGGGGTTAGGGGTTAGGGGTTAGGATTTAGGGATCAGGGGTAGCCACGAAGCTCTCCCTAAATCCCAAAACCCTAAACCCTAATTCCTAATTCCTAACCCCTATGCCGGCATACGAGTTCACCGCTCTTGACTCTCGCGGGAGGCAGGAAAAAGGCCTCCTCGAGGGCGACACGCCGCGCCAGGTGCGCGGCATGCTGCGCGATCGCGGCCTCACGCCGCTGGACGTCCATGAGGTCGCCGAGCAGGCCACGCGCCGCGCCGGCGGGCTGTTCGCGCGGGGCGGCTGGAGCCACACCGAGCTGACCCTGTTCACGCGTCAGCTCGCCACGCTGGCGCGCTCCGGCTTGCCGCTCGACGAGGCCCTCGCCGCGGTGGGGCAGCAGACCGAGCGCAAGAACGTGAAGCGCGTCGTGCTCGGCGTGCGCAGCGGCGTGGTCGAGGGCAATACGCTCGCGCTGGCGCTCGGCCAGTTCCCCAGCGTCTTCCCGCCCCTGTTCCGCGCCACGGTCGAGGCCGGCGAAAGCTCGGGCAAGCTCGACAACGTGCTCGAACGTCTCGCCGACTACGTCGAACGGCGCCAGGCGCTGCAGCAGAAGATGATGATCGCCGCGATCTACCCGGCGATCCTCACGTTCGTCGCGCTGGCCGTGGTGTCACTGCTGCTGACCTACGTCGTGCCCAAGGTCGTCGCCGTATTCGCCGACATGGACGCGAAGTTGCCGTTCATGACGCGCGCCCTGATTGCCTTGTCCGACTTCTTGCGCGATTACGGGATCGGCATCCTCGTCGCGCTGGTGGTCGGCGCGATCGTGTTTGCCAATGCCATGAAGAGCGACGATTTCAAGCGCAAGGTACACCGCGCGGTGCTCGAACTGCCGCTGGTCGGGCGGCTGACGCGCGGCAGCAACACCGGCCGCTTCACGCGAACGCTCGGCATCCTGTTCGGGGCGGGCGTGCCGATCCTCGATGCGATGCGCA
The DNA here is from genome assembly GCA_035526825.1 of Verrucomicrobiia bacterium. Lineage (GTDB taxonomy): Bacteria > Pseudomonadota > Gammaproteobacteria > Nevskiales > Nevskiaceae > JACPFV01. Next base: position 32,785 of record DATLBT010000035.1, on the reverse strand, counting down.
TCGGCACGCAGGTCGTCGGCAACCTGCCGATGCGCGAAGCGATCGAGGCGGCGACGCTGCGCGTCCGCGAAGGCGCCCCGGTGAACCGCTCGCTCGCGGAGAGCGGCCTGTTCCCGCCGATCACGCTGCACCTGATCGCCAGTGGCGAAGCCTCGGGTCGCCTCGACGACATGCTGGACCGCGCCGCCGAGCAGCAGGAACGCGAGGTCGAGACGCTGGTCGCCGCCATGATGGGCCTGCTCGAGCCGATCCTGATCGTGACGATGGGCGCGATCGTGTTCGCGATCGTGATGGCGATCCTGCTGCCGATCTTCGACCTGAACCAACTGGTCAAGTAGCTGCGGGGGGCTTTTGTGGCGCCAGCAACGTCCCCATCAACGCCGCGATCCGCGCTGGCACGTTCTTGCGCACTTCCTCGTAACCGACCTTGATCGCGTTGGCGAAGCCGATCGCGTCGGCGCTGCCGTGGCTCTTGATGACGATGCCGTTGAGGCCGAGGAAGCTGGCGCCGTTGTAGCGCCGCGGGTCGATGCGCTTGCCGAGGTTCCGCAAGGCCGGGTAGGCGGCGACCGCGGCGAGCTTGTGCAGGAAGTTCGCGGAAAATTCTTCCTTGAGGAACTTGGTGATCAGCTTGGCGACGCCCTCGCCGGTCTTCAGCGCGACGTTGCCCACGAAACCGTCGCACACGACGACGTCGACGGGGTCGAGAAAAACGTGGTCGCCCTCGATGAAGCCGACGTAATTGAGCCCCGCGCCCTTGATCAGCTCGGCCGCAGCCTTGATGACGTCGTTGCCCTTGATCTCCTCGGCGCCGATGTTGAGCAAGCCGATGCGGGGGCGGTCGATGCCATTGACCGCGGTGACCAGCGTCGAACCCATCACCGCGAACTGGAACAGCTGCTCGGCCGAGCACTCGGCATTGGCGCCGAGGTCGAGCATGTAGGTATGGCCGTCGACGGAAGGGATCGCGGTGATGATGGCGGGGCGGTCAATGCCCGGCAGCATCTTCAGCACGAAGCGCGCGGTGGCCATCAGCGCCCCGGTATTGCCCGCCGAGACGCAGGCCTGCGCGCGGCCTTCCTTCACCACGTCGATGGCGACGCGCATCGACGAGTCCTTCTTGTTGCGCAGCGCCTTTGACGGCAGCTCGTCCATCTCCACGACTTCGCTGGCGTGCTGCAGCGACAGGCGGGATTCGGCATCCATGCGCTCGGCCTTCAGCGCAGCGCGCAACGTGGGTTCGTCGCCGACCAGCACGAGCGCGAGGTCGGGGTGTTCCTGCAGCGCGATGCGCGCGGCTTTGACGACCACGGCGTGGCCGTGGTCGCCGCTCATCGCATCAATGGAAAGCGTGACCGGTGACCCGGTCGCGGGCACGGGCCTCTCCTACGAGGCGTCGGCCTCGGGCTCGGGCGCCGCAGTTTCGATGACCTTCTTGCCGCGGTAGTAACCGTCGGCGGTCACGTGGTGGCGACGGTGCGTCTCGCCCGAGGTCGGGTCGACCGACAGCGCGGGCTTGGACAGCTTCTGGTGCGCGCGGCGGTGACCGCGGTAGGCGCGCGACTTCTTGGAATCCGAGACGGCCATCGAACTACTCCGTGAAACCCCTTCCCGTCGGGGAGGGGGTGAAAAGGGCGCGTATTCTAGCCGCAGCCGCGCGGCCTGTCGCGCCCCCGGTCGTAGAACCTTCGCGACCCGGTTTTCCGGCGTTTACAGTTGCTTGGCGCAGTCCGGATCGTCGCAGCGCGGCACGATCGGCAGCGCGAGCAGGATCTCGTCCTCGACCAGGTCCCGCAACAGGAGCTGGTCGTCCTCGATCAGGGTGGCTTCGGTCTCCTTCATCGCCTTTTCCTCCTCCGCCTCGCTGGCGACCAGCCGCAGCCCGGTCTGCACGACGCAACTCCAGGGAAACGGGTGCAGGCCGCGCTGGCAGGTCAGGCTCAAATTCCCCTCGATGCGGCCGCGCAGCCAGGCCAGCCCGGCGGCGTCCTTGCCGGCCTCGAGTTCCACCGCAACCGCACCGCCCTTGTGGGCAAGTTGGTCGACGAGCCGCGGCATTTGTTCCAGCGCCAACTGGCCGACGAAGCGCTGGCGCATCGCGATCGCCTTGCTGGCGCTGACATGCTTCGGGATTCCAGCGGCGTTCGGTCGTTTCATGCGGCCATACTATCCGCATGAAACCGCCGCTATCCAAGGATTCGCCGCTGGTCCTGGCCTCGAGCTCGCGCTACCGCGCCGAGCTGCTGTCGAGGCTCGGCGTGCCGTACACGCAGGATGCGCCGTCCATCGACGAGTCTGCGCGCGACGGCGAAGCGCCCTACCCGCTGGCGCTGCGTCTGGCGACCGGCAAGGCGCAATCGGTCGCGGCGCGGCATCCGGGCCGCTGGGTGCTGGGCTCGGACCAGGTGCCCAGCCTCGCGGGCGTCGTGTTCGGCAAGCCGGGGACACGCGCCAACGCCGTCGCCCAGTTGCGCAATTTCTCGGGCAAGGCGGTCGAGTTCCATACCGCGGTGGCCCTGGTTGCCAGTGGCGTACCGATAACTGCAGTCGACCTGACCATCGTGCGCTTCCGCGTCCTGGGCGACGCCGAAATCGAGCGCTACGTCGACGCGGAAGTCGCATACGACTGCGCGGGTGCGTTCAAGGCGGAAGGCCTCGGCATCACCTTGTTCGAGGCCATCGAGTCACGAGACCCCACCGCGCTGATCGGGCTGCCGCTGATCCTCGTGCGACGGCTGCTCGCCGAAGCTGGCGCGGCGCTGCCCTAGCGACCCAGCCATCCGGGCAGCTCGTGCACGTGCGCGAGCAGGACTTCCGCGCCAGCGGCGCTGAGCCGTTCGCCTTCGTGCACGCCGCACGACACGCCGAGCCCGGGCATGCCGACCGCGCGCGCCATCGCCATGTCGTACTCGGTGTCGCCGATCATCAAAGCGCGCGCCGGCGGTACGCCTTCCTCGTCGAGGATCTCGCGCAGCATCAGGGGATCGGGCTTGGGCAGCGTCTCATCGGCGCAGCGGCTGATGCGGATCAACGCCTGCACCTCGGGGTGCTTCAACAGTGAGCGCTTGAGGCTCGCGCGCGACTTGCCGGTGGCCACCGCGATCCGGTAACCATCGCCCTGCAGCGCGCGCAAGGCGTCCAGCGCGCCGTCGAACAGCGGCGCCTCGGCCGGGCCGTGGATCATCTGGCCGCCGCCCACCAGTAGCCGCCGGTAATCCTCGAGCGCCTTGACCACGTCCTCCGGCGCGAACTCGGGGAACAGCCGGCCCATCGCGTCGAGGAAACCCAGGCCGATGAGGTTGCGGATCTGGGCGTCGGTGCGCGAGGGCAACTTGAGGCTGGCGATGGCGTGCTGGAAGCTGGAGACGATCTGCGCGGCCGAGTCGGCGAGCGTGCCGTCCCAGTCGAATATGAGCAGGTCGAAGCGACGGGGCATGCTGAACGCGATCCCTCGCTTACGCTCGGGATGACACCTTCGGCGTCACTTGGCTGGACCCAGCTTTGGCAGGAATTCTTCCAGTTCTCGCGGCAGCGGCGATTCGATGGCGAGCGCCGGAAAGTCGGCCGTCGCCGGCAACCGCAGCGAGAACGCGTGCAGGAACGTGCGCTTGAGGCCCAACTCGCGCAGCGGCTGCTTCTCCTCGACGTGGCCATACTTGCGGTCACCCGCCACCGGGTGGCCGATGTCGGCAGCGTGCACGCGGATCTGGTGCATGCGTCCCGAAAAAATGTCGACCTCACACAAGGTCGCCTGTGAGTAGCGCTCGACGGGCGTGAAGCGCGAGCGCGAGGGCTTGCCGGCGTCGTCGACCAGCACGAAACGCTCGCCGCTGGCCAGACGATTCTTGAGCAGCGCGGAATCGACGTCGCGCGAGCCGCCGGTCCAGCGGCCGCAGAGCAGCGCGCGATAGCGCTTCTGCGCCTTGCCGTCGCGGAACGCGCCTTGCGCTCGCAGCAACGAAGCGCGTGATTTGGCCAGCAGCAGCACGCCGCTGGTGTCGCGGTCGAGCCGGTGGCACAGCTCGAGGTACGGATGCTGGCCCCAGGCCCGCGCCGCCTCGATCACGCCGAACAGGATGCCGCTGCCGCCGTGCGAGGCGAGCCCCGCCGGCTTGTTGAGGGCGAGGTAATGCTCATCGTCGAAGATGATTGCGTCGCGCAGCCGCTGCAGCACGTCATCGGGCGGCCGGATCGGCACGCCCTCCTCCGGCCGGCGCACTGGCGGCACGCGGACCTCGTCGTCCTGCTGCAGGCGGCGGTCGGGCTTGACCCGACCGCTGTTCACCCGCACTTCGCCGGACCGGATGATCCGGTAGACGGCGGACCGGGGCACCCCGGAGAGGATCTTGAGCAGGAAGTTGTCGAGCCGCTGCCCGGCCTCGTTGGCCGTGATCTTGACCCGGCGTACTTTCTGCAGCGGGGGGCGGCTTTTTGCGGGGACTTGTGTCAAGATGCGCCGTCTCTGGATGCAGAAACCTGTGCCCGGAGAAACGCTTACGGCGCTATTTGAAAGCTGCCGGGGCGGTTCGAGGCGGGTTGTGAGCATAACAGTTAACCGCTCCTCCCCTCGAAGATCTTCATCAACCGTAGCTCCCGCAAGGCGGCGAGTGTGGCGAACCGGACGCACAAAGGAATGTCCAGGGGCGCCGACGAGTCTGAACTGACACGAATTGGAACGAAGGATGCGTTGGTTGCGAGCGAAAGCTCCCGGCGCATCTGGCTGAACTAGCGGCAACAAAGACTCCGCTCTCGCCTGCGGTGGCTCTCCACCGAGAACCGCAGAAAATGAAAAGGATTTTGATCAACGCCACCCAGCGCGAAGAGCTGCGCGTGGCCATCGTCGACGGCCAGAAGCTGCAGGACCTCGACATCGAGCTCGCCGCGCGCGAGCAACGCAAGGGCAACATCTACAAGGGCCGCATTACGCGAGTCGAGCCCTCGCTCGAAGCCTGCTTCGTCGATTACGGCGCCGACCGCCACGGCTTCCTGCCGCTCAAGGAAGTCGCCAAGGAATATTTCCGTGATGGCGGCAACCGCGACAGCATCCGCTCGGTCCTGAAGGAAGACCAGGAAGTCATCGTCCAGGTCGAGAAGGAGGAGCGTGGCAGCAAGGGCGCTGCCCTCACGACCTTCATCAGCCTCGCCGGTCGTTACCTGGTGCTGATGCCGAACAATCCGCGCGCCGGTGGCGTATCGCGCCGTGTTGAAGGCGAGGAGCGCGAGGAGGCCAAGGCCGCCCTCGACGCCCTGCAGCTGCCGTCGGGCATGGGCGTCATCGTGCGCACCATGGGCATCGGCCGCAGCACGGAAGAGCTGCAGTGGGACCTCAACTACCTGACCGAGATCTGGACCACGGTCGACAAGGCCGCCAAGGACAACCCGGCCCCGTTCCTGGTCTACCGCGAGAGCGGCATCATGATCCGCTCGCTGCGCGACTACATGCGCCCCGAAGTCGGCGAGATCATGGTCGACAGCGTCGAGGCCTACGAGGTGGCCCGCGACTTCCTGCAGAACACCATGCCGGAGAGCCTGCCCAAGCTGAAGCTCTACCAGGACCACATCCCGCTGTTCAGCCGCTTCCAGGTCGAGAGCCAGATCGAGAGCGCGCACGACCGCAAGGTCGAGCTGCAGTCCGGCGGCTCCATCGTCATCGACCATACCGAGGCGCTGACGTCGGTCGACGTCAACTCCGCGCGCGCCACCGGCGGCCGCGACATCGAGGAAACCGCGCTGAAGACCAACCTGGAGGCCGCGGATGAAGTCGCGCGCCAGTTGCGCCTGCGCGACCTCGGCGGCCTGATCGTCATCGACTTCATCGACATGGAATCGACCAAGGCCCAGCGCCAGGTCGAGGAGTGCCTGCAGCAAGCCTGCGAGATCGACCGCGCGCGCATCCAGTTCGGCCGGCTGTCGCGCTTCGGCCTGATGGAAATGTCGCGCCAGCGCATGCAGCCGAGCCTCGGCGAGCACACCCAGATTGCCTGCCCGCGTTGCAACGGCCGCGGCCAGATCCGTTCCGTGGAGTCGCTTGCGCTGTCGGTGCTGCGCCTGATCGAAGAAGAGGCGATGAAGGACAAGACCACGCGCGTCATCGCGCAATTGCCGGTCGATGTCGCCACCTTCCTGCTGAATGAAAAGCGCATGCCGCTGGCCGAGATCGAGGGCCGCCACCGCGCGGTCGTCACGCTGATCCCCAATGCCAACCTGCACTCGCCGAACTTCGAGATTTCCCGCGTTCGCGGCGAGCAGGCCAAGCTCGACGGCAACGACCGCATCAGTTACGAGATGACACAAAAGGTGGACGTGGTTGCGGCCGACGCCGTCACCGCGGCCAAGGCCCCGCCGAAGGTCCTCATGGAAGCGGCAGTCAAGTCGATCAAGCCGTCGACGCCGGCGCCGCACGTCTGGACCGAACAGCCCGAGCTCGTGGCGCCCGTCGCCGCGCCCGCGGCCCAGGCCGCGCAGCCTTCGCGCGGTGGTTTCTGGACCAAGATGAAGAACCTGTTCGTGGTCGACGCGGCGCCCGCCGCGCCGGTCCCCGCTCCCGCGGCGCCGGCCGAGCCGGCGCGCGGCGCTCAACGCCACGAGCCGGGTCGCAACGAGCGCCATGGCGGTGGTGGTGACCGCAATCGCGGCCGCGACCACGGCCGTGACCACGGTCGTGACCACGGACGAAATCGCGGTGGCCGGGGCGGGCGCGACGTACCCCGCGATCCGCGTGATTTCCGCGAGGGCCGCGAGGCGCGAGATGGCAGCCGCCCACAGGGTGGCGGTGGCGATGGCCACCGTGACCACAACCGCGGCGGACGCGACCATAACCGTGACCACAACCGTGACCGCAACCGCCAGCATGGCGGCGGCCAGCGCCCGCAGGGCGAGCGCCGTCCCGATCAGCAGCGTGGGTCTCATCAGCATCCCCAGCAGTCGCCGGCGCCGATTCAGGCTCAGCCCGGCGAGCCGGGGGTTGAATTGCCGCTGGTCCAGGGCGCGCCGCTGGATGCGGCTCCGCTCGATACGCAGGTGAGCGCGCAGGGAAGCGCGCCGCAGACGCAAGGTCCGCAGGTCGAGGGCCAGGGCGGCGATGGCAATCGCGAAGGTCGCGGCCGACGTCGTCGCCGTCGCGGTGGCCGTGGCGGTCGTGATCGCCACGACGGCGGCCCGAACCAGGGTGGCCCCAGAGAGAGTCCCGCTGCTCCGGGCCCCGAGGCGCAAGGTGTGGGCCATGGCAACGACCACGGCAACGGCGGAAATTTCAACCGCCCGCCGCGTCGTGAGTCGCAAGCAGACTTCAACTTGACCGTCGAGGGTGCGCCGCAGGCGCGGCCCGAGCGTCAGGAGCGTCCGGCGCCGATCCGCGAGACGTCGGAGTCGCAGTCCGCCATGCCGTTCGCTCCGGCGCCGGCGCCAATGGCGCCGGTGGCACCGGCCCCGACCGCCCCGACCGCGCCCATGGCTCACGTCGAGCCGCAGGCTGCGTCCGAGCCGCGTCCGCCGCGTCCGAAGGCCAGCACTGACTGGACACCGCGCCTGATCGCGCCGGTCGAGGGCAGCACGCCCCCGATCGCGCCCGTCACGCCCGTCACGCAGGCAGCGCCCGTGGCGCCAGCGCCGAAGAAACAGGCCGACGACTTCGTGCCGCGCCTGATCGCGCCGGCACCGGGCGACGCGGGCCACCAGGATGAGGGCAACGACGAGTAGTTTTCGTCGATATCCAGGCCGCTGGATGGAAAAGGCCGCCCGATTGGGCGGCCTTTTTCTTTTGGCGCGGGCGTCAGGCGAGCTGCGCAGTCACCGCGGCGAGGTCTTCCTCAGTGTCGACGCCGCGTGGCGGCGGATCGCGCGTAATGCCGACCTTGATCGTCATGCCGGCGGCTAGCGCGCGCAACTGCTCGAGCGCCTCGGTGCTCTCCAGCGGCGTGGGCTTGAGCTTGCTGAACGCCTGCAGTGCCGACACGCGGTAGGCGTAGAGGCCGATGTGGCGAAAGGCGAGGCCGTCCGGCAGCCGCGGCCGCTCGCGCGTCGCGCCGTCGCGGCGCCACGGGATCGGCGCACGAGAGAAATACAGCGCGCGGCCATCGCCATCCATCACGACTTTCACGAAGTTCGGATTGAGCCATTCCTCGAGCGTATGCAGCGGATGACACAGCGTGGCGATGTCGGCCTTGCGGTCGCCAAGCAACAATTGCGCGACGCGGCGCACCAGCAACGGCGGCATCAGGGGCTCGTCGCCCTGCAGGTTCACGACGACGGTGCCGGGGCGCCAATGGCGCTTGCGCGCGACCTCGAAGATGCGGTCGGTTCCCGACGGATGCTTCACCGCGGTCATGACGACGTCGGCGCCGAAGGCCTCGCAAATCTCGCGCACTTCGTGGTCGTCCGTCGCGATCACCACTTCCCGCGCACGGGCGCGGCGCGCGGCGAGCCAGGCGTGCTGGACCAGCGGCTTGCCGCCGATGTCGCGCAGCACCTTGCGCGGCAGGCGCGTTGAGCCCAACCGTGCAGGGATGACGATGTTGAACTTCGGCTGCGGCATTACGCGATCCCTCGCTGCGCTCGGGATGACACGGGCATCAGCGCAACTGCGCCAGCTCTTCGTCCGCCAGCGGGCGCGCCTCTTCCTCGAGCATTACGGGTACGCCGTCGCGCACCGGGTAAGCCAGCCGCGACGCCTTGCACATCAACTCCTGGCGCTCGGCATCCCAGCTGAGCGGGGCCTTGGTGACGGGGCAGACCAGGAGTTCCAGCAGGCGCTTGTCCATGTTCACGATCGGGTGCGTAGTTTCTGCGTCAATTCTTGCACAAGCGCGACGTCATCCTCGGCGATCCCCGCCTCCACCGGGACGACCCAGTGATGCGCGCGCGCAATCGCCCGGCACTTGACCGCGTCCTTTTCGGTCATCAGCACCGGCAGGTCGTCGCCAAATGCGAAGTCAGCCGCCGTAAACACGTGATGATCCGGGAACGGATGCATGACGAGCCGGATGCCGTGCTGGCTGAGCATCGAGAAGAAGCGCGCCGGGTTGCCGATGCCGGCGACGGCGTGCACGGTCTGGCCGGCAAAGCTCGCGATCGGGCGCGCGCCCTCGCCCGTCAGCGAGCGCGCGTCCAGCGAGTACAACCGCATGTTCAGTTGCCGTCCTGTCGGCGCGGTCCAGCCAGTGCCGTTGGCAACGACCAGCGCGACCTCGCCGAGCCGCGCGGGTGGCTCGCGCAGCGGGCCGGCCGGCAGCAGTTCGCCGTTGCCGAGCCCGCGACTGGCGTCGACCACGGCAATCTCCAGGTCGCGATGCAGCCGGTAATGCTGCAAGCCGTCGTCGCTGACGATGATGTCGACCCCGCCGCCAGCGAGCAGCGCGCGCGCCGCGACCAGCCGATCCGGCCCGACCACCACCGGGCAGGCGGCGCGCTGCGCGATCAACACCGGCTCATCGCCGACCCAGCCCGTGTCCGAATCCGCGCCCACCACCTGCGGCCACGCATTGGACTTGCCGCCATAGCCGCGGCTGATCACGCCAGGCTTCCAGCCCCACGCGCGCAGGCGCTCGACGAGCCAGATCACGAACGGAGTCTTGCCGGTGCCGCCCACCGCGATGTTGCCGACCACGATGACCGGCACCGACAGCCTTGAAGCCAAGGCGCGTTGCTGCTGCGCGCGGCGCCGGACCGCCGCGACGAAGCCGAACAGCACCGACAGCGGCCACAGGAACCGCGGTGCCGGCACCGAGGTGTACCAGCGCTTGAGCAGCCAGCCCCTCACTCGGAGAATTGCATCTGGTACAGCGACGCGTAGAGACCGTTGCGCGCGAGCAGCTCCTCGTGGCGGCCCGACTCGACGATGCGGCCATCCTGCATCACCGCGATGAGGTCGGCACGCTGCACGGTCGACAGGCGATGCGCGATGACCAGCGTCGTGCGGCCCTGGACCAGTCGTTCGAGTGCCTGCTGGATATAGCGCTCGGACTCCGTGTCGAGCGCGGACGTCGCCTCGTCGAGGATCAGGATGGGCGCGTTGCGCAGCAGCGCGCGCGCGATTGCGATGCGCTGGCGCTGGCCGCCCGACAGCATCACGCCACTCTGCCCCAAAGGGGTGTCGAGCTTCTGCGGCAGCTTGTCGATGAAATCCCACGCGTACGCCGCCCGCGCTGCTTCGACGATCTGCTCCTCGGTCACGCTTGCGCGTACGCCATAGGCGATATTGTCGGCGACCGAGCCGTTGAACAGCACGACGTTCTGGTCGACCAGCGCCATCTGCCGGCGCAGCGCGGCGACCGGGTAATCGCGCAGGTCGTGGCCGTCGAGGCGGATGGCGCCATGGCTCGGGTCGTAGAAACGCGGCAGCAGCGACAGCAGCGTCGACTTGCCGCTGCCCGAGCGGCCGACGAAGGCGACGGTCTGGCCGCGCGGCACGTCCAGCGTCACGCCGTCGAGGGCCGGCTTGGCATCCTCGGCGTAACGGAAGCGCACGTCCTCGAACCGGATCTCGCCGCGCGCGCGCGCCAGATCGCGCGTGCCGCCCGGCGGCTCCGGCGCGACGTCGATGAACTGGAACAGGTCGTGCGCCGCCACCAGGCCGCGGGTGAGGCGCTCGCTGATGTTGGTCAGCGCGTTGAGGGGCCCGCGGATCGCGAGCATCGCGCCGAGGAAGGCCGCAAAGGTGCCGGGCGTCTGGCTGCGCAGCATGTCGGTCGACACGGCGAGGTAGACGATCAGCGCCACCGCGATTGCAGCGAGGAGCTGCACGACGCCGCTGGCGCCCGCGCCGCTCGCTGCAACCTTGAGGCTCTGGCGGCGGATGAACTCGGTCACTTCACGAAAACGCCCCGACTCATAACCTTCACCGCCGTAGATTTTCACGATACGACGACCGGTGATGGCCTCGTCCGCGACATGCGACACGCCGCCCATCGAATCTTGCAGCCGCTGGTTGAGCACCTTGAAGCGGCCGCTGACCCAGCGCACCGAACTGGCCACGAATGGCGCGACGACCAGCGCAATCAGCGTCAGCTTCCAGCTCATGAACGACATGACCCACAGCAGGCCGATGATGGTCAGGCCGTCCTTGAAGATCGCCGTCAGCACGCCGGTGGCCGAGTCCGCCACCTGGTTCGTGTGGTAGGTCAGCTTCACCAGCATGTCGGCGTTGCGGGTGCGGTCGTGGTGAGACACGGGGAGCCGCAGCATGTGCTCGAACACCTGCGCGCGCAGTTCCATGACCACGCGCTGCGAAACCCACGCCATGCCGTAGGCCGAGACAAAACCGGCGATGCCGCGCAAGACGAACAGGCCGAGGATCGCCAGCGGCACCAGCCGGATCACCTGAGGGTCGCGCTCGACGAAGCTGCCATCGAGCAGCGGCTGGATGAGGCGGATGAAAGAAGTGTCGACCGCCGCGAACAGCACCATGCCGGCTATCGCGATAAGGAACACTTTCCAGTGCGGCGCCGAGTAGCGCAGCAGCCGCCCATAGATGGCGCGGTCGGTGGCGGGCGCGGCGTTGCGATTCAGCGTCGGCGGGCCGTAGGGCATCTATCAATCATAGTGTCATTCCGAGCGCAGCGAGGGATCGCTTCCTGGCAAGAGCTGCCTTCCCAAGCAAGCGATCCCTCGCTACGCTCGGGATGACACGCAGGAGCGACGACGTGGCCAAGACGCTTTTTGAAAAGATCATCGACAAGGAAATTCCCGCGACCATCATCTACGAGGACGAGCACTGCGTCGCCTTCAAGGACATCCAACCCGCCGCGCCGACGCACGTTTTGCTCGTGCCGCGAAAGGTCCTGCCCAAGCTGTCGGACGCCGGCCCGGACGATCAGGCGCTGCTCGGCCATCTGCTGCTCACCGCGAACAAGGTCGCGGCACAACTTGGCGTCGGCGATGCGTTCCGGCTTACAATCAACAACGGCGCCGGTGCGGGACAGTCGGTGTTCCACTTGCACCTGCATATCATCGGCGGCCGGCCATTGAAGTGGCCGCCGGGATAGGGGTCAAGGCATCGGCCCCGCGAGCAACTGCGCGTCGACGCGCGCATCGCCCCAGTTCATGCGCCAGTCGAGGTGCGGGCCAGTGACGCGGCCCGTGGCGCCCACCTCTGCAACCAGTTCCCCCTGCTTCACTTCCTGCCCCTGCTTTACATGCAGCTTCGACAGGTGCAGGAAAGCCGACGACAGCCCGTGGCCGTGCTCGATCATCACCGTGCCGCCGGTGAAATACATATCGGGCACCGCGAGCGTGACGATGCCGCCTGCCGGGGCGACGACTTTCGTGCCGGTCGGCACGGCAACGTCGACGCCGTAGTGCGGCTGCCTGGCTTCGCCATTGAGGATGCGCTGGCTGCCGAACACGCCCGAGATCGGCCCGATGCACGGCCAGATGAACGGCCCCAGCGCGTCGAGCCGCTCGCTGTCCGCGGCGCGCGCGGCTCGCACCTGCGCGTAGTCCTGCGCGATGCGTTTTTGCGCTTCCGGCGGCGGCGTGACCTTGTCCTGCGGCAGGCCGTCGATTCGCTGGATGGCGTACTCGCGCGGGGTCACCTCGAACTCGCGTCGGTCGGTGGCGACGCCGGTGCGGGCGACGACGAGCTGCACCTTCGGCTTTTCGTCGCGGTCGAGGCCGATCAGGAAGCGGCCGTCAGCGGCGACGCGCACCGGCTTGCCGTTGAAACTCACCGTGCTGCCGGGAGCGGCGCGGCCGAAAATGACGCTGCCTTGTTTCCATTCGCCGGTGAGCTCGACGGGCGCGGGGCCGGGTGCCGCGGCATTGATGGCGCAGGATGCCATGCACGTTGTCATCCCGAGGAGCGCAGCGACGAGGGATCGCGTGACGGAACGCGATCCCTCGCTGCGCTCGGGATTACACGTCATCGAGCCAGTCCCGCCTGATCCAGCAGGAACGCGTACTCCATCGCCACATCGCGGTACTGCTGGAAGCGCCCGGATTTTCCACCATGGCCGGCTTCCATGTTGATGTGGAACAACAGCGAATTCGCGTCGGTTTTCGTCGCGCGCAGGCGCGCGACCCACTTCGCCGGCTCGTAGTACTGCACCTGCGAATCCCACAGCCCGGTCTCGACCAGCATCGCCGGGTACGCCATCGCCTTCACGTTGTCGTAAGGCGAGTAGGACAGCATGTAGTCGTAGAACGCCTTCTGCTTGGGATTGCCCCACTCGTCGAACTCGTTGGTGGTCAACGGGATGCTTTCGTCGAGCATGGTCGTGACGACGTCAACGAACGGCACTTGCGTGACGATGGCGCGGTACAAGTCGGGCCGCGCATTGACCACCGCGCCCATCAGCAGGCCGCCGGCGCTGCCGCCCGAGGCGAACAGCTTGTCCTTGTGCGCGTAGCCGGCCTTGACCAGGAACTCGCCCGCGTCGATGAAATCGTTGAAGGTGTTGGCCTTCTTCAGCAGCTTGCCGTCGTCGTACCAGGCGCGCCCCATCTCCTGGCCACCGCGGATGTGGGCGATGGCGTAGACGAATCCGCGGTCGAGCAGCGACAGTCGACTGGAACGGAACGACGGGTTCATCGACAAGCCGTAAGAGCCGTAGCCGTATTGCAGGAGCGGCGCGGTGCCGTCGAGCTTCAAACCCTTGCGGTGGACCAGTGAGATCGGGATTTTCGTGCCGTCGCGCGCCGTGGCATGCACGAACTCGGTCACGTAATTGACGGGATCGAAATCGCCGAGCACGGGCTCGCGCTTGACCAGCGTCTTCGCGCCGGTGCGCATGTCGTAGTCGTAAGTCGTCGAAGGCGTGGTCAGCGATCCGTAGACGTAGCGCACGACCTGCGAGTCGAACTCCGGCGTGGCGTCCAGCGTCTCGGTGTACGCTGGCTCATCGGCCTTCAGGTAGAACTCCGTGCCGCCCACCCACGGCTTGATGCGGATCTTGCGCAGGCCGCCGGAGCGCTCGTTGATGGCGAGGTAATCGCGGAACACATCGAAGCCCTCGACCAGCACATCGGGCGCGTGCGGCACGATGTCGCGCCAGGTCTTCTTGTCGGCCGAAGCCTTGACGGGCGCGCGCACCAGTCGGAAGTTCGTCGCCAGCCAGTTGGTGCGAATGATGAAGTCGTCGCCGACGTGCTCGACCTGGTACTCGTGGCTGGCCTCGCGCGGCAGCACCGGCTTGAACTTCAGCCTCGGGTCGTTCGCCTCGGCGTAGAGCCACTCCGACACCAGCGTGCTCTGCAGGCCGATGAACAGGAAGCGGTCGGTTTTGCTGCGCGACACGCCCATGTAGAAGCTGTGGTCTTTCTCCTCGTAGACCAGCGTGTCCTTGGTCGCGGGCGTGCCGAGGACGTGGCGCTTCACGCGCTCGCCGAGCAGCGTCTCCGGATCCTTCGCGACGTAAAGGATCGTGCGGTTGTCATCGGCCCACACGATATCGGGGTCGACATTGGCGACCGCATCCGGATAGACCTTACCCGTCGCGAGATCCTTGATGCGCAGCACATACTGGCGGCGCCCGACAGTGTCCTCGGTGTAGGCCAGCAACTTGTCGTCCTGGCTCACCGCGTAGCCGCCGACCTTGTGGTAGCCCTTGCCGGCGGCGAGCGCGTTGCCGTCGAGCATGACTTCTTCGGGCGCCTGCATCGTGCCCTTGCGACGGCAGTACAGCGGGTATTCCCGGCCGGTCTCGTAGCGCGTGTAGTACCAGTAGCCGTGGCTCAGCGTCGGCGGCGAGGCGTCGTCCTGCTTGATGCGAGCGAGGATCTCGTTATAAAGCTGGTCCTGCAACCCGCGCAGCGGCGCGAGCATTGCATCCTTGTAGGCGTTCTCGGCGGCGAGGTACGCCAGCATTTCGGGATTCGCACGCGAGTCATCGCGCAGCCAGTAATACGGATCCTGGCGATCGCCGCTGGGCGAGGTTACGAGATGCGGCTTCTGCGCCGCCACCGGAGGCGTCAGGTTCCGCGTCGACATGAGGGTCGTTCCAGCGCAGGCGACCAGTGTCGCCATGGCGCTAGCCGCCAGTACCACCCGCACTGCGTTCATCATTCTTGCCTCCCTGGCTGGACGGGCTCGACTCGCCCGCCAAGCGGGAGACGGCCTCATCCAGAGTCAACATGTCCTGCCGCTCGGTGCCGAGGCGGCGCAGCGTCACGGTGCGCTGTTCGGCTTCCTTGCGCCCGACCACCGCGATCACCGGCACCTTCTGGTGGCTGTGCTCGCGGATCTTGTAGTTGATCTTCTCGTTGCGCAGGTCGGAGGTCGCGCGCAAGCCGGCAGCGTGCAGCGCCGCGCAGACCTCGCCAGCGTAGGCATCAGCATCCGAGACGATCGGTGCCACTACGACCTGCACCGGCGCCAGCCAGAACGGCAGCGCGCCGGCGTAGTTCTCGAGCAGGATGCCGATGAACCGCTCCATCGAGCCGACGATGGCCCGGTGCAGCATGACCGGATGCTGCTTGGCAGAATGTTCGTCGATGAAGGTTGCGTCGAGCCGGCCCGGCATCGAGAAGTCGACTTGCATCGTGCCGACCTGCCAGCTGCGACCGATCGAATCCTTGAGGTGGTACTCGATCTTGGGGCCGTAGAACGCGCCCTCGCCCGGCAGCTCGGTCCAGGCGACACCGCAGGCGCGCAGCGCCGCGCGCAGCGCGTTCTCGGCTCGATCCCAGACGTCGTCCGCACCGATGCGCTTTTCGGGCCGCAGCGCGAGCTTCACGGCGATGTCGCGGAAGTCGAAGTCGGCGTACACCTGCATCGCCTGCCGGTGGAATGCGGTGACTTCGCCCTCGACCTGCGATTCCATGCAGAAGATATGGCCGTCGTCCTGGGTGAACGCGCGCACGCGCATCAGACCGTGCAGCGCGCCGCTCGGCTCGTTGCGATGGCAGCTGCCGAACTCGGCATAGCGGATAGGCAAGTCCCGATAGCTGCGCAGGCCGGCGTTGTAGATCTGCACGTGGCCCGGGCAATTCATCGGCTTCACCGCGTAGGTGCGCTTCTCCGATTCAGTGAAGAACATGTTCTCGCGGTAATTGTCCCAGTGGCCGCTTTTCTTCCACAGCGACACGTCCGCGATCAGCGGCGCCCGCACCTCGTGGTAGCCGGATGCGCGGTAAACCTCGCGCACGTAGCGCTCGACCGCCTGCCAGATGGCCCAGCCCTTGGGGTGCCAGAACACCATGCCCGGCGCTTCTTCCTGCTGGTGGAACAAGTCGAGCTGCGTGCCGAGGCGGCGGTGGTCGCGCTTGGCCGCCTCCTCGAGCATGTGCAGGTGCGCCTTGAGCTCGTCCTCGGTCGCGAACGCAAGGCCGTAGATGCGCTGCAATTGCGCGTTGCTGGAATCGCCGCGCCAGTAGGCACCCGAGACCTTGGTCAACTTGAACGCAGTGCCGACGCGGCCGGTCGACGGCAGGTGCGGACCCCGGCACATGTCGAGCCAGTTCTCGCCTTGCCGGTAGATGGTCAGCGGCTCGTCGGACTTCAGACCCTCGCGAATCCATTCAGCCTTGAATTTCTCGCCGCTCTTCTCGAAGTGCGCAATCGCATCCTGATGCGTCCACACCTCGCGCCTGATCGGCAGGTCGTTCTTGACGATCTCGCGCATCTTCCGCTCGATCTTCTCGAGGTCGGCCTCGGTGAAGGGCTCGGCGCGCGCAAAGTCGTAATAGAAACCAGTCTCGGTCGACGGGCCGAAGGTGATCTGCGTGCCGGAATAAAGCTCCTGCACCGCCTGCGCCAGCACGTGCGCGGCGTCGTGACGGATGACCTCGAGTGCCTCCGGCTTGTCGCGCGTGACGAGTTCGAGCTTCGCGCTCTTCTCGATCGGTCGGCTGAGGTCCCACAGCTCGCCGTCGACGCGCGCGACAACGGACTTTTTCGCCAGGCCCGGCGAAATGGCTTGGGCGATGGCCAGCGCCGTGGGCGGCGCGTCGAACGACTTGGTGGCGCCGTCCGGGAAGGTGATTTCGATGCTCATGGGTGGGTCTATTTTGCGGCAGCGGCGAGGCGCGCGAGCGTGCGCTCGCGTCCCAGCAGCGCAAGGGTCTGGTCGATCGGAGGCGAGATCGCCATGCCGGCGACGGCGACGCGGATGGGCTGCGCCACCTTGCCGAGGCTCAGGCCCCGCGCTTCGGCGTAACCGTTCACGACGGTGTGCAGCGCGGGCGCGCTCCAGTCAGCGAGCTTTTGCAGCTCCACGGCCAGGCCGGCAAGCACTGCCTTGCCCTCCGCGGTCAGGTGCTTCGCGGCGTCCTTTTCGTTGTAGGAGGTGACTTCCTCATAGAAAAAACGGCTCTTCTCGGCCATCTCCACGAACGTCTTGCAGCGCTCGCGCTGCGCCAGCACGACATCCTCGAGCTTCGGGCCGGTCGCCACGCTCACGCCGAGGCGCTCCAGGTGCCAGCGAAACTCGCCGGTCACCGTCTCGGGCGGCGCCACCTTGACCATTTCATGGTTGACCCAGATCAGCTTCTCCATGTCGAAGCGCGCCGGCGCCTTCTGCACGCGCGAGATGTCGAACAGGCTGACCATTTCTTCGGGAGTGAACAGTTCCTGGTCGCCGTGCGACCAGCCAAGCCGCACGAGGTAGTTCAATACCGCGGCCGGCAGGAAGCCGAGCGCGCGGTAATCGATGACGCTGACCGCGCCGTGACGCTTGCTCAATTTCACGCCGTCACTGCCGAGGATCATCGGGACGTGCCCGTAGGCCGGTGGCTGCGCGCCGAGCGCCTTGAGGATGTTGATCTGGCGCGGCGTGTTGTTGACGTGATCGTCGCCGCGGATCACGTGCGTGACCTTCATGTCCCAGTCGTCGACCACGACGCAGAAGTTGTAGGTCGGGTTGCCGTCCGAGCGCACGATGATGAGGTCGTCGAGTTCGGCGTTCTGGAACTCGATGTCACCCTTGATCAGGTCGTGGACGACGGTGGCGCCTTCCTGCGGGTTCTTGAAGCGGATCGTGAACGGCGCGCCGGCAGGCGTATCGCTGCGGTTGCGGCAACGACCGTCGTAGCGCGGCTTTTCCTTGCGCGCCGTCTGGCCTGCGCGCATCTCGTCGAGCTCCTGCTTGCTGCAGTAGCAGCGGTAAGCATGGCCCTGCGCCAGCATCTGGTTCGCGACCTCACGATAACGGTCGTAGCGCTGCGTCTGGAAAATGGGTTTTTCGTCGGCGGCGAGGCCGAGCCACTCCATGCCTTCGAAGATCGCCTTGACGGCGGCATCGGTCGAGCGCTCGCGATCGGTGTCCTCGATGCGCAGCAGGTAGCGACCGCCGTGCTTGCGCGCGTAGAGATAGCTGAACAGCGCGGTACGCGCGCCGCCGATGTGGAGGTAGCCGGTGGGGCTCGGCGCGAAGCGGGTGGTGACCAAGGGATTGGGGATTGGGGATTGGGGATTGGGGAAAATCGGTGCGATTTTAGCAGCAGCGCCCTGCTAAAGCCTTAGAATTGCGCGTGTTTTCCCTAATCCCCAAACCCTAACCCCTAATCCCTTCCCGTGGCCCGCCTCTTCGTCGAACATCTCACCGTCATCGACTGCGCCTTCCTCGATGCGCAGCGCGGGCTCGTGGGCGAGTCGTGGATCGTCGACCTGGAGCTGGAGGGCGAGCTCGACGACCAGGGCATGGTGCTCGACTTCGGCGAGGTCAAGCGCAAGCTCAAGAAGGCCATCGACTCCGTCGCCGACCATCGCCTGCTGGTGCCGAGCCGCTCGTCGGCGCTGGACTTTGCACTGTCGGCAGCCGGCACCGGCCTGTCGTTTCGGGCCGCCACCGGCGCGATCGAACACATCGGCCCGCAGAAATCGGTGTGCAACATCGATGCCGAGGTCGTTGACGAAGGCAGCGTCGCCCGGCAGATCGAGCCGTGGCTGGCGAAGGCGGTGCCGCCGTCGGTCTCGCGCGTGACCGTGGCGCTGCGACCGGAGCGGATCGACGGCGCTTACTACCACTACACGCACGGCCTCAAGAAGCACGAGGGCCAGTGCCAGCGCATCGCCCACGGCCATCGCTCGCGGCTGCAGGTACGCGTCGGCGGCCGCCGCGACGAGCGGCTCGAGCGGCAGTGGGCCGACCGCTGGCGCGACATCTACCTGGGCACCGCGGCCGACATCGTCTCGCACGGCAAGGGCCGCATCCGCTTCGAGTACAAGTCCGGCGAAGGCGAGTTCGCCCTTGAACTGCCGGCCGAGCGCGCCGACCTGCTGCAGACCGATTCCACCGTGGAGTGCATCGCCGAGCACATCGCCGGGCAGGTGGCGGCCGAGCGGCCCGGGACGCGTGTGGAGGTTCGCGCCTACGAGGGCGTCATGAAAGGCGCCATCGCCACGCGCACTTGAGCGACATGCTGTAATGCGCGTCCTTCAACTTCCCCTCGTGCCATGACCGTCGAGTTTTCCGCGCGCAAGACCATCGAACAGGTCGAGGAAGGCCGCGAGCTGGCGCCTAAATTCGACGCGGAAGGGCTGATCCCGTGCGTCACCACCGCCGCCAGCAGCGGCGAGGTGTTGATGCTCGGCTACATGAATGCCGAGGCCTTGCGCAAGACCATCGAGACTGGCGAAGCGCATTACTGGAGCCGCTCGCGCCAGGTGCTCTGGCACAAGGGCGCAACCTCGGGCCTGGTGCAGAAGGTGGTCGAACTGCGCATCGATGACGACCAGGACGCGGTCTGGCTGCGGGTGCAGATCCCGGGCGATGCGAGCTGCCATGTCGGCTATCGCTCGTGCTTCTATCGCTCGGTGCCGCTGGGCGCAGG
The DNA here is from genome assembly GCA_035526825.1 of Verrucomicrobiia bacterium. Classification (GTDB taxonomy): domain Bacteria; phylum Pseudomonadota; class Gammaproteobacteria; order Nevskiales; family Nevskiaceae; genus JACPFV01. Next base: position 13,081 of record DATLBT010000035.1, on the reverse strand, counting down.
CGATTTCTCGCGTGCGCTCAAGTTCGAGGAAGCGCAGAAGGCGTTCGATCCGCAGAAGGTTTACGGCGACGCGCCGAATCCGACGAAGCTGTAGCCATCGGAACGCGATCCCTCGCTGCGCTCGGGATGACAAACTAAGGACCGGCCGGGGCGTTCCAGAATCGCGCGGCCTCGCGCCGATGCTCGCTCACCTGCAGCTCGCCCTCGGCATTCCTCCACACCGCGATCGCCCCGACCTGCCCGGTCACGTAACGGCGTGCGCCGATCGCCTCGTACCGCGCCTGCACTTCGGGCCGCGGGTGGCGGAAGTGGTTGCGCCAGCCGGCGCCGAACAGCACGACGCGCGGGTTCACCGCTTCGACGAACTGCTGCGTCGAAGAGGTCCGGCTGCCGTGATGCGGCGCGACGAGCACGTCGGCTGCAAGCCGCGCCTTGTCATCCAGTAGCGCAGCTTCCGCTGGCGCCTCGATGTCGCCCGTGAGTAGCACGGCGTAGGCACCGTCGATGCGCAGCACGCAAGATCGATCGTTGCCGCGCCAGCCGTCGCCCGCGGGATGCAGCAGCTCGAAGCGCACGTCGTCCCATTCCCAGTGCATGCCCGCCCGGCAGGGCTCGCCGCCGTCGGTTCCGATCTCCCTATCCACGCGCAGCAGTCGCCGCACGGCGGGCACGCCGCCGGCATGGTCCTGGTCACCATGCGAAACCACCAGCGTATCGACGCGGTTTCGCCCGGCGCCGAGCAGGAACGGCGCGACCACCGAGGCGCCGGCGTCGAAGCCGTCCTCGAAGGCCGGGCCCGCGTCGTAGACCAGCGTGCGCGTCGCGGTGCGCACGACCACGGCCAGGCCCTGGCCCACATCGAGCGCGGTGAGCTCGAAGCCACCGCGGACCGGCGGGATGGGCGCTGCAATCAGCGGCACCAGGCACAACGCGCCGAGCGGCCGCAGCGGCAAGCCGCGCGGCGCGAGCAGCAGCGCGAACCCCGCGAGCGCGAGTGCGAGGGCCCCGGGCGGCGGGCTCGCGGCAAGCCATAGTCCGGGCTGCGTGGCGATCCACCCGAGCGCGGACTGGAACACGCAGAGCGCTGCCGCGGCGCCCAACAGCACCGGCCCACCGACAGCAGGTGCCGCAAGGACCAGCAGCGTCGCGGCGAGGACCCAAGGCGTCAGCAGCGCGAAAAACGGCACGGCGAACAGGTTCACCATCGGCGCAACCCACGAAGTCCCGTGGAAGAAGTAAAGGCTCAGCGGCGCCAGCGTCAGCGCGATCAGGAGCTGCAGCGACACCAGCGTGTGCCACGGCCCCGGCGCTCGCACTCGGTTGAGGCTCACGTAAAAAATGGACGCGACCGCGCCGAACGACAGCCAAAGCCCGGGGCTGGCGAAGGCGAAGGGATCCAGCAACAGCACCGCAGCCCACGCCAGCGCCAGCACGCGCGCCGGCTGCGACAGGCGGTGGCTCCACAGCGCGAGCAGCACGATCAGCAGCATCAGCACCGCGCGCTGAACCGGCGGCTCGAAGCCCGCCAGCGCCGCGTACACCGCAGCCGCGAGGGCCGAGGCCAGCAGCCCCGCGCGCTGCGCCGGCAGTCGCAAGCAGAGTGCTGGCCACGCCGACCACAGCCAACGGCCGAGGAACCACGCGACGCCCGCGACGATGGCAATGTTGAATCCCGAGATCGCGACGAGGTGCGTTGTGCCGGTGGCGCGAAAGTTTTCCCAATCAGCGCTCGCGACTCCGGAATCGTCGCCGACCGCCAGCGCTACCGTGACGCCCGCGGCGGGATGCGTACCCAGGTGCGAGCGCAACGCCGCGACGATGTGCTGACGCGCGCGCAGCACGACGCCGCCTTGCAAGTCGTCGCAACGCCGCGCATCGCGCACGGTTGCCGTCGCGCCGATGCCCTGCCGGAACAGCCAGCCCTCGTAGTCGAACGAGTCGGGATTCAGCGAGCCGTGCGGCGAACGCAGACGCAGCGTGAGGCGCCAGCACTCGCCGGCACGCACCGGCTCGTCGGTGCGGTACCAACCGGCGCGGATCAGCCGTGGAAATGCCGGATCGGCGGGAGCGAACACGAAGCGCCAGTTGGCGCCTTCGCGCTCGGGCAGGCTGGCGATCGTGCCCTCGAGCACATGGTCCTGGCCGTGGCGCTCAACGGGCCACCGCTCATCGAGCAGTGCCTGCGCGCGAACCACGGTGAGCAGGACACCCAGCGCGAGCGCCGACCAGAGCGCGCGCCCGCGCCACGGCAGCAGGGCCGGCAGCGACAGCAGCGCGAGAGCAGATGGATCCGGCAGGTGCGCGAGCGTGTGCACCGCGCCAATGCCCAGCGTGAAAAGCAGAACGGCTGGGATGAGCGGCATCCCGGCACCCCGTCTTGTTATTGGCTTGTTATTGTTTTTTGCGGGTGAAGCGCTACAGCTGCAGCGTACCGTGCTCCAGCCGATAGGTCTTGTCCATTCGCGCTGCCAGCGCGAGGTCGTGCGTCACCACGACCAGGCTGGTGCCGAGCTCGCGATTGAGCTCGAGCATGAGTTCGAACACGCCGTTGGCATTGTCCTCGTCGAGGTTGCCGGTCGGCTCGTCGGCCAGCACGCAGGCCGGTTGGGTGACCAGCGCGCGCGCAACCGCCGCGCGCTGCCGCTCGCCGCCGGAAAGTTCGCCCGGCTTGTGCTGGAGGCGCGCGCCGAGGCCGACCCGCTCCAGCAGGTCCTTCGCGCGCTTCGTCGCTTCTGCCGGCTTCACGCGCCGGATCAGCAATGGCATCGCCACGTTCTCGAGCGCGGTGAACTCGGCCAGCAAATGGTGGAACTGGTAGACGAAGCCGAGCGCGCGGTTGCGCAACGCGCCGCGGCCGGCCTCGGACAGGTTGAGCATGCTTTCGCCGAGCACCTTCACCTCGCCGGCCGATGCACTGTCGAGGCCACCGAGCACGTGCAGCAGCGTCGACTTGCCCGCGCCCGAGGACCCCACGATCGCCAACCGCTCGCCGCGCGCGATGTCGAGGTCGACACCGCGCAGCACCTCGAGGTCAAACCGCGCGTCCTTGAACGCCTTGCGCAGCCCCCGCGCCGCGATGACGGTTCCTTCGGAGCTACTCATACCGCAACGCCTCCGCCGGCTGCAGGCGCGAGGCGCGCCACGCCGGATAAAGCGTCGACAGCAGACCCAGCGCCAGCGACAACAGGCTGATGCGCATCACGTCCGAGCTCTTCAGCTCCGATGGCAGGTCGCTGATGTAGTAGACGTCGGGCGCGAGGAACTCATTACCAGTCAGCGCCTCGAGCATCGGCACCAGCGTCTCGACGTTGAGCGCGAGCAGCACGCCCAGGACGACGCCGAGGAAAGTGCCGATCAGGCCGATCACCGCGCCCTGCACCATGAACACGGCCATGACCGAGCGCGGCGACAGCCCCAGCGTGCGCAGGATGGCGATGTCGGCCTGCTTGTCCTGCACCACCATGACCAGCGTCGAGACGATGTTGAACGCGGCCACCGCGACGATCAGCGACAGGATGATGAACATCACCATCTTCTCGGTACGCACCGCGCGAAAGAAGTTGGCGTGCTGGCGCGTCCAGTCGGAGACGTAATAGACGCCCTCGAGCTGGTTGGCGAGGTCGCGCGATACGCGCGGCGCCTGGAACAGGTCGTGCAGCTTCAACCGCACGCCGGTGACGTCGTCGCCGAGGCGATACAGCGCCTGCGCATCGGCGAGGTGCACCAGCACCAGCCCGCGGTCGAACTCGTACATGCCGATCTCGAAAATGCCGCTGACCGTGAAGCGCCGGAAGCGCGGCAGCACGCCCGCCGGGGTCACGCTCGCCTGCGGGATCATCAAGTCGACCTTGTCACCGCTGCGCACGCCGAGCGCGCGCGCAATCTCGCTGCCGAGCACGATGTTGTAGGCACCGGGCACGAGGTCGTCGAGCTTGCCCTCCTTCATGTGCTGGCCGACCTCGGAGACGCGCGCCTCCTCGGCGGGAAGGATCCCGCGCAGCAGCGTGCCAGACAGCGCACCGGCCATTCGCACCATGCCCTCCCCCTGCACGTACGGCGCCAGCGCCTCGATCTCGCTGTTCTGCGCCGCGCGTCCGGCCACCGAGCGCCAGTCCGGCAGCCCGCCCTCGAACGCCGAAATGGTCGCGTGCGACGCCATGCCGAGGATGCGCGCGCGCAGCTCGCGCTCGAAGCCGTTCATGACCGACAGCACCACGATGAGCGCCATCACGCCGACGGCGATGCCGAGCATCGACACGAGCGAGATGAACGAGATGAAGTGGTTCTGGCGTTTTGCGCGCGTGTAGCGCAGGCCGATCCACAGCTCGAGGGGTTGTTGCATGGGCGCGCAATTACAACACAGTCGGCCGACCGCTCATCTTTCGCCGGTCACGCTGGCAGTCGCAATGCGGCGCCGAAGTTTTACTGGCTTTCGCACGCCAGCGCGCCAGCCAATTCGCCGGCGGCGGTCAAGCCGACAAAACAGGTGCCGTAGCCGCCCTGGTAGCGGAAGAATCGATAGTCGGCCACGGTGCCGCCATGCCGCGCAATGAAATCACCGATCTCGGCCTGGAACGCGGCGTCGCGGACGGCGTTCGGGGCGAGCGCCGTCGACTGCACTTCGGGCCAGTGCTCGCGCAGTGGCCGGAAAAAAACCGCATCCTCATGCGCCATCAGTTTCAATTCGGCACGGCGCGCGGTGCGCGACCGCTCCTCGGCATTGCCCGGGGGCGCCACGAATACGAGAGCCAGCCGACCTTGCGAGATGCGCTCCAGCACTGCCGGCGCCTCGGCCGTCAGCGCCAGCGAGCGCCCCGGCATCGAATAGAAAGTGCCTTCGTGGAAATTCAGCGACACCGGCCGCTGGCCGTGGATCGCGTGGAAGCCCCAGGCCAGGGCCGCAAGTTGTGCGGCGCCGATGCAGGCCAGGTCGAACACGATCAGCTTCCTCGCCTTGAACGGGTTAAACACCACCAGCGTCAGCAGTGGCCCGAGCACCAGGTCCACGGCCGCCATGATGCGCACGCCCTGCCAGCCGCCATCGACGCCGAAGTGGAAGCCGGGGTACCAGCGCAGCAGGATCAGGTAAAGCGCGACCGCGAATATCGCGAGGCTCAAGCTGAAGTGAATGGTCGCCGCTCGCAAACGCAGCGGCAGCGAGCGGCGCAAGGGATTTCGGATCGCGGGCGTGGCATCCACGGTCGGCATTCTAAAGCGTGCCCGCCGCCGATTGACGCGCCCCCCACCCGGCCGCCCGGGGTGCTATAGTTCTTCTCAGGTTTACGGCCTAAGCATCTTATGCGTAAAGAAATATTGATGATCGCGCTGGGGCTTTCCCTGGTCACCGCGCCGGCGCTCGCCGACGTGCTCGTGATGCCGGAAGGCGATGCCAGGCCCGAAGCGTCGCTGCCGGCAAAAGGCAGCACGATGACCGTGGTGGAAAAGAAGTACGGCGCACCGCGCAACAAGCGTCCCAGCGTCGGCGGCGATACGCCCAAGCACCCACCGATCACGCGCTGGGATTACGACGGGTTCTACGTCGTGTTCGAGCACGACAAGGTCGTCGATGCCGTGGTGCCCGGCGCCCCGCCCAGGATCTACAACAAAGACCAGTTGCGCCCGGCCACGGCGAGCGCCGCGCCGGCCATGCCACCGCCCGTCGTCGAGCCTGTTGTGCCCCCAGTAGAACTCGAACCCATTACAGAGGAGCCGCAGGAAGCGCCGGCCGAAGCCGCCGCCGTGACGGCTCCTGCGGAAACTCCCCCCGCCGAGGCGCCCGCGATCGCGGCTCCCGGAACGTATCCAGATGCGCCGGCGCCTTCGACACCGCCGCCGGCCACAACGCCAAACGACGCCCCACCGACGCCCAAGTAGTCCGGTCCGGCCCGCGTCTCATCCATGACTCCCCTGCTGCCCGCCGAATGGGCGCCGCAGTCGGCCGTGCTGCTGACCTGGCCGCGCGCCGACGGCGATTTCGCCCAGTGGTTCGATCAAGTCGAAAAGAACTTCGTCGAGCTTGCGATAGCGATCACGCGCTTCGAGCCCCTGATCGTTTCGCGCACACAGGCGCCCGATGAGTTGAAGGCGCGCCTCGTGCGCGCTGGGGCGCGCGCCGACCGGTTATTTGTGTACGCCGTGCCGAGCAACGACGTCTGGGCGCGCGACCACGGCCCCATCACGGTGTTTCGCGACAGGAAGCCCGTGCACCTCGACTTCGGCTTCAACGGCTGGGGCAGCAAGTTCGACGCGCGCGAGGACGACCAGGTCACTCGCCGCCTCAAGATCGCCGGCGCGCTCGAAGCGCCCGTCGAGACGCTCGAGTTCATCCTCGAAGGCGGCGGCATCGAGTCCGACGGCGCCGGCACGCTGCTGACCACCGAGCGCTGCCTGCTCGCGCCCACGCGCAACCCGCAGTACGACAAGGCGCAAATCGAGGACAAGCTCAAGCGCTGGTTCGGGCTGTCGCGCGTGCTGTGGCTCAAGCGCGGGGATTTGCTGGGTGACGACACCGATGGCCACATCGACACGATCGCGCGCTTCTGCGATCCCGGCACCATCGCCTACCAGGCTTGCGAGGATCGCCAGGACGCGCACTTCGAGGAACTGCGCGCGATGGCCGACGAGCTCGCTGCATTCCGCGACCCGTTCGGCAAGCCTTACAAGCTGGTGCCGCTGCCGCTGCCCACGCCGATCCATGACGAGGACGGCAAGCGCCTGCCGGCGGGCTACGCGAATTTCCTGATCATCAACGGTGCCGTGCTGGTGCCGGTTTATGGAAGCCCGCTGGACGAAGAAGCGCTGGCGCGCCTGCGCCCATTGTTCCCGCAGCGCGAGGTGATCGGCATTGATTGCCGCGCGCTCATTCACCAATATGGCAGCCTGCATTGCGTGTCGATGCAGATTCCCGCTGCTGTTCCCTCTCCCCGCTCGCGGGGAGAGGGCTAGGGTGAGGGGCGCATGAGCAAGATCCTGAAAGTCGGCCTAGTGCAGCAGAGCTGCAGCGAGGACCGCGAGAAAAACCTGCTGGCCAGCGAAGCCGGCGTGCGCGACGCCGCGAAGCGTGGCGCGCAAATGGTGCTACTGCAGGAACTGCACGCCAGCGTGTACTTCTGCCAGCACGAAAGCACCGACCTGTTCAACCTCGCGGAACAAATCCCGGGCCCATCGAGCGAGCGGCTCGGCAAGCTCGCGAAGGAGCTCGGCATCGTGCTGGTGGCATCGCTGTTCGAGCGCCGCGCGCCCGGCCTGTACCACAACACCGCGATCGTGCTCGAGCGTGACGGCTCGATCGCCGGCATGTATCGCAAGATGCACATCCCGGACGATCCGGGCTACTACGAGAAGTTCTACTTCACGCCCGGTGACCTTGGTTTCGAGCCGATCAAGTCCTCGGTCGGCAAGCTCGGCGTGCTGGTGTGCTGGGACCAGTGGTATCCGGAGGGCGCGCGCCTCATGGCGCTCGCGGGCGCGGACCTGCTGCTCTACCCCACCGCGATCGGCTGGAACCCATCCGATGCCAAGGACGAGCAGTCGCGCCAGCGCGATGCGTGGGTCACGATCCAGCGCGCCCACGCCGTGGCCAACGGACTGCCGGTGATCGTGGCGAATCGCGTCGGCTTCGAGGCCGATCCGTGCGGCCAGACCCAAGGCGCGCAGTTCTGGGGTCACAGTTTCGTTGCCGGGCCACAGGGCGAGTTCATCGCCAAGGCCGGCGAGCAACCCGAGGTGCTGGTGGTCGACGTCGACCTGGCGCGCTCGGAAAACGTGCGGCGCTGGTGGCCATTCCTGCGCGACCGCAGGATCGACGCGTACGGCGACCTCACCAAGCGCTTCCGCGACTAGCGAGCGTGTCATCCCGAGCGCAGCGAGGGATCGCCTCGGGTCGGAGCTACGCGAACGCGATCCCTCGCTACGCTCGAGATGACAAACTCAGTCCCCCAGCAGCTTCCCCACGATCAGGTTCGCGGCCTCTTCGGCGCTGAGCTTCAGCGTGTCGATGCGGATCTCGGGCTTCTCGGGCAACTCGTACGGCGAGTCGATGCCGGTGAAGTTCGGCAGCTTGCCCTCGCGCGCCTTCCGGTACAGGCCCTTCACGTCGCGCTTCTCGGCTTCGGCCAGCGGCGTGTCGACGAAGATCTCCCAGAACTCTCCCGCCGGCAGCAGTGAGCGCACCAGTTGGCGCTCGGCCCGGAATGGCGAGATGAACGCGGTCAGCACGATCAGGCCCGCGTCGGTCATGAGCTTCGCCACCTCGCCGATGCGGCGAATATTCTCGATGCGATCAGCCGCGGTGAAGCCGAGGTCCTTGTTGAGGCCGTGGCGGATGTTGTCGCCGTCGAGCAGCAGCGTGTGCTTGCCGAGGTGCGCGAGCTTTTTCTCCACCAAGTTCGCGATCGTCGACTTGCCGGAACCCGACAGGCCGGTGAACCACAGCACGGCGGGCTGCTGCACCTTCAGCGATGCGCGCAACTCACGCGTCACGTCCAGCGCCTGCCAGTGCACGTTCTGCGCGCGGCGCAGCGCGAACTGGAGCATGCCGGCGGCGACGGTCGCGTTAGTAAACTTGTCGACCAGGATGAACCCGCCGAGCGTGCGGTTTTCCGCGTAAGGCTCGAACGGCAGCGGCCGCTCGGTGAGGACCTTCGCCACGCCAATCGCATTGAGCTCCAGCGTCTTCGCCGCCAGGTGCTCCATCGTGTTGACGTTGACCTGGTATTCGGGCGACTGCACGCGCGCGGTCACGGTCTGCGCGCCGCACTTCAGCCAGTACGGCCGGCCCGGCACCAGTGACTCGTCGTTCATCCACACGATCGTCGCTTCGAACTGGTCGGCGACCTGCGTCGGCTGGTCGGCCTTGGTGATGACGTCGCCACGCGAGCAATCGATTTCGTCGGCGAAGCACAGCGTCACCGACTGTCCGGCGACGGCCTGCGGCAGGTCGCCGTCCATGGCCACGATCCGCGTGACCGTGCTGGTCTTGCCCGACGGCAGCACGCGCACGGCGTCCCCCGGCTTGACGGTGCCGCTCGCGATCAGGCCCGAGAAGCCGCGAAAGTCGAGGTTGGGCCGGTTGACCCACTGCACCGGCAGGCGGAACGGCTTGCCCTGGTCGAGCGTGGTGTCGAGCTCCACCGTCTCGAGGTGGTGCATGAGCGTGGGGCCGGTGTACCACGGCGTGTGGGCCGAGCGCGTCGTGATGTTGTCACCCTTGAAGCCGGAAATCGGCATCGGCACGAAGCCCTCGATGCCGATGGATTTGGCGAACGCGGCGTAGTCCGCGACGATCGCGTCGTACTTGCCCCGGTCGTAACCGATCAGGTCCATCTTGTTGACCGCGAGCACCAGGTTGCGGATGCCGATCAGGTGCGCAAGGTACGAATGCCGCCGCGTCTGGGTGAGCACGCCCTTGCGCGCGTCGATCAGGATCACGGCGAGGTCGGCGGTCGAGGCGCCGGTGACCATGTTGCGCGTGTACTGCTCGTGGCCCGGCGTGTCGGCGACGATGAACTTGCGCTTCTCGGTGCCGAAGAACCGGTAGGCCACGTCGATGGTGATGCCCTGCTCGCGCTCGGCCGCGAGGCCGTCGACCAGCAGCGCGAAGTCGATTTCCTGGCCCTGCGTGCCGACCTTCTTCGAGTCAGCCTCGAGCGCGGCGAGCTGGTCCTCGAAGATCATCTTCGAGTCGTACAGGAGGCGCCCGATCAGCGTGGACTTGCCGTCGTCGACCGAGCCGCAGGTGATGAAGCGCAGCAGGCTCTTGCGCTCGTGAACACGCAGGTACTGGTCGATGTCGCGCGCGATCAGCTCGTCGGTGACATAAACGGGCGCGCTCATCAGAAATACCCCTCCTGCTTCTTCTTCTCCATGCTCGCCGAGCCGGCGTCCTTGTCGATGATGCGACCCTGGCGCTCGGAGGTCGTGGTCAGCAGCGTTTCCTGGATCACCTGCGGCAACGTAGTTGCGTTGCTCTCGACCGCACCGGTCAGCGGATAGCACCCCAATGTGCGGAAGCGTACCGAGCGCATGACCGGCTGCTCACCCGCTTTAAAGCGGAAGCGCTCGTCGTCCACCATCAACAACAGGCCGTCGCGCTCGACGGTCGGCCGGCTTGCCGCGAAATACAGCGGCACGATCGGGATGTCCTCGAGGTGGATGTACTGCCAGATGTCGAGCTCGGTCCAGTTCGAGATCGGGAACACGCGGATGCTCTCGCCCTTCGCCTTACGCGCGTTGTAGAGGTTCCACAACTCGGGGCGCTGGCTCTTCGGCTCCCAGCGGTGGTTGGCCGAGCGGAACGAAAAGATGCGTTCCTTCGCGCGGGATTTCTCCTCATCGCGGCGCGCGCCGCCAAAGGCGACGTCGAAGCCGTACTGGTCGAGCGCCTGCTTGAGGCCCTCGGTCTTCCACAGGTCGGTGTGCAGGGAGCCATGGTCGAACGGGTTGATGCCCTTGGCCTTGGCTTCAGGGTTCTGGTAGACGAGCAGCTCCATGCCCGATTCGCGCGCCATGCGGTCGCGCAGTTCGTACATCGCGCGGAATTTCCACGTGGTGTCGACGTGCAGCAGCGGGAACGGCGGCGTCGCCGGGTAAAACGCCTTGCGCGCCAGGTGCAGCATGCACGCGCTGTCCTTGCCGACCGAATACAGCATTACGGGCTTCTCGGCTTCGGCGACCACCTCGCGCAGGATGTGGATGGCCTCGGCCTCGAGGCGCTGCAGGTGCGTAAGGATGGTCATGGGCACGCAGCTTAGGATGACGACGCCTATCCATAAAGCGCAAAGATGCCATACTTGCAATGACTTTTATTCATGGATGGCGCATGAACCTCAACCACCTTGCCCTGTTCCAGTCGGTCGCCGCGAGCGCCAGCATCAGCGCCGGGGCCAAAGTGCTGCACCTGTCGCAGTCGGCAGTCTCCAAGCAGCTGGGCGAACTGGAGCGTAGCCTCGGCCTCGCACTGTTCGAGCGTCTGCCGCGCGGGGTGCGACTGACCGACGCGGGTCGCGTGCTGCAGGCCTACGCCAACAACCTGGTCGCGCTCGAAGCCGACGCGGAAGGCGCGATGCGCAGCCTGAAGACCGGCGTCGGCGGCCGCCTGCGCATGGGCGCGAGCCGCACCATCGGCGCCTACCTGCTGCCGGCATTCATGGCGCGCTTTCGCGAGCGCCATCCCGAAGTGGAGCTGTCACTGGCGGTGGACAGCACGGCGAGCATCGAGCAGCAGCTCGCGGCGGGCGCCGTCGACGTGGCCTTCACCGAGGGCGTCGTGGAGAACCCGAAGCTCGCGTATCAGCGTTTCGCGAGCGACGAACTGGTGCTGATCGCCGCGCCGAATCACCCGGTCGCCAGGCTCGATCCGGCGCCGCTGTCGGTGGTCCAGCAGTATCCGCTGGTGATGCACGAGGTCGGCTCGGGCACGCGCGCGGTCACCGAGCGCGCGTTCCAAGCTCGCCAGATCAGCCTGCGCCCGGCGTTCACGCTCGGCAGCACCGAGGCGATCAAGCAGACCGTCGCCACGGGGGCCGGCATCGCGTTCCTGTCGGCGGTAGCCGTGCGTGCCGAGGTTACCGCTCGCCAGCTCGCCTGCGTCCGGCTCAAGGGCCTCACGATCAAGCGGCCGCTGTACCGGATCCTGCGTCGTGGCGCCTGGACCAGCCCCGCGCTGTCCGCCTTCCTTCGCGTGATGGATGACGCGAACGCGCGGGCATGAAATCCGGATTCGCCGCTGCTACGTATGGTGTCTAATGAAACGACACCCCGGATGACACGCATGAACCGCCGCCAGATCCTGCTTGGCCTGATTGGAGCTCCCCTCGCCATGAGCCTGTTTCGCAAGACCGAAGCTGCCAACACCCAACCCACCGTCGCGCCTTTGCAGAAGGACAAGGCCGAGTGGAAGAAGCTGCTGCCCGCTGACCGCTACGACGTCCTGTTCGAGGAGGACACCGAGCGTCCCGGCTCGAGCCCGCTGAACCGCGAGAAGCGCGACGGCACCTACGTCTGCGCCGCCTGCTACCTGCCGCTGTTCGAGTCGAAGATGAAGTTCGACTCAGGCACCGGCTGGCCGAGCTTCTTCGACGTGATCAAGGGCCACGTCGGCACCGATCGCGACTTCAAGATGTTCGTGCCGCGCACCGAGTACCACTGCGGCCGCTGCCACGGCCACCAGGGCCACGTGTTCGAGGACGGCCCGGCACCGACCGGGCTGCGCTACTGCAACAACGGCCTGGCGCTGGAGTTCGTGCCCACCGGGCAGAAATTGCCGGACCTGCGTTCATGAGACTCGTGGCGGTAGTGGGAGCTGTTGTGGGAGCGGCCCTGGCCGCGATTCTTGCTGGCCCTGTACAGGCCGCAGAGTCCACTGCCACATTCGCCGGCGGCTGCTTCTGGTGCACCGAGTCCGACTTCGAGAAAGTCCCCGGCGTGACCTCCGCCGTCAGCGGCTACATCGGCGGCCGCAACGCCAATCCCACCTACGAGGAAGTCTCGGCCGGCAGCACCGGCCACGCCGAAGCTGTCGAAATCCGCTTCGATCCGGCCAAGGTCACGTACACGCAACTGCTGGACGTCTACTGGCACAGCGTCGACCCGACGGTCAAAGACAAGCAGTTTTGCGACACCGGCAGCCAGTACCGCACGGCGATCTACACGCACGACGCCGAGCAGAAGAAACTCGCGGAGACGACGCGCGCCGCGGTCGAGAAGCAGCTCGGCGTCAAGGTGCACACGGAAATCGTGGAAGCCGCGAAGTTCTACCCGGCCGAGGAATACCACCAGGACTATTACAAGAAGAACCCCGTTCGCTACCGGTTTTATCGGAATGGCTGCGGACGGGATGCGCGGCTTGAGCAGGTCTGGGGCAAGAAGAAATAGTTGCTGTCATCCCGAGCGCAGCGAGGGATCGCGTACAGATTGTTGTGCTGACGAAACGCGATCCCTCGCTAACGCTCGGGATGACATCATTCGCGAATCATCGTCGAGGTCAGCGGCTGGCACAGGATCCACAGCCCGAAGATGGTGAAGCCGAGCATCAGCAGCAGCATCGGCAATTGGCTCAGCAGCGCCTGCGTGCGCGTCGCGA
>DATLBT010000034.1:0-38163 GCA_035526825.1 Verrucomicrobiia bacterium | reverse complement strand
CTCGTAGCCTGGGATGTACTGGCCGCCATTGATGTCGGTGGCGGCGCTGCTGTTGTCGAAGCCGCGGTAGTCGGCGATGTAGGACGGAAAGATGGTCGACGCTGAGGGCAGGGCGGACGCAGAGGCGTCTTCGCCCGGGTTGGCTGCCGAGTAGGCTGCGAAATCCTGCAGCAATGTAGCGAAACGGGCGGCGACCTCGGGCGTCGCGTTTGCGGGATTGAACTGGTTGACATCGGTGAACGGCAACTGCTCGCGGCCGATGGCCGGCTGCAGGCCCGCGAATACCACGTCCGACAACAGTACCTGCGCCGGCAGGTTGGGCCGGTACGCGTATTCACCGGCGAACGACCAGCCGCCCGCCGTGGTGTTGAAGCTTACGCCGTACATCTGGATGTTCTCGGGGTAATCGAGGAACACGCCCAGCCGGTCGATGGGCAGCGGCTCGCGCTCAAGATAATCGGCGTCGCAGACCCGCGGATCGCAACGCACTGGCTCCAGAACTGCGCCCTGGCCACGATTGGACGCGGCATTGAGCCCCTGGCACATGGTGAGGGCGGCGGCGAAGTTGGTCGCGTTCCGCAGGCACGAATCCGGCGTCGCGATGACCGACGCGTACGGCAAGCGGCTGTGGTAGTTGGCGAAGTAGAAGCCCAACTCGGTACCGTTGTTGAAATCGGGCAGGTACCACTTGGCGCGCAGGCCGAACTGGCCTTCATTGCGCGCCGCGCCAAAGCCCTCGTCGGGGAGAAACACGGTGCGGTGCGAGTTGCTGATCAGCCCGGTGACGCCAGTCGAGAACCACAGGCCATCCGGGTCTTCCGGATATTGGCCCTCGGCGATCACCGCGTACTCGCCGCCGCCCGCTGCGTCGGTGAGATTGGAGAAGAAGCTGCCGGCCGGCTCGGGGCGCACTGGTTGCCACTCGAGCTGGTACCACGCGTCGACGGTCAAGCCCTCGAACAGGTCGCTGCCGACGTTGAACAGCGGCGTCGGCAAGTTCAGTTCGTTCAGCGCAAGGCCGGGCTGCCGCGCGAGCACGGCGTCCTGCGGATTGATCACGTCGAGCGTGTTGAACAGCGTGAGGTTGGCCTCGCCCCACCTCAGGCGCTGGCTGCCGAGGGTCGCGAACACCTCGTAGTCGCCGAGCGCAAAGGTGCGCGTGACGAAGTATTCGCGGAACTCGCCCTTCACGGCGAGGCGGCTCTCGACCTCGCCCGAGCGCGGGCGCGTGTCGGAGCCGAGCAGGTAATTGTCGGGCGAGGCGTTGGGCCCGGGATCGCCAGTGCAGATGCGGGACGGGTTGGCGCCGGTGCAGCGCACGGTGTTGAAGCGGATGGTTTCAAAACCCGCATTGACGACGTCGTAATAGCCGGTGAAGTTGGTCTTGAAAGTCCACTCGCCCCAATTGAGCGTCCAGTCACCGCTGAACTTGGTTACCCCCGTCACGAGGTCGCCCCGCTCGTAATTCATGTCGCCATCGTCGGAGGCGTGCAGGAAGTAGCCGCCCCGGGCGTCCACCAGGCGCTGGTTGGGCGCCCGGTCAAATGCGCTGCCGATGCCGAACGACAGGCAATCGTCGTCCTTGCACAGTTCCTGTTGGCCGGGCGTGTTGAGCTTGCCGAGGTCGTCGATGTGGCGATCCTGGGTGCGCACGCCGGCGCCAATCGTGACCTTGTTGATCATCTTGAGGCTGATGCCGTCGCCGATCTCGTACTCGATGGCGATGGCGGGCGCGCTGAGCACCAGCGCCAATGGCAGTGCCGCAAAACGGCCAAGCCCCCTGGTCATCGCAACCCCTCCTGGCAACGGGGTGAAGTTACCAGACGGTAATCAGCAGCGGCAATCAGGCGCCGATGCGACGCGGGCCGTATGGCAGGTCCTTGCGCTCGAGGTTGCGCGCCACCGCGATGCGCTGGTTGCGCGAGCCGAGCAGGCGGCGCTGCCAGCGACGTTCCGCGGCGAGGGCGGTGGCCTCGCCGCCGCCGAATGCGGTCTGCAGCAGGAACTTCGCCGCGGCAACCGCATCGGGCGAGCGCGTCTGCAATTCGGCAGCGAGCGTCTCGGCGTGCGCGAGCGGATTTTCGCTCACGTGACTGACCAGGCCCAGCGCGTGCGCCTCTACGCCATTCAGCACGCGACCCGTCATGGCCAATTCCTTGGCGACGTCGATGGGCACCAACTCGCGCAACAGCGCGGCGCCGCCCATGTCGGGAATGAGGCCCCATTTCGCTTCCATCACCGACAGCTTGGCGTCGGGCGTGGCGATGCGGATGTCGGCGCCGAGCGAGAGCTGGATGCCGGCGCCAAAGCAGTTGCCGTGCACGCAGGCGATGACCGGGGCGGGCACCTCGCGCCACGCCATGCTCCAGTCCTGGAAGCGGTTGCGCACCGGCGACCACAGCGCGGCAAAGCCCATCGCCGCGGCCTTCTTGCTGCCGAACACCGCCTTGACATCGAGGCCGGCGCAGAACGAGGGGCCGTCGCCGGCAAGGATCACGGCGCGCACCGCGCGATTTTTCTTAAGGCGCTTCGCCGCGCCACGCACCGCCTCGAGCATGTCGAGGTCCATGCCGTTGTGCTTGTCGGCGCGCGTCAGCGTCACCTGCGCCACCGCTCCCCGCATCTCGATGCGCACGCGCTCGCTCATGTCCGTCGTCCCGTCGCCTGGAAGGCCCACAGCCTAGCGGCTTTTGCTTCTGACAACACCGCATGTCAGCATCGCCGCGATGAAGAAATCGATTCGCCGGCGCGTCGGGCGCAGCTATCGCGGTGCCAGCCTTGCCGAGCGGCGCGAGGCGCGCCGCGCACAACTGGTGCGCGCCGGCATCGACACCTTCGGCGCACGCGGCTTCCACGCCGTGACGGTACGCGAGGTCTGCGCGGCTGCCGGCCTCACCGAGCGATATTTCTACGAGTCGTTCGCCGATCGGGCGCAGTTGTTCTCCGCGGCCTACGAACAGCTCCATGCTGATTTGCAGCAGCGCCTCGGCGCCGCGTTCGCGGCGGGCGGCAGGGACCTAGCCCGCGCCGCACGCTCGGGACTGCACGCATACTTCGAGCACATCCGTCGCGATCCCCGTGGAGCGCGCATCATGCTGATCGAAGTGTTCGGCGTCAGTGCCGACATGGATCGACTGTCGCGACAGACGGCGATGGACTTCACCGTGATGACCGAGCGCATGCTGGCGCCCCGGCTGCGCGGCAAGGGACTCGACCCGGGGTTGCTGGCAACGGCGCTGGTCGGCGGCGTGATCTTCAGCGCGATGCGCTGGGTGCTGTCGGGCTACGCGCAGCCGCTCGACGCGGTGGTCGACAGCGTGTCGGCGGTGTTTGCGGCGGTGCTGCAGGGTTGAAGCGGCAGGCCGGGTTCTCGCCCCTGTTGTAGGAGCGGCCCATGGCCGCGACGTCGGTGGCGATACATCGCGGCCATGGGCCGCTCCTACAGAGCCGCAGGTAGCTAGCGCAGTTCCTTCGACGACTTGTTGAGCAGTCGCCGCGCCACGATCAGCACCTGGATTTGCTGCGTGCCCTCGAAGATGTCGAGGATCTTGGCGTCGCGCGCCCACTTTTCGAGCAGCTCGTCCTCGCCGTAGCCGGTGGCGCTGCACAGCTCGACGCAGCGCAACGTGGTGTCCACCACCATACGGCCGGCCTTGGCCTTCGCCATCGAGGCCTGCAGCGCATTGGGCTGGCGGTTGTCCGCCATCCACGCCGCCTTCAGCGTCAGCAGGCGCGCAGCCGTCCAGTCGGCTTCCATTTCCTGCAGCGCCGCCGCCGCGGCGGTCTGCAGCGCGGGCGGCGTGTTGTCATCGACGTCGACGCCGGCGGCCTCGAGTCGCGCCCGCGTTTCGTCGAGCGCGGCGCGCGCCACGCCGAGGGCCATCGCGGCGACCAGCGGGCGTGTGTTGTCGAAGGTCTGCATGACGCCGCCGAAGCCCTTCTGCGTATCGATCTCGGCGGAGCCGAGCAGGTTGGCTTTCGGGATGCGGCAATCGACGAGCGAAAATGCCGCGGTGTCCGAGGCGCGGATGCCGAGCTTCTTCTCCAGCCGCACCAGCGTCAACCCCGGCGCATTGCGCGGCACCAGGAAAGGCTTGATCGCGGCGCGGCCAGCGGTCTTGTCGAGCGTGGCCCACACCACCAGGGCCTCGGCGCGCTCGCCCGCGGTGACGTAGATCTTCTCGCCGTTGAGCACCCACTGGTCGCCGTCGAGCACGGCTGTCGTGCGCACGGCGGCCGAGTCCGAGCCGAAATGCGGCTCGGTGATCGCCATCGCGACCCACTTGTCGCCGAAGCGCGCGAGTTGCTCCTCGCTGGCCACGGCGGCGATCGCGGCATTGCCCAGGCCCTGGCGCGGGATCGTCAGTACCAGGCCAACGTCGCCCCAGCACACCTCGGTGATCGAGTAGACGGTGGCGAGGTTGCCGCCGTTCTTGATGCCTTCGCCGGCGTCGCTGCGTTTGGCGTGGCTCGCCCCGGCGGTGCCGCCAGTCGCCTTGTTCATGCCGTCGATGACGGCCGCCATGATGTCGAGCTCCTTCGGGTAGGAATGCTCGGCGCGGTCGTACTTGCGCGAGTTCGGCCGCAACACGTTGACGGCCATCTGGTGCGCCTGGTCGACCAGTGCGGCGTACTTGCGCGGGGTCTCGAGCTGGATCACAGCAGCAGGCCTCCTTCCATGACGCCGACCGCGCGCAGGTCGCGGTACCAGCGCTCGACCGGGTGCTCCTTGACGAAACCGTGACCGCCGAGCACCTGCACGCCGTCGGAGCCGGCCTTCATGCCGTGGCGCGAGCAAAGGCTGCGCGCGAGCGCGGCTTCGTGAGAAAACGGACGGCCACGCGCCGCAAGGCTGGCGGCGCGCCAGGTCGCGAGCCGCATGCCTTCGAGCTCGATGCCGATGTTGGCGATCATGAACGCCACAGCCTGCTTGTGGCTGATCGGCTCGCCGAACGCTTCGCGCTCGTTGGCGTAGGGAATGATGTAGTCCAGCACGGCTTGTGTCGTGCCGACGCCGAGTGCGCACCACGCGAGGCGTGACAGCGCGATGAACTGCCCATAGTCAGCCGCGGTGTCGGCTCCGCTATCGGCGCCGGGGTTTTCGCCGAGGCGGGCGTTCACCGGCAGCTTGACGTTGCGCAGCCGCAGGTGCGACAGCCCCGCGGCGCGCAGGCCCATCGAGGGTTGCGGTATCACTTCAAGCCCCGCGCTGCCGGACTCGACGATGAACAGCGCCGGCCTGTCTGCCTCGTCGGCAGCCGCGACCAGCAACAGCTCCGCATGCCGCGCGCACGGCACCAGCTGCTTGTCGCCGGTCAGCACCCAGCCGTCGCCCTTGCGCGCCGCGCGCGCCGCGAGCTTGAACGGGTTGAACAATGCGCCGCCTTCCATCACCGCGATCGCGGCCTGCGGCGGTTTGTCCGCGGTCAGGCTCGGCAAATATTTGGCTTCCTGCTCGGCGCTGCCGAACTCTGCAATGGCGGTGGCGACGCTCGGGCCCGACAGGCAGGCCACGGCAAGGCCCATGTCGCCGTGCGCGAGCGCCTCTGCGACCAGCGCGTTGGTGATCACGCTGCGCTCGGTGGCGACGCCGCCCAGTTCGTCGGGCACGTTCATCGCGGTGATGCCGAGCTCGGCGGCTTGCGCTAGCAGTTCCGGCGACGCTGCAGTGGCTTCGTCGGCGGCGGCCGCAGCGGGGCGCAGCGCCTCGGCAGCAAAACGCTGCATGGCATCGACGATCATCTGCTGCTCGTCGGAGGGCGTGAGGTCGAACAGGTCCTGCGACGGCGCCTTTGCCGGGCGCAGCGGCTTGAGCAGCTGGCGCGCGGCCTTGAACGGCCGGTTCATCGCGAGTGCCGCGCCGAAGCCCGCTCGGCTTGCGCTGCCGAGCACGTTCGCCACGGTGCGCCGCGTCGCGGCGCGTTCCATCACCTTGAGGCTCGCGATCCGGTTGAGCGCCCTGAGGCCGGCGCCCATAATCGAGCGCCGCAGGTTCATGCCTCGCGGGCCGGCGCGAACTTCTGCTCGATCGCTTCCACCTCGGCGATGTATCGGCGCATCGCGTCTTCGCGCGAGGTGCCCTGCAGCGTTGCCCACGCGTCGAACTTGAAGCGGTTGACGACGTCCATCATGCCGGGGCGTTTGCCTTGCACGTCGCCATCGGTGGCCTGGCGGTAGAGCGCGTACATCTTCAGCTTCATCTCGTTCGACGGCTTCATGGGGCCGGCGCCGGGCGCGGCGCGGACCTTCTCGACCGTCGCGTCGAAGCGCGCGCGCAGCTCATCGGGCGAGGCGGTCTGCGCCGGCGACGGCGGATCGAGCTTCACGATGTTGGCGCCGGTGGACTCGCGCAGGAACGTCAGGATTTCCGGCATCAACCGGGCGGGGCGCGTGCGCAGTTCGAGTATCGAGTTTGCAATCAGCAGGCGCGCAGACGGGATCTCCTCGGCCAGCGCCTTCGCATCCTCGAGGTTGTGCAGCCAGTCGCCCTTGTGGCCGATCACCAGCGCCGGCGCCTGGATGCGGCGGCGCTGGCGCCGCGTCGGCACCACCGGCCCGACCAGCACGCCGTGCAGGATCGCGCGAATCGCCTCGGGATCCTGCGCTGCGGCATTGAGCGCGCTCTCATAAACGCCGGTGCGCGGCCGCGGCAGCTTGCGCAGCAGCTGCGCGAACGGCCGGTACGCCCACGCCATGTAGTTGGTCATGAAGATGAATGGCGAGAGCAGCACGGCCGCGAACGGGGTCGACTCTTCCATCACGGGCATCTCCAGCAGCAGCGCCTTGACGCGCTTCGGGTGCGTCACGGCGACCTGCAGCGAGACGATGGCGCCGAGGGACAGCCCGCCGACGACAGCCTGGTCGATTTCGAGGTGGTCGAGGCAGGCGACCACCTGCTCGGCAAAGAAGTCATTGCGCAGCTCGGCGGCCTCGGCGCGATCGCTGCGGCCGTGGCCGAGCAGGTCAAGCAGGATGACGCGGAAGCCGGCATCGGCGAGCGGGCTTGCAAGGTCCCGGTTGACCGCCGCGTCGAGCAGGATGCCGTGCATCAGCAGGATCGGTACGCCGTCCTCGCTGCCGTGCTGTTCGTAGGCCAGGGTGTAGCCCTCGTGACGGAACGTGCCTTGTTCGACGCGATGCATGTGCTTGTTTTCCCCAGACCTTACCTGTCGGTAAGTTAGCACGGCGGTTACAGCTTTTGGCGTCCGTCCTGCAGCGTTTTCCAGGTCTCCGGCGTGAGGCGCTCGTAACCGCGCGCGCGGTCCAGCAGCACATACAGCGGGTCCGCGACGCGCGTGGGATCACAGCCCTCGTCGCGCAGCAATTGCTTGCGCGTCTTGAAAGTGGCGGTGGTCTCCAGTGCCACAACGCGTCGCAGGAATACCGGGACTGCGTAAGCGGGCAACTGTGCGCAGAGATGGGCGGCGAGCGCGGCGCCGTCGAGCGCCTCCGTGTCGGCGAGGCAAAACGCGGCCATGCCCGCGCGGCCATCCATGTGCGGTACCTGCACGCCGTAGACGGTGCAGTCGGCGATTCCCGGTGCGGTGCCCAGCGCAGCCTCCACCTCGGTGGTGGCGACGTTCTCGCCTTTCCAGCGAAACGTGTCCCCGAGGCGGTCGACAAACTGGATGTGTCGCCAACCCTGGTCGCGCACCAGGTCACCGGTGTTGAACCAGCAGTCGCCGGCCTTGAAGGCGTCGCGCACCAGCTTTTTCTCGCCGGCGCCCGAGTCGGTGTAGCCGTCGAACGGCGCGCTGTCGGTGACTTCGGTCAGCAGCAGTCCGACGCCGCCGCGCGCAACCTTGTCGAGCCGGCCCTCGGCATTGCGCCGCGGTAGCGCCGTCGCGGGGTCGTACTCCGCCACCGCGAACGGGAACGGGCAGTAGCCGGCGGTCTCGTCGACGTTGAAGCTGTTGACGAACACCATGTTGCCTTCGCTCGCCCCGTAGAACTCGCAGATGCGCTCGATGGCGAAGCGATCCTTGAACGCGCGCCAGATCTCCGGGCGCAGGCCGTTGCCGATGCAGGCGCGGACGCGATGCTGGCGATCGTCCGGCAATGGCGGCTGCGCGAGCAGGTACCGGCACAGTTCGCCGATGTACGAGAACGCGACAGCGTCGAAATGGCGGACGCGGGCCCAGAAGCGGCTCGCGCTGAATTTGCGATCGAGCGCCAGGGCGGCGCCGGTGGCCATCGTGGCGCTCCACGACACCGTCAGCGCATTGTTGTGGTACAGCGGCAGCGCGCAATACAGCACGTCGCCCGGCTTCAACCGCAGCGTGAGCTGCCCCATGCCCGCCATGCTGCGCAGCCAGCGCCGGTGGCTCATGACCGAGGCCTTCGGCATGCCCGTGGTCCCGGAGGTCAGGATGTAGCAGAAAGGCGAGGCGAGATCGATGCGCGCCGTTACTTGCGGATTGCGCGTGCTGGCGCGCTCGCTCGCCGCGGCAAGGTCGGTCCAGCCCGCGGGGCAGGTGCCGTCGCCGTAGCCGCGCAGCCACAGCGGCACCGGACCGGTCCAGGTGGCGCCGAGCTCGGCGAAGCCGTCGAGGCATTCTCCAGCGACGATGAGCCGCGCCGGTGACATTGCCCGCACGCTGTGGCGCAGGGCATCGCCGCGCAGGTTCGGGTTGAGCATGCCGGCGATGGCGCCGAGCTTGGCGACGGCGGCAACGCAGGCCAGCGTGGCGGCGTGGTTTTCCATCAACAGCGCGACGACGTCGCCCGCCCTCACACCCTCGCGGCGCAGCGTGTGCGCCAGGCGATTCACCCAGAGGTTGAGCTCCGCGTAGGTCCAGCGCTGGTTTTCGAACAGCAGCGCCGCAGCCTTCGCGTGGGCCTCGGCATTGGCCTCGAGAACGGCGCCCACCGACAGGGCCGCGCCCAGCCGCACCTTCAACAGCGTGCCAACCCCTCGCAGCGTGGTGAGCGTGTCGGGCAAACCCGCGACCAGGCCGCGAGCTATGTCGCGCCAGTGAACGGTCGCGCCCGATTTTTGCACCATGCTGTGGAATCCCTTGTTACTTCGGGGTAACTTACCACCGGTTCCGCTGGCGTCGAGGCCTAGTCGATGAGCCGTGCCGCACGCGCTTCACCCAGACGACCTGCCCGCCCGGCGCAACGGCGCAAACTGCCGCGCGCCGAGCGCGAGCGCCAGATGCTCGACACCGCAGCGCAGGTATTCGGACGCCGCGGCTATCACGCCGCCGCCATGGATGACATCGCGCGCGCCTGCGGCGTCACCAAGCCGATGCTGTACGCCTATTTTCAGTCGAAGGAAGGGCTTTATCTCGCCACCGTCGACCGCATGGGCCGCGCGGTGCTGTCAGCCGTCGAGGAATTGCTGCGACAGCCCGATGCGCGCCAGCGCCTGCTGCGCGGCGCCGAGGTGATCATGAAGTTCATCGATCGCGACCGGCACGGCTGGGCAGTGCTGTTCGCGGAAGGGCTCGGCGAGGGGCCTGTGGCACGTCATGTCTCGAACTATCGGCGTCGCATCGTGCAGTTGGCCGCCCTCACGCTGACCGAGACTGTGCCGGGCTACGCGCCGACTCACGCCGCCGAACCGTACGCGGTCGGCATGCTCGGCGCCGGTGAGGCGCTGGCGCGCTGGTGGCTGGCGCGACCGAAGGCGCCGCTCGGCAGCGTGCTCGAGGCCACTCGATTGATGGTGTCAGCGGTGCAGGCCGCTTACCAGCAAGCCGTGCGCCCGGCCACGCCGGGCCGAGTGGCGTAAGGCAACACCCTCCACAAAAACAAGGCCCCGCCGCGCGCGAGCGGGGCGGGGCCCAAATACCGGTGCGGTTGCTACTGCGGCTGCTGGCCGCCGTCGACCACCTTGAGCTCGACGCGGCGGTTGAGCTCGCGGCCTTCCGGTGTTTCGTTGGTATCGACGGGCTGCGTCTCACCGTAGCCCTTGGCGGTGAGCCTGGACGAATCGATGCCGCGCGCGATCAGGTAGCCCTGAACGGACTGCGCTCGCCGGTCGGACAGCTTCTGGTTGAAGTCATCGGAGCCCTGCGCATCGGTGTGGCCGCCGATTTCGATCTTCATCGACGAGGAGGCCAGTGAGTCGGCGACCTGGTTGAGGATGACCTTCGCGTTGGCCGTGAGACGTGCACTGTTGACCTCGAAGTTGACACCCTTGAGCACGACCGACTCGCCCGTGGCGCAACCCTCGAGGTTGATCGGCTCGCCCGGGACCGGCGCGCGGCAGCCGCTCTCGACCTTCGGCGGGCAGCCAGCCTCGTCGACGGCGGTGCCTGCCGGCGTTTCGGGGCAGGTGTCGGTCTCGTCCGGCACGCCGTCGCCGTCAGCATCCTTCACGGCCGGGCAGCCCTGCTCGTTGACCGCCGTGCCGGCCGGCGTTTCGGGACAGGTGTCGAGGCGATCGACCACGGCGTCGCCGTCGGCATCGTTCTCGCAACCCTGCTCGTTGACGGTGGTGCCGGCCGGGGTGTCGGGGCACTGGTCGCGATCGTCTGGCACGCCGTCGCTATCGGCATCGCCGGCGGGGACCACCGCGACTTCCTCGACGGGGGCGGCCGTTACCGGCAGCTTGCCGAGCGGGAACATCAGGCCGATGTTGGCCACCGGTTCGTAGAAATGCTTGGTGCGGCCGTTGCCGGCCTGGCTGCGCGTGTGTGCGTCCACGCGGTAGCGCGCCTCGAGGCGCAGCGCCATTTCGAAGCCGCCGAGCCACTGCGACATCGGCACGAGGTACCCGATGCCGGGGTCGAACACCGTGGTGCGGTACGCAAAGCCGGTCGTGGCGGGCGTGGTCGGGTGGTTCTCGACCGAGCCCTGGTGCAGGGCGAGCACCCCATACAGGTACTGGAAGGTTTGCGACGGGAAAATCATCAGCGCAGCGCCATAGCCGTTCAGCTCGACGCTGTCGCCGGCGCCCGAGCCCGTACTGGTGCTCGGATCCATCTGCGCGTAGAAGCCGGTGAGCTCGAGGTTGAGGCCCGAGGTCATCTGTTTTCCGAGCGAGATCGTACCGCCCATGCCGTCCTTGGTGTTGCGATCGCGGTCGGAGGCGATGTACGTAAACATCGGCGCGACGTAGTAACGGCGGTCGCCGCCGACGTCGGAGTCGGAACCGCCCTCATCATCGCTGGACTCCGAGGGGCCGCCGAGATTGGGGATGACCTGCGCGCTGGCCGCCAGCGACAACACCGCCAGGCCGAAACCGAGCGTGCCCAGCAGACCGGAATACTTCTTCATGTGTTCTCCCCGAGTTTCTCGGTGGTCGGTGCGTGAAGGTCGGCGACAAGGTGCCGCCGCGGGACGCTCTCTCCAGCCGCCCGCGGGGGAAAACTGTAATCGCTGCGGCGGTTTGACACAACTTGTTCGCCCGGCTTGGCGCGCATTGGTTGGCCAGCGGTTCCGCTACACTGCACGCCCTTTTGCGGCCCCGAATGTCCCCCAATGTCCATTGACACCCAGTCGATCAAGACGGAGATGGCAGCTCTGCAGGAGCGTTTCGGCGCCCTGCGGAGCTATCTTTGACTACGCGGGCAAGCGTGACCGGCTGGCCGAGGTCGAAGCTGAACTCGAGCGCCCCGACATCTGGAACAAACCGGAGCACGCCCAGGCGCTCGGCAAGGAGCGCGCCCGCCTCGAGGACGTAATCCGTCCGCTGGAGCGTGCCGATTCCGGCCTTCGCGACGCTGCCGACCTGCTCGAGCTGGCCGCCGCCGAGGACGACGAAACGACGGCCGCCGAGATCCGCCGTGAGCTCGCCACGCTCGTGCAGGTCGCTGGCGAAATGGAATTCAAGCGCATGTTCAGCGGCGAAATGGACTCGCATGCCGCCTTCGTCGACATCCAGTCCGGCACCGGCGGCACCGAAGCGCAGGACTGGGCCGCGATGCTGTTGCGCATGTACCTGCGCTTCTGCGCCGACAAGGGCTTCAAGACCGAAATCCTCGATGAGTCGCGGGGCGAGGTCGCCGGCATCAAGGGTGCGTCGTTCTACGTCAGCGGGCCTTACGCCTACGGCTGGCTGCGTACCGAGATTGGTGTGCATCGGCTGGTGCGCAAATCCCCGTATGACAGCAACGCGCGCCGCCACACCTCGTTCGCCGCCGTGTTCGTGTCACCCGAAGTGGATGACGACATCAAGATCGACATCAACCCGGCAGACCTCAAGGTCGACACCTACCGCTCCGGCGGCGCTGGCGGCCAGCACGTGAACAAGACCGAATCGGCCATTCGCATCACGCACCAGCCATCGGGCATCGTCGTCGCCTGCCAGACCGAGCGCTCGCAGCACCAGAACCGCGACCGCGCGATGAAGATGCTCAAAGCCAAGCTCTACGAGCGCGAGATGGACAAGCGCAACGCGGTCAAGCAGGCCACCGAGGCCGGCAAGTCCGACATCGAGTGGGGTTACCAGATCCGCAGCTACGTGCTGGACCAGTCGCGCATCAAGGATCTGCGCACCGGCGTGGAGATTTCCGACACGCAGCGCGTGCTGGACGGAGACCTCGACCGTTTCATCGAGGCGAGTCTCAAGCAGGGTACCCCCAAAAAGGCAGAGCAGAAAAATGGCTGACGAAGACAGGCCGCAGGACGAAAATTTCCTCATCGCGCAGCGCCGCGAGAAGCTCGACAAGCTGCGCGCGAAGGGCAATGCCTACCCGAACACCTTCCGGCGTAACGCGCTGGCTGAGGACCTGCGGGGCATGTTCGGTGGACGCTCGGCCGAGTCGCTCGAGGCCGAGCCGCAGGCATTCGCGCTGGCGGGCCGCATGATGGCCAAGCGCGGGCAGGGCAAGGTGTCGTTCATCGAGTTGCAGGACATGTCGGGGCGCATCCAGGTTTTCGTCAAGCAGGATGCGATCGGCGAAGCCGCTTACGCCGACTTCAAGCACTGGGATGTCGGCGACATCATCGGCGCCGAAGGCCCGGTCATGAAGACCAAGGCGGGGGAGCTCTCGATTCGCGCGACGCGGCTGGTGCCGCTGACCAAGTCGCTGCGGCCACTGCCGGAGAAATGGGCCGGCCTCACCGACACGGAGACCCGCTACCGCCAGCGTTATGTCGACCTCATCATGAATCCCGACGTGCGCAAGGTATTCGAGACGCGCAGCCGCCTGGTCCGCTTCATCCAGCAGTATTTCGACGCGCTCGGTTTCATCGAGGTCGAGACGCCGATGCTGCAGCCGATTCCCGGCGGTGCGACGGCGCGGCCGTTCGTCACGCATCACAACGCGCTCGACCGCGAGCTTTACCTGCGCATCGCGCCGGAGCTGTACCTCAAGCGCCTGGTCGTGGGCGGCATCGAGCGCGTCTACGAAATCAACCGCAATTTCCGCAACGAGGGGCTGAGCACGCGGCACAACCCCGAGTTCACCATGCTCGAGTTCTACCAGGCGTACGCCGATTACCGCGAGTTCATGGACCTGATCGAGAACCTGGTGCGCGACGCGGCGCTCGCCGTGTGCGGCGACACCCGGCTGGCGTACCAGGGCCAGAGCTGCGACCTCGCAGCGCCGTTCAAGCGCATGACGCTGACCGAGTCGGTGCTGCAATTCAACCCGGGTTTCGACGCCGGACGCGTGCGCGATCGGGAATACCTCGCGGAATTCGCTCGCAAGGCCGGTGGCGACGTTCGCCCCGAGTACGGCGTCGGCAAGCTCCTGACCGAGATTTTCGAGAAGACGGTGGAAGCCAGGTTGTTCGAGCCGACTTTCATCACCGAGTACCCGACGGAAGTCTCGCCGCTGGCGCGGCGCTCTGACGCCAATCCCGACGTCACCGACCGCTTCGAGTTCTTCATTGGCGGTCGCGAATTGGCCAACGGGTTTTCCGAGCTCAACGACCCGGATGACCAGGCTGCGCGCTTTCGCGCGCAGGCAGCGGCGCACGATCGCGGTGACAAGGAGGCGATGGTGTATGACGCCGACTACATCCGCGCCCTCGAATACGGGCTGCCGCCGACGGCGGGTGCCGGCATCGGCATCGACCGGCTGGCGATGGTCCTGACCGACTCGGCTTCGATCCGCGACGTGCTGTTGTTTCCCCAGATGAGGCCCGAGGCCTAGGGAAAGGCGCGTCGCCCAGGGCGAATCAGTTCGCTGGCGGCAAATCGAGCCTAGTCGCGGCCGCCAAGCACGATTTGTACGAGGGCCGCATCGCCCGCCACGGCGACGGCGTCGACCACCTCGCCGCGGCGGCCGTCCGCCAGCGTGAGTTCCGTACCGGGAGCGGGCGGCTCGCCCGCGAGCCGCAGGGTCTCCATGCGCCGCTTCACGGCGCCGCGATAGTGCACGCGCGCGACGATCTCCTGGCCGGTGTAGCAGCCCTTGTCGAAGCTGATGCCGCCGAGCGCATCGAGGTTGCACATCTGCGGCACGAAGTGGTCCTGGGTCGTGCCGTAAATGTTCGGCACGCCGGCTTCGAGATCGAGCCGACGCCAGTCGGCCTCGGTGCCGCTGCCTCCGCCCAGCTGCGTGAGCAAGGCATCCGCCGCGCCTTCTGCCACCACGATCGACCAGCGCGGCACGTCACCGAGCCGTCGCATCACGCCGACGCCACCGGTCCAGGCGCAGGCGAGTGGCGCCGCCGGCGCAGGCAAGCCCGCCCTTTCGAGGACTTGTGCAGCCCGTAGCCCGGCAACGCCGATGAGTGCGCGAACCGAGGGTGTCAAACTGACCTTCGAGCGCAGCACGAACATGCGCAGGCGCTTCACCACTGGCTCGACCAGGACGCGGGGCAGTTCCAGCAACAGCGCGTCGGCGTCGCGCAGCAGGTGCAGCACCGCGAGCATGCGGCCCTTGGGGCTGTTGTAGCTCGACAGTTGCGCGCGCTGCACGCTCACGGCGCGCACGTCGTTGCTGAACTGGCCCTGCAGGAAGCTTTCGGCGTCGGCGCCGCGCGCTTCGATCAGCGCGCTCGAAACGAGGCGCAGGGCGATGGTGGGATCTGTGTTCATTGCGAACCGCAGGGCGATTTTGTCACACTAGCATCCGCTTTCCCCACCGGATTTGCCTTGACGCAGGACGCCGAAACCACGCCGCTGGACCCGGCCGTACGCAAGTATCGGCCCGCGCAGCCGGCGGAAGCGAAAGTCGAGCTGGTTCCAGCGGCGTTGAAGGAACTGGGCGGCCGCCGGGACGGGACCGAGCCGACGCGATTCGGGGATTGGGAAAAACAGGGTCGCTGCATCGATTTTTAGCCCGACGGTCTTTGACCGGCGGCACAGACTTAGGGAGTCGCAATGAGCAGCCCCGCACCACAGGCAAAGCCCCTGCCGGCACGGCCCTTATCGCCGTTCATGATCGGTCCGTACTACCGGCCGCAGCTGACTTCGATGTTGTCGATCCTCCATCGCATCACCGGCGTCGGGCTGTCGGTGGGTGCGGTGCTACTGGTTGGCTGGCTGCTGGCGATCGCTGGCGGGGCGTGGACGTACGCCTCTTTCGCGCCGCATCTGGGCGCCTGGTACGGCCAACTGCTGCTCCTCGGCTGGACCTGGTCCCTGCTTTACCACCTGTGCAACGGCATCCGGCACCTGTTCTGGGACCTGGGACATGGCTACTCGATCCCGGTGGTCTATCGCAGCGGCTATGCAGCCGTGGCCGCATCGTTGCTGCTGACGGTCGCGGTGTGGGGAGTCGCCTATGCCCGCTGAAGAGGCAACGCTGCGCAGCCCGCTGAAGCGCGCGCGAGGCTACGGCTCCGCCAAGGAAGGCGTGCAGCACTTCTGGGTTCAGCGCGTGTCGGCCGTCGCGCTGGTTCCGCTGTCGCTGTGGTTCGTGTTCAGCGTCGCGCAACTCTCGTCGGAGAACTTCCCGGCGGTGAAGCACTGGGCGTCGGCGCCCAGCGTGGCCGTGATGCTGGCGCTGCTGGTGGTCACCCTGTTCTACCACTCGATGCTCGGCATCCAGGTGGTAGTCGAGGATTACGTCGCCAGCGAGGGCCGCAAGCTGGTCACGCTGCTGCTGCTCAAGTTCGCTCACGCAGTCGGAGCCGCTGCCGGAATCTTCGCCATCCTGAAAATCGCCCTGGGGAATTGAGTGCCTGCCGCCTATCCGATTACCAACCACCAATATGACGTCGTCGTGGTCGGCGCCGGCGGCGCCGGCCTGCGCGCGGTGGTGGGCCTGGCCCAGGCCGGACTGAAGACGGCCTGCATCACCAAGGTGTTCCCGACGCGCTCCCACACGGTCGCGGCGCAGGGCGGCATTTCGGCTGCGCTCGCCAACATGGGCGAGGACAACTGGCGCTGGCACATGTTCGACACGGTCAAGGGCTCCGACTGGCTCGGCGACCAGGACGCGATCCAGTACATGTGTCGCGAGGCGATTCCCGCCGTGATCGAGCTGGAGCACTGGGGCGTGCCGTTCTCGCGCACCCCGGAAGGCAAGATCTATCAGCGCCCGTTCGGCGGCATGACCACGCACAACGGCGAGGGCACCGCGCAGCGCACCTGCGCCGCTGCCGATCGCACCGGCCACGCGATGCTGCACGCGATGTACCAGCAGTCGCTCAAGGCCAACGGCGAATTCTTCATCGAGTACTTCGCGCTGGACCTGTTGATGGACGAGGACGGTTCATGCAAGGGCGTGCTGGCGTGGGACCTGTCTACCGGCCAGCTGCACCGTTTCCGCGCGCACACCGTGATCCTCGCCACCGGCGGCTACGGCCGCGCCTATTTCTCGTGCACGTCGGCGCATACCTGCACCGGCGATGGCAACGCGATGGCGCTCCGCGCCGGCGTGCCGCTGCAGGACATGGAGTTCGTGCAGTTCCATCCAACCGGCATCTACGGTTCGGGCTGCCTGATCACGGAAGGTGCCCGCGGCGAAGGCGGCTATCTCACCAACAGCAAGGGCGAGCGCTTCATGGAGCGCTACGCCCCGAACCGCAAGGACCTGGCTTCGCGCGACGTCGTGTCGCGCTCGATGACCGTCGAGATTCGCGAAGGCCGAGGCGTCGGGCCGGAGGCGGACCACATCCACCTGCACCTCGAGCACCTGGGGCCCGAGGTGCTGCACAAGCGCCTGCCGGGCATCTCCGAAACCGCCAAGATCTTCGCCGGCGTGGACGTCACCCGCGAGCCGATCCCGGTGCTGCCGACGGTTCACTACAACATGGGCGGCATCCCGACCAACTTCCATGGCGAGGCCGTCACGCTGCGCAACGACAACCCGGACAGCGTCATTCCCGGCCTGATGGCGGTCGGCGAGGCCGCCTGCGTGTCAGTGCATGGCGCCAACCGGCTCGGCTCGAACTCGTTGCTCGACCTCGTGGTGTTCGGCCGCTCGGCTGCGCTGCGCTGCGCCGAAGTGCTCACGGCTGGCGCGCCGCACAAGACGATCAGCAAGGACAGCGAGGACCAGGCGCTGGCGCACTTCGACAAGCTGCGCAACGCCCAGGGCACGCTGCCGACCGCGAAGATCCGCCTCGACATGCAGAAGGCGATGCAGGCGCATGCTGCGGTGTTCCGCACGCAGCAGTCGATGGACGAGGGTTTGGTCAAGCTCAACACGGTCATCGAGTCGTTCGAGGACGTCGGCGTGTCGGACCGCTCGATGGTCTGGAATACCGACCTGGTCGAGACACTCGAGCTCGACAACCTGCTCGGCAATGCGCTGGTGACGCTGGCCTCGGCGGCCAACCGCCAGGAATCGCGCGGCGCGCACGCGCACGAGGACTTCCCCGATCGCGACGACGACGCCTGGCACAAGCACACGCTGGCGTGGCGCATGGGCGAGACCGCGGTCACCATCGACTACCGTCCGGTGCACATGGAAACGCTCGATGCCGAAGCGGAAGTGATTCCGCCGAAGAAGCGGACGTACTAGGGATTAGGGATTAGGGATTAGGGGTTAGGGAAAAGACATGGCTCAGTTTTCGTTGCCGAAGAACTCCACCATCGACAAGGCGGCGGGGAAACACCATCCCGCGCCGGCGGGCGCCAAGAACGTCCGCTCGTTCAAGATCTATCGCTATGACCCGGATTCCGGCGCTAATCCGCGCATGGATACCTACGACATCGACATGGCCGCGTGCGGGCCGATGGTCCTGGATGCGCTGATCAAGATCAAGAATGAGATCGACCCGACGCTGACGTTCCGCCGCTCGTGCCGCGAGGGCATCTGTGGCTCGTGCTCGATGAACATCGACGGCACCAACACGCTGGCCTGCACCAAGGGCTGCGACGAGGTCAGCGGCGAGGTGAAAATCTATCCACTGCCGCACATGCCCGTGGTGAAGGACCTGGTGCCGGACCTCACGCACTTCTATGCGCAGTACGCGTCGATCGAGCCCTGGCTCAAGGCGGATACGCCGCCGCCGACGCGTGAACGCCTGCAATCCGAGGAGGATCGCGCCAAGCTCGATGGCCTGTACGAATGCATCCTTTGCGCGTGTTGCACCACGTCGTGCCCGAGCTACTGGTGGAACGGCGACCGCTACCTCGGCCCGGCGGTGCTGCTGCAGGCCCACCGCTGGCTCGCCGACTCGCGCGACGAAGCGACCGGCGAGCGCCTCGACGCGCTCGAAGACCCATTCAAGCTATATCGTTGCCACACGATCATGAACTGCGCCAAGACCTGTCCGAAAGGCCTCAATCCGGCCAAGGCCATCGGCGAGATCAAGAAAATGCTGGTCGAGCGGCGCGGCTGAGCATGAATGTCCACCCGGCCAAGGCCCGCCCGGCGGCTGCCGACCTCGACCTGCAAGTCGGCGAGTCCCTTCAGGTCCAGTTCCTCGACGACGACACGCGCGGTCAGTTCTACGTCAAGGTCATCGGTTTTTTGCCCGAGCGCAGCCTGCTGGTGACGACCCCTGAGCGCGAGGGGCGGCCGCTCCACGTAAGCGAGGGCCGCGCGGTGCTCGCGCGGTCCTATTCCGGGGCCGAGGCGCGTGGCTTCACCTGCACCGTGCTGCGCTCGAGCCTGCAGCCGTACGCCTACCTGCACCTGAGCTACCCGCAGAAGCTCGAGAACATGGCCGAGCGCCAGGCCAACCGCGTGCGCTCGGCGCTCGCGGTGAGCGTGCGCGGAACCGCGGACGCCGCGGAGGTGCCTGCCGTGATCCGCGACGTCAGCAACACCGGTGCGCAGTTGCTGGCAGGGACTTCCGTCGGCAAGGCCGGCGACCGCATCGTCATCCGCGCTCGCTTTCCACTCGACGTGGTCGGCGACCAGGGCGCGGACTTGCCGGCGCTGATCCGCAACGTCCAGGACGAGCAACAGGTGAAGGGCAGCCTGTGGCGCTACAAGTGCGGCGTGGAGTTCGAGCCGCTCGACACGCAAGCCACGCTGGTGCTGCGAGCCTACCTCTACGAGCGCTTCGCCGGGCCGCGTTGAAGCCGTCGATGGACCGCAAGGCCCTGCGCTGGCGCTCGCGACGCGGCATGAAGGAGCTCGACGTGCTGCTCGAGCGCTACTTTGCGCGCCGCTACGATGCCGCGTCCGACGACGAGCGTGCCGAGTTCGAGCGCCTGCTCGCGCACGAGGATCCGGAAATCTGGCTCTGGCTCATGGGACAGGCGAGCGCACCGGCCGAGTTCACGCATGTCCTCGACGCCCTCCGCAGCGCTTGAGCTCGCGCCGCGGCCGTCGCTGCGCGCGCTGACGATCCTGTTCTGGCTGCACGTCGGCGTGCTGGTCGCCGTGCTCGCGCTGCTGCGCGGCGGACCGGTCGCCGCCGGCCTCGCCGCGCTGGTCGCGGTGTCGTGGATCTGGTCACGCCGCCACCCGGTATTCGGCTTTGGCCCGCGCGCGCTGGTGCGGCTGGCCTGGCATGAGGATGGCCGCTGGACGCTGGAAGACGCGCGCGGCCAGCGCTGCGAGGCGACGCTCCTGGGCAGCAGCGTCGTGCATGACCTCGTGATCGTGCTGAACTTCCGCGCCGCCGGCGCGACTCGCAGCCGCGCCCTGCTCGGCGACGAACTATCGACGGATGAGCAGCGGCGATTGCGCGCGCGGTTGAGGCAGGAGCGGCAGCCCGCCGTCTAGCTTTCTGTGGGAGGGCCCCTCCCACAAGAGCTCCTGGCAGAACCCCTCGCTCGCTACAGCGGCCGACCCGGCAAGATCGTGTTGACGGCGACGGGATCGGTCTGCGGATAGTCCAGGGTGTAGTGCAAGCCCCGGCTTTCCTTGCGCGCCTTGGCCGAGCGCACGATGAGGTCGGCCACCACGACGAGGTTGCGCAACTCGATCAGGTCGGCGCTGATCTTGTAGTTGCCGTAATACTCCTGGATCTCGCTGTCGAGCAGCGCGACGCGGTGTGCGGCGCGCGCGAGGCGCTTGTCGGTGCGGACGATGCCGACGTAGTCCCACATCGTGCGGCGCACTTCCTGCCAGTTGTGCGACACGACGATGTCCTCGTCGGAGTCGGTCACGCGCGATTCGTCCCACGGGCGCAGGGCGCCGGGCACCGGGCGATGGGGCAACTCGCGCTCGAGGTCGGTCGCGGCGGCTTCGGCGAAGGCCAGGCACTCGAGCAAGGAGTTGCTGGCCATGCGATTGGCACCATGCAGGCCGGTATGCGCAACCTCGCCGATCGCGTAAAGCCCGCTGACGTCGGTGCGGCCATCGAGACCGGTCATCACGCCGCCGCAGGTGTAGTGCGCTGCCGGCACTACCGGGATCGGCTGGCGCGTCATGTCGAGCCCGAGCTCCAGGCAGCGCGCGTGGATCGACGGGAAGTGTCCGCGGATGAACTCGGGCGACTTGTGCGTGATGTCGAGGAACACGAAGTCGAGGCCGAGCCGTTTCATCTCGTGGTCGATCGCGCGCGCCACGATGTCGCGCGGCGCCAGTTCTTCGCGCTCGTCGAAGCGCGGCATGAAGCGCTCACCGGCGCGGATGCCGCTGGGCTGCAGCTCCGGCAATTTCAACAGGGCGCCTTCGCCGCGCAAGGCCTCCGAGATGAGGAACGTCCGCGAATCCTTGTGGTACAGGATGGTCGGATGGAACTGCATGAATTCCATGTTGGCGACGCGGCAGCCCGCGCGCCACGCCATCGCGATGCCGTCACCCGAGGCGCCGTTGGGGTTGCTCGAGTACAGGTACGCCATGTTCGCGCCGCCGGTCGCAAGGACAACGGCCTTGGCCGCCACCGCCTCGACGCGGCCGCGCGCGCTGTCGTAGAGGTAGGCGCCGCGCACCTCGTTCAGCGCGCGGTCGACGATCAGGTCCACCGCCACGCAGTGCTCGCGCACGCGGATCAGCGGGTGCGCGGCGGCGAGCGAGGCGAGGGTGGTCTCGACCGCGTGGCCGGTCGCGTCAGCGGCGTGGACCACGCGGCGATGGCTGTGGCCGCCTTCCCGCGTGAGGTGCAGCGTGGCGCCGGTGGAATCCTCCTCGTCGCGCGTGAACTTGACGCCCTGCTCGATCAACCAGCGGATGCAGGCGGGCCCGCGCTCGACCGTGAAGCGCACGGCGCGCTCATCGCACAAGCCATCGCCCGCGCGCAGTGTGTCGCGCACGTGGTTCTCGAGTGAGTCGTTGACATCGTGGACGGCGGAGATGCCGCCCTGCGCCCACAGCGTGCTGCCGCCCGAAAGCGTGCCCTTGGAGACCATCGTGACGGCGTGTCCGCGCTGCGCCAAACGCAGCGCGCACGAGAGTCCCGCTGCGCCGCTGCCGAGGATGAGGACATCAGGAGGCGCCATAAAGTGTCGGTTTTCGCCTTTTTCGGACGTTTTTTGTCGCCGATTTGCAACGCGTGGCGAGTGTAACCGCTTCGCGCTACAAAAACGCCATGGACGAACAACTTACACAACCGGAAACTGCCATGACACACGCGGTCCAACACGTGTTGCCCGAAGCGCTCCCCGATGTCGTTGCTGACGTCGCTGCCTTGGAGCTCGAGCCGGTCGTCGCCCTCGACGATCAACTGGTTGCGCGTGCTCAGGCGGGCGATCGCACCGCGTTCGACGTGCTGGTGCGTCGCTACCAGCACAAGATCGTCCAGCTGGTCGAGCGCCTGGTCGGCGAGGCCGATGGCCTCGACGTCGCGCAGGAGTCGTTCATCAAGGCGTATCGCGCCCTCAACGGCTTCCGCGGCCAGTCGGCGTTCTACACCTGGCTCTACCGCATCGCCATCAACACGTCGAAAAATTTCCTGGTCGCGCGGAAGCGCCGTCCGGCGTCACAGGATATTGACGTCGTCGACGCCGAATTGTTCGGTCATACCGACCAAATGAGCGATATCGACACGCCGGAAGCGGTGACGCTGTCGGACGAGATCCGCGACAAGGTCACCGAAGCCATCGCCCGGCTGCCGGCCGATTTGCGCCAGGCCATCACCTTGCGCGAACTGGAGGGCCTGTCGTACGAGGAAATCGCGCTGGCCATGGAGTGCCCGATCGGCACCGTACGGTCCCGCATCTTCCGCGCCCGCGCCGCCATCGACGAGGTGCTGCAGCCCCTCCTTAAGTAGTAAAACACCCCTAAGCCCCCGCCAGTGCCGGAACTTTTCCCAAACTGTGTGGTTTAAGAGACACTCAGGGGGGGCCCTGAGGCCGATCAGGGCTTTAGGAGGTGGTGTTTATGAACGTAGATTCGCTTTCGTCCATGCTGGATGGGGAACTGTCCCTTCCTGAAATGGATCGCCTGCTCCGTCAACTGGAGCAGAATCCGGCGCTCCGCGAGGAGCTGAGCCGCCTGGTGCTGGCCCGCGAGGCCTTGCAAGGCACGCAGATTCGCAAGGCCCCGGGCTTCGCCGAGCGCGTCATGGCGGCGTTACCCGACCATCCCGATGCCAGAATCGTCCCCCTCCGGCGGGCTGTACAACCGGCTTCGGCGGGCTGGCGCCCGCTCGCCGCCGGTTTGGTCGCCGCCGCGGTCGGTGGGGCAGCCGTTCTTGCCCTCAAGCCTGAGACGCCTGCGGCACAGGCTGTCGCAGCCTCCGCGATCGCCGCAGACTCGGTACGCACGAGCCGGGTCGTCGACCTGCGCGAATACGTGCTCGCACACAGCCAATCGCGCGCCCGCCATGGCGTCGGCGGCACCCTGGGCTATGCCCGCTACGCGGCGCACGCCGAGCTGAGCGCGGCCGAGCGCGCGCCCTGATGCGGATGCGGTGGCCGGCTGTTGCGCTCGCCCTGGCGCTTCCTGCTGGCGCTACCGCTACCGCTGCCGATCCGGCGGCATGGCTGCTGCGCGTCAGCGAGGCTGCGCGCCAGGCCAGCTACCAGGGCGTGGTCGTTTACCGCCACGCCAACTCCATGGAAGTACTGCGCGTCGTGCACCGTCAGCATCGCGGCGCGACGCAGGAGCGATTGACGACGCTCACCGGCAAGCCGCGCGAAATCCTCCAGGATGGCGACCGCCTGTCCTGCGCGGGCGATTCACCCCCGTTGCAGACCGGCCGCGCGGGCGGGCTGTTTCCGGTCCTCACCGCAGCCGCCTTGACCAGGGCGGCCGACCACTACCGCTTTCGCGACCTGGGCGAGGCCCGGGTCGCCGGCCGTGCGTGCCGAGGGCTCGCGCTCCAGCCGCGCGACGAGTACCGCTACGGCTACGAAATCTGCGCCGACCGCGAGACTGCGGTGCCACTGCGCGTTGCCCTGCGTGACTCCGCCGGCCGCACGATCGAACAACTGATTTTCACCGAGGTCGCGTTTCCTTCGTCGATCGCCGACACGGCGTTCGAGTCGCCACCCGGATCACTGACGCAATGGCAGGGCACGCCGCGCGGGAGCGAGACCGCCAGTGCGCACGCATCGTGGCAGTTGGTGCAACTGCCGCCGGGCTTCCACGAGGTCGCGCGCACGCAGCGGCCGGCGCCGGGCGGGATTGGGATCATCGAACACGCACTGTTGTCCGACGGGCTGTCCGCGGTGTCGGTGTTCAGTGCACCGCGGGAAGCCGGGCAACAGCCCGACGGGTCATCGAGCCTTGGCGGGCTGCACGCTCACGCGCGAACGGCCGGCGCCCGGCTGGTCACCGTGGTCGGTGAGGTGCCCGCCTCGACCGTGCGCCTGATCGCCGAAGGCTTCCGGCCGATCGAGACGACGGCGCGCTGAGCCCACAGGTTGCGCGCGGCCGGGGGCCGTGTTGAAGTTCGCGCCGCCTCCAGCCACCTCCCGCCATTTGACCCCGCACGTGCTCGCATCCGTCCGCCGCGCAGCGCCGCTACTCGCAGCCGTGCTCGCGCTCGCCGCCTCGGCGTGTGACCGCTCCAGCGGCGGCCGCTATCCGGACTTTGCCGACCTCGTCGAGCAGGCCAGCCCGGCCGTGGTCAACATCAGCACCACCGTCACGCCGGGCGAGACGGTGGCGCAAGGGTCCGAGGAGACCCCGTTCAACGAATTCTTCCGCCGCTTCTTCGGCGAGGGCGGGGAGACGCCCGACGAGGGCGGCGCGCCAGCCGATGCGCCGCTGGTGCAACCGCAATCGCTGGGTTCGGGACTGATTCTCTGGGCCGACGGTTACATCCTCACCAATCGCCACGTGGTGCGCGATGCCACCGAGGTCATCGTCAAGTTGTCCGACCGGCGCCAGTTCCCTGCCAAGCTGATCGGCACCGACGAGCGCAGCGACCTTGCGCTGCTCAAGATCGAGGCGTCTGGCCTGCCGGCGGTGAAGATCGGCGATGTCACCCAGCTGCGCGTCGGCGAGTGGGTGCTCGCCATCGGCTCGCCGTTCGGCTTCGACTACTCCGTGACCGCCGGCATCGTCTCTGCCAAGGGCCGTGCGCTGCCCAACGAAAACTACGTGCCGTTCCTGCAAACCGACGTCGCGATCAATCCCGGCAACTCCGGCGGACCGCTGTTCAACGTCAGGGGCGAAGTGGTCGGCGTGAACTCGCAGATCTTCAGCCAGACCGGTGGCTACATGGGCGTGTCGTTCGCGATCCCCATCGACGTCGCTGCCAAGGTTGCGCAGCAGCTGAAGGACACCGGCAAGGTTTCGCGCGGCTGGCTCGGCGTGGTCGTGCAGGAAGTCACGCGCGACCTCGCACAGTCGTTCGGGCTGGAGCGACCGGAGGGCGCGCTGGTGGCTCGCGTGGTGCCGGGCGGGCCCGGCGAACAGTCCGGCGTGCTGGTCGGCGACGTCATCTTGAGTTTCGAAGGGCACGACATCCCGCTGTCGAGCGCGTTGCCGCCGATGGTGGGCAACACCGATCCGGGCACCACCGTTTCGCTCAAGATCCTGCGCGAGGGCAAGGCGGTGACGGTCAAGGTGGTGGTAGGCACGCTCGAGCCCGAGCCGGCCAGCGAGCCGCAGGCCGAGCGGCCGCCGCAGGCCGTGTCTGGAACCCATGGCATCGTCGTGCGTTCGCTGACCCCCGAAGAGCGCACGCGCGCGCAGATCGTCTCCGGCGGTGCGATGGTGCTCGAGGTCCAAGACGGCCCCGGCCGCGACGCGGGCTTGCTGCCGGGCGACATCCTGCTGACCATCAGCGGCAACGAGATCGACAGCCCGCAGCGCCTCGCCGAGGTCATCGGCCGCCTCACGCCGGGCCGCTCATTCCCGTTGCTGGTGCAGCGCCGCGGCCAGCCGACCTTCCTCGCCCTGGACGTGCCGCCGGCCGGTAGTGACGAGTAAGCCGCGCCTGCTGCTGCTGACGCGGCCGGAATGCGGGCTGTGCGAGGAGTTCAGGGTCGAGCTTGAGCAGGCGTTCCCAGGCCGCTTCGAGATCGAAGAGGCCTGCGTCGACGACGACGCGGAATGGGCGCGCCGCTGGGGCCTCAAAATTCCGGTGCTGCTCGATTCCTCGGGCGCTTTGCTCTGCGCCACGCGGTTCGACGCCGATTCGCTGACCTGATCACGGCTTCTGTGGCCAGGGCCCCTCCCACAAAAGATGGTTGCCACATGGCGCAAGTTGTTTATTTAACGGGGAAAGTAGCCCTCCGTCCGGTATACTTCGCCGCCTTTCGCGCCGCAGAAGTTCATGCAGCAGTCCCACATCCGGAATTTCTCGATCATCGCCCACATCGACCACGGCAAGTCGACGCTGGCCGACCGCTTCATCCAGCTGTGCGGTGGACTGGAAGAGCGCGAGATGACCGAGCAGGTGCTCGACAACAACCCGATCGAGCGCGAGCGCGGCATCACCATCAAGGCGCAGGCCGTGTCGCTGAACTACAAGGCGCGCGACGGCCAGCAGTACCAGTTCAACATCATCGACACCCCCGGCCACGTCGACTTCAGCTACGAAGTCAGCCGCTCACTGGCGGCTTGCGAGGGCGCGCTGCTGGTGGTGGACTCGACCCAGGGCGTCGAGGCCCAGACCGTGGCCAACTGCTACACCGCCATCGAGCTGAAGCTCGAGGTGCTGCCGGTGCTCAACAAGGTCGACCTGCAGAACTCCGAGGCCGATCGCGTGGCCGAGGAGATCGAGGAGATCATCGGCATCGACGCGACCGAGGCGATCCGCATCTCGGCCAAGACCGGGCTCAACGTCCCGGATGTGCTCGAGGCCGTGGTGGCCAAGCTGCCGGCGCCCAAGGGCGACCCGGCGGCGCCGCTGCAGGCCTCGATCGTCGATTCCTGGTTCGACAACTACCTGGGCGTGGTCTCGCTGGTGCGCATCTACAACGGCGCGGTGAAGAAGGGCGACAAGATCCGCGTGATGTCCACCGGCAAGGACTACGAAGTCACGATGCTCGGCGCGCACACGCCCAAGCGCGTGTCGCGCGACGCGCTGGTCACCGGCGAGGTCGGCTTCCTGGTCGCTGGCATCAAGGACATCTTCGGGGCGCCGGTGGGCGACACGCTGACCCACGCGTCGCGGCCCTGCGCCACGGCGCTGGCGGGCTACCAGCGCGTGCAGCCGCGGGTGTTCGCCGGCATGTTCCCGGTCGATGCCGAGGACTTCGAGACCTTCCGCGAATCGCTGCAGAAGCTGCGCCTCAACGACTCGGCACTGCAATTCGAGCCCGAGAATTCGATGGCGCTGGGCTTCGGCTTCCGCGTCGGCTATCTGGGCATGCTGCACATGGACATCGTGCAGGAGCGGCTCGAGCGCGAATACAACATGAACCTCATCACCACCGCGCCGAGCGTGGTGTACGAGGTCGTGCTGAGCCATGACAAGGGCGTGATCCAGATCGACAACCCGGCCAAGCTGCCTGAGGCCGGCCTCTACGACGAGATCCGCGAGCCCATCATCGTTGCGCGCATCCTCATGCCGCAGGAATACGTCGGCCCGGTCATGCAGCTGTGCATGGAGAAGCGCGGCAGCCAGCGCAACCTGCGCTATCACGGCAACCAGGTGCAGATGGAGGTCGAGAT
Source organism: Verrucomicrobiia bacterium (assembly GCA_035526825.1). GTDB lineage: Bacteria > Pseudomonadota > Gammaproteobacteria > Nevskiales > Nevskiaceae > JACPFV01. Next base: position 10,954 of record DATLBT010000034.1, on the reverse strand, counting down.
GCCGCTGGCGGAGGTCGTGCTCGACTTCTTCGATCGGCTCAAGAGCGTGTCGCGCGGTTATGCCTCGTTCGAGTACGACTTCGACCGCTTCCAGGCCGGCGACCTGGTCAAGCTCGACGTGCTGGTCAATGGCGACAAGGTCGACGCGCTCGCTACCATCGTCCACAGCGAAGCCTCGTACAACCGCGGCCGCGACCTGTGCGAGAAAATGAAGGACGTGATCCACCGCCAGCAGTTCGACATCGCCATCCAGGCCGCGATCGGCAGCAAGATCATCGCGCGCAGCACGGTCAAGGCGCTGCGCAAGGACGTCATCTCCAAGTGCTATGGCGGCGACGTTTCGCGCAAGCGAAAATTGCTGGACAAGCAGAAAGAGGGCAAGAAGCGCATGAAACAGGTCGGCACGGTCGAGATTCCGCAAGAAGCCTTCCTCGCCGTGCTGGGCGTCGAGCGCAAGAAATGACCGACAACATCGATTTCGATTTCGCCGTCATCCTGACACTGCTCACGCTCGTCACCGGCGTGGTCTGGGCGCTCGACAAATGGTGGCTCGCGCCGCGGCGCCGCGCCGCGCTGCCACCCGGTGCGCCGGACCAGCCGAACGGGGTCATCGACTTCTCGCGCTCGTTCTTCCCGGTGATCCTGCTGGTGCTGCTGCTGCGCTCGTTCCTCGCCGAGCCGTTTCGCATCCCATCGGGCTCGATGATCCCGACGCTGGCGATCGGCGATTTCATCCTGGTCAACAAGTTTGCCTACGGCCTGCGCGACCCGGTGTTCCACACCAAGCTGCTGGCGCTCGGCGCGCCGGAGCGGGGCGATGTCGTGGTGTTCCGCTATCCGGTCGATCCGAGCAAGGATTTCATCAAGCGCGTCATCGGCCTGCCCGGCGACCGCATTGCGTATCGCAACAAGCAGCTGATCCTGAACGGCGAGCCGGTGCCGCTCGACCCGATGCCGGCGAATACGCCCGGCTATACTGCCGAGCACTCGCCCGCGGGCATGGTGTACCACTTCCAGGAGTCGCTCGGCGCGGTACGGCACGAGTTGATGGTCCAGGCCGGGCGAGCCGCCGAGGATTTCGAGTTCGAGGTGCCGGAAGGCCAGTACTTCATGATGGGCGACAACCGGGACGGCAGCGATGACAGCCGGCGCTGGGGCACGGTGCCCGAGGGCCATCTGGTCGGGCGCGCGTTCCTCGTCTGGATGAGCTGGGACGGCAACCGCATGCGGCCCAACTGGTCGCGCATCGGCAACACCATCAAGTAAACGACAGGGGGCGTCATGCAACTGCGTCAGCGTCAGCGGGGTCTGGGTCTGTGGGGCTGGTTGTTCACCCTCGGCGTCATCGGTTTCGTCGCGCTCGTCGTGCTCAAGCTCGTGCCGATCTACCTCGCCGAGTTGTCGATCCAGCGCGTGGTCAAGGCGACTGCGGACGACCCGGGCAATGCCGGCCTGCCGCTGGCCGAGCTGCGGCGCGCGATGCGCACGCGCTGGGACGTCGAAGGCATCACGACGCTGCGCGTCGAGGACGTCAAGCTGGTCAAGGCTCCCACGGGTCGTGCGCTGCAGTACGACTACGAGGCGCGCACCGAGCTGTTCTACAACATCTCGCTCGTCGTCTCGTTCGACAACACATGTCCCATGAAGGGCGGTGGTGGCGGAATTGACTGAAGGGCCGGCCCTGCAGCGCTTCACGCGCCTGCTGGGCCACGAATTCCGCGATATCGGGTTGCTCGAGCTCGCGCTGACGCACCGCTCCGCGCCGGGCTCGAGCAATGAGCGCCTCGAATTCCTCGGCGACGGCCTGCTCAACTTCGTCGTTGCCGACACCCTGTACCGCACGCGCCCCGAGGCGCCCGAGGGTGACTTGTCGCGCCTGCGCGCAAGCGTCGTCTGCGAAGAATCTCTCGCGCGACAGGCCGACCGGCTCGGACTCGGCGACGTGCTGATCCTCGGCGCGGGGGAACTGCGCAGCGGCGGCCAGCACCGTGCCTCGATCCTCGCCGACTCACTCGAGGCCGTGCTCGGCGCGGTGTATCTCGATGGTGGCTTCGCGGCCGGCGAGAAGGTTTGCGTGCAGTTGTTGCGCGAAGCGCTCGACCAGCTTCCCGACGCGGACTCGCTCAAGGATCCGAAAACGCGCCTGCAGGAATTCCTGCAGGGACACGGTCGGCTGCTGCCGATCTACGTGGTGCAGGCCGCCGAAGGCCCTCCGCACCGCCAGCAGTTCACCGTGCAGTGCCGGCTCGCCGACGGCGACGAAGTTTGCGAAGGCCATGCCGGCAGCCGCAAGGCCGCGGAGCAGGACGCAGCGGCGATCATGCTCAACCGGATCCAGGAGGCACGCCATGCGTAGCGGGATGGTCGCGGTGGTGGGGCGTCCCAATGTTGGCAAGTCATCGCTGGTCAACGCAATGGTCGGCCAGAAGGTCAGCATCGTCACGCGCAAGCCGCAGACCACTCGCCACCGCATCCAGGGCGTGATCCATCGCCCCGGCGCGCAGGTGGTGCTGGTCGACACGCCGGGCCTGCATATGCAGTCGGGCGGTCGCGCGCTCAATCGCTACCTCAACGACACCGCAGCCTCTACGCTCGACGACTCGATCGACCTGGTGCTGTTCGTCGTCGAGGCCGGCAAATGGAATGAGGAGGATGACGCGGTGCTGTCGCGCCTCGTCCGCGTCAAGGCGCCGGTCGCGCTGGTCATCAACAAGGTCGACAAGGTCGCCGACAAGTCGCGCTTGCTGCCCGAGATCCAGCAACAGGCGACGCGACGCGAGTGGGCCTTCATCCTGCCGGTGTCGGCGCTCAAGCGCGACAACCTGCTCGCGCTGGCTGACCAGCTCGTTGCGCGCATGCCGCAAGGCCCCGCGCTGTACGACGAAGGCCAGGTCGACGCGCAGGACCTCTCGTTCACGCTGGCCGAGATCGTGCGCGAAAAACTGATGGAGCGCTTGCGCCAGGAGCTGCCCTACGTGCTCACCGTGCAGATCGAAAAGCTCGAGCGCGAAGCCAAGCTCACGCGCATCGAAGCGGTGGTCTGGGTCGAGCGCGAGAACCAGAAGGCGATCGTCATCGGCGAAAAGGGCCAGGCCCTGAAGGCCGTCGGCGTCGCCGCTCGCCGCGAGATGGAAAAGCGCCTCGGCCAGCAGGTGTTCCTCAAGATCTGGGCGCGCGCGTCGAAGAACTGGACCGACGATCCCGACGCGCTCAAGCGTTTCGGCTACCAATCCCGATGAAGCGCGTGCCGCTCGAGCCGGGGTTCCTGCTCAGCGTCCGGCCTTACCGCGAGACCAGCGCGCTGCTCGAGGCGCTGACCGCCGGCCACGGCCGCGTCGGCCTGGTCGCACGCGGCGTGCGCGGAGCCAAGTCGAGGCTGCGCGGCCTGCTGCAACCGTTCCAGCCCCTGCTGTTGTCGTGGAGCGAGGGCGGCGAGCTCGGCACCCTGACCGGCGCGGAAGCCGCGGGCCGGCCGGCGACGCTCGCCGGGGAAGCGGTGTTCTCCGGCTGGTACCTCAACGAGCTGGTGCTGCGCCTGCTGCCGCGACGCGACGCGCATCCCGAGTTGTACTCGAGTTATTGCGAAGCGCTGGCGGCGCTGGGCGGCGAGGGAGGGGTGCGCGCGCTGCGCGTGTTCGAGCTGCACCTGCTGGCCGAGCTCGGCTACGCGGTGCATGTGCCGGAGACCACCGAGCCGGAGTCCTGGTACGGCTACGACCCGGAAGGCGGCCTGCGACTGGCCGAGCCCGGCCCGGATGCGTATCGCGGCGCGAGCCTGCTGGCTTTAGCCGAGGAGTCGCTGCAGACCGAGGAGAGCCTGCGCGACGCGCGCCGCCTCCTGCGCGCGGCACTGAAACCGCATCTCGGGGACCGGGCGTTGCGGACGCCGGAGATGCTGCGCGCGCTTCGGGGAATCAGGGATTCGGGATCAGGAATCAGGGAAGAACGGAAATGAAAGTCCGCACGCGTCTTTCCCCAATCCCGATCCGACTGGGCGTCAACGTCGACCACGTCGCCACCATCCGCCAGGCGCGCGGCACCGTGTACCCCGACCCGGTCGAGGCGGGCCGCGACGCGATGCGCGCGGGCGCCGACAGCATCACCATCCACCTGCGCGAGGATCGGCGCCACATCCAGGAGCATGACGTCGAGCGCATGCTGCGCGGCCGCCGCACGCCGGTGAACCTCGAGATGGCGGTGACGGCGCCGATGGTGCGCCTTGCGCGAGCCGCGCGACCGCCGTTCTGCTGCCTCGTGCCCGAACGGCGCCAGGAGCTGACCACCGAAGGCGGCCTCGACGTCGCCGGCGCATTGCCTGCGGTGCGCGCGGCCTGCCGCAAACTCGCGCGTGAGGGCATCGCCGTGGCGCTGTTCATCGACCCCGATCCGCGCCAGCTCACGGCCGCCGGCGCAACCGGCGCGCCGCACCTCGAGATCCACACGGGTACCTACGCCGACGCGCGCGGCGCGGCCGCGCGCAAGCGAGAGCTGTCGCGGATCATCCGCTTCGCGCGCCTGGCCCATGCCGCCGGATTCGAGGTGCATGCCGGCCACGGCCTGAATCTGGATAATGTCGGGCCCATCGCCGCCATCCCGGAAATCGTGGAGCTCAACATCGGCCACAGCATCGTCGCCCGCGCATTGAGTGTCGGCTTCGGGTCGGCGGTGCGCGAGATGCGTGCCGCGATGGACGCGGCGCGATGAAGAAGGCACGGCGCGCCGCCCGGGCGATTCCCGGCTCGATCTACGGCATCGGCATCGATGTGTTGCGCGTCAAGCGCATCGAGGTGGTTTTCGAGCGCCACGGCGAGCGTTTCGTCGAGCGGCTGCTGCACCCGCTGGAGCGCAAGGAGTACGAAGCCGCGGCACGGCCCGTGCAATACCTCGCCAAGTCGTTCGCCATCAAGGAGGCTTTCGTCAAGGCGATGGGCACCGGCTTCTTCGGCATCTCGCACGACGATGTCGGCGCGATCCGCAAGTCCTCGGGTCAGCCGCAATTCGTCTTCAGCAAGCGCCTCGCGGCGCGCATGAAGCGCCTGCAGATCCGCGCCACGCACGTGTCGCTGTCGGACGAGGGCGGCATTGTCGGTGCGGTCGCGGTGCTGCAGCGCTGATGCCAATCAGGAGCCTCGCCGACACCATCGGCAACACGCCGCTGGTGCGCCTCGTGCGGCTACCGGGCATCGGCAGCAACACGCTGCTGGCCAAGCTCGAGGGCAACAACCCGGCCGGCTCGGTCAAGGACCGGCCGGCCTATTCGATGATGCGCCGCGCGGCCGAACGCGGCGAGATCCAGCGCGGCGACACGCTGATCGAAGCCACCAGCGGCAACACCGGCATCGCCCTGGCGATGGTCGCGGCAACGCAGGGCTACCGGATGATCCTGATCATGCCGGAGCACCTGTCGGTGGAACGCCGCGCCGCGATGAAGGCCTTCGGCGCCGAGATCATCCTGGTCACGCAGAAGCAGGGCATGGAAGGCGCGCGCGACCTGGCGATGAAGATGCAGGCCGAAGGCAAGGGCCGCGTACTCGACCAGTTCGCCAATCCCGACAATCCGCGCGCGCACTACGAAGGCACCGGTCCGGAAATCTGGCGCGACACGCAAGGTGCGATCACCCACTTTGTCTCGTCGATGGGCACGACCGGCACGATCATGGGCTGCGGCCGCTTCCTGCGCGAGCGCAACGCCGGGATCCAGATCGTCGGCGTGCAGCCCGACGGCGAGTCGTCGATCCCGGGCATCCGCAAGTGGCCCGAGGAATACCTGCCAAAGATTTTCGAGCGTGCGGGCGTCGATCGCATCATCGAGGTCGCTGCCGCGCCGGCGATGGACATGACGCGCCAGCTCGCCGCGGAGGAGGGCCTGTTCTGCGGGCCTTCCGGCGGCGGCACGGTCTACGCGGCGCTGCAACTTGCGCGTGAACTGAAAGACGCGACCATCGTGACCATCATTCCGGATCGTGGCGACCGCTACATCTCGACCGGGGTGTTTCCCCCTTGAGTGTCATCCTGAGCGAAGCGAAGGATCGCGTTCCGAAGGGATGCTCCGAAGGAATATGAAAGAACCGATCCTCGTCTTCGACATCGAAACGGTCCCCGACGCCGAAACCGGCCGCCGGCTGCTCGGCCTCGACGGCCTCGACGACACCGCGGTGACGCAGGCGATGGCGGCGCAGCGGCTGCAGTTGCGCGGCAACGAGTTCCAGCCTTCACACCTGCAGCGAGTCGTCGCGATCTCGCTCGTGCTGCGCCACAAGGACGAGCTGCGCGTACTGTCGCTCGGCACCGAGGCCGATGGCGAGGCCGAGCTGGTGCGTCAGTTTTTCGGCGGCATCGACAAGTACCGGCCGGTGCTGGTGTCCTGGAACGGCAGCGGCTTCGACCTGCCGGTGCTGCACTACCGCGCGCTGAAGCACGGCATCGCCGCGCCGTCGTACTGGGCCCTCGACGGCGAGGCAAAATGGGACAACTACATCGGCCGCTACGGCTTCCGCCACACCGACCTCATGGACGTGCTGGCGCTGTACAACGGCCGCAACTACGCGCCGCTGCACGAAATGGCGGTGCTGCTCGGGCTGCCGGGCAAGCTCGGCATGGACGGCTCGCAGGTCGCCGGCGCGTTCCGCGACGGCAAGATCGCCGAGATTCGCGCGTATTGCGAAACCGACGTGTTGAACACCTGGCTGATCTACCTGCGCTTCCTGCTGATGCGCGGCAAGCTCGACGCCGCGGCTTACCAGGATGAGATGGCGCGCGCGCGTGAGTTCCTGAACCGCAGCGATGCGCAGCACTGGCGCGAGTTTCGGGACGCATGGGCCGCCTGAGGCATGCCGGCGCGCGGCCGGATGCGCCGCAACACACCGCCGACATCATTGACCTGACCCACGAGGGTCAGGGCCTCGCGCGCGTCGACGGCAAGGTCACCTTCATCAAGGGCGCGCTGCCGGGGGAGCGGGTGCGCTACGCGCTGCGCCGACCGGGCCGTCAGGCCGACGAAGGCGAACTGATCGCGGTGGAGCAGGCCGCGCCCGAGCGCGTCGCGCCACGCTGCGCGCATTTCGGACTGTGCGGCGGCTGCAGCCTGCAGCATTTGTCGGCGGATGGGCAGATCGCGTTCAAGCAGAAGCAGTTGCTCGATGCCCTGGAGCGCATCGGCAAGGTGAAGCCAGAGGCCCTTGCGCCAGCGATCCGCGGGGAGGCCTGGGGCTATCGGCGCCGCGCCCGCTTATCCGTCAAGCACGTCGCGAAGAAGGGCGGGGTGCTGGTCGGCTTCCGCGAGACCGACAGCCCGTTCGTGGCGCAACTGGAGTCGTGCGTCGTGCTCGATCCGCGCGTCGGCTTGAAGCTGCGAGCGCTGGCCGAGCTGGTGGGCCGCCTGAACATCAACACGCTGGTGCCGCAGATCGAGGTCGCCGCGGCCGCGCGCGTCGCGCTGGTGCTGCGCGTGATGCAGGCGCCGACACCCGCGGACCTCGACGCGCTGCGCGCGTTCGCGCGCGAGCATGACATCGACCTGCACCTGCAGACTGGCGGCTACGACACCATCAAGCCGCTCGATGGCACCGCGCCTGCGCCGCTGACGTTCTCGCCGGACGGCAGTGACCTCGCACTCGAGTTCCGGCCCACCGACTTCATCCAGGTCAACGACAGCGTCAATCGCCAGATGGTGCGGCAAGCGATCGACTGGCTTGGCGTAACCCCCGGCATGACCGTGCTCGAGCTGTTCTGCGGCCTCGGCAACTTTTCGCTGCCGCTCGCACGCGCCGGCGCGCAGGTCACGGCCGTCGAGGGCGAAGCCGGGCTGGTCGAACGTGCGCGCGCCAATGCGTCCGCGAATGGCCTGACGGCGCGTTTCGTGCACTCGGACCTGTTCAAGGTGGACCCCAAGGCCGATTGGCTCGCGGCGCCGTACGACGCCGTGCTGATCGATCCGCCCCGCGCCGGCGCGCAGGAGGTGCTGCCGGCGGTGATCGCGGCGCGGCCCGCGCGCGTCGTCTATGTGTCCTGCCATCCCGGCACCTTGGCGCGGGACGCCGCCACGCTGGTCGCTGCCGGCTGGCGCCTCGCGCGCGCCGGCGTGCTCGACATGTTTCCGCACACCAACCACGTCGAATCGATGGCGCTGTTCGAGAGGCATTGATGGGCCTGGAGATCGAGCGCAAGTTCCTGTTGAAGGACGACGGTTGGCGCAAGGACGTGGGCCGCTCCGTGAACATGGACCAGGGCTACCTGTCGCGCGAGGACGGCAAGGCTTCGGTACGCGTGCGAACCGAAGGCGCCACGGCGCGGCTCAACATCAAGGCGGCCGTCGTCGGCGCCGCGCGCGCCGAGTTCGACTACGAGGTCCCGCTGGCCGATGCGCGCGAGATCCTCGCGAAGCTCTGCGTCGGCCGCCTCGAGAAGGTGCGGCACTTTGTCGAGCACCACGGCCACACCTGGGAAATCGACGAGTTCAGCGGCGCCAACGCGGGCTTGGTGGTGGCAGAGCTCGAGTTGTCGCGCGAGGACGAGGTGTTCCAGCGTCCGCATTGGCTCGGGGAAGAGGTCACGCACGACCGTCGCTATTACAATCACGCCCTCGCGCTGCATCCGTATTCCAACTGGCCCGGACATTGAACAAGCTTCGCATCGAGATCGACCTGTCGACGCAGCAGCTGCGCCTGCTGGAAGGGACGCGGGTGTTGCGGGACTACCGCGTGTCGACGGCCGCCAGGGGTGCTGGGGAACGCAACGGCAGCTTCTGCACGCCGCGCGGCCGCCACCAGATTCGCGCCAAGGTCGGCCGGGGTGCCGCACCCGGCACGGTGTTTGTCGCGCGGCGCCCGACCGGCGAGCGCTGGTCGCCCGAGCTGCACGCGCAATTTCCCGGCCGCGACTGGATCCTCACGCGCATCCTCTGGCTGTCCGGCCTCGAGCCGGGTCGCAACCGCCGCGGGGACGTCGATACCATGCGCCGCTATATCTATCTGCACGGTACGCCGGACTCGACGACGCTAGGGACGCCCGGCTCGCACGGCTGCGTGCGCATGGCGAATGACGACATCGTCGAGCTGTTCGACCTCGTCTCGCCCGGCACAGAGGTGGACATTCATGAGTAAGGCCAAAAACAAACCAAAGCCCAAGGCGAAGCCCGCGCGGAAACCCGCTGCGAAGAAGGCAGCGCGACGCCCGACGCCGCGGCCCGTAAAGGAGCTCGGCCCGCTGATGGCCGACGTCGCTGGCCTCGAGTTGACGGACGAGGACCGCGAGCTGCTGCGCGATCCGCGGGTCGGCGGCGTCATCCTGTTCACGCGCAATTACCACAACAACGAGCAGCTCCGCGCGCTCACCCGCGAGCTGCAGAGCCTGCGCGAAGGCCGTGCGCCGCGGCTGCTGGTCGCGGTCGACCACGAAGGCGGCCGCGTGCAGCGCTTTCGCGACGGCTTCACGCGCATCCCGGCGATGGGCTGGATCGGCCAGCTCTACGCCGGCGAGAAGGACAAGGGGCTGGGCTGGGCGCGCGCGCAAGCGCAGATCCTCGGCAACGAGCTGGCCGCCCACGGCATCGACCTGTGCTTTGCACCGGTGCTCGACCTCGACCACGGGGTCAGCGCCGTGATCGGCGACCGCGCCTTCGCGCGCGAGCCCGCTGCGGTCATCGCGCTGGCGAAGGCGTTCTGCGCGGGTCTCACCAGCGCCGGCATGGCCGCCACCGGCAAGCACTTCCCGGGACACGGCGCCGTCGCCGCCGACTCGCACCACGAGCTGCCGGTCGATGCGCGGTCGCTCAAGGAGATCGAGCGCACCGACTTGAAGCCATTCGCCGCGCTGATCAAGGCCGGCGTGCCGTCGGTGATGATGGCGCATGTGCGCTACACGGCGCTCGACGACACGCCCGCGTCGCTGTCGCGCAAGTGGATCCAGGGCGTGCTGCGCAAGCGGCTCGGCTTCAAGGGCGCGGTATTCTGCGATGACCTGTCGATGGGCGGTGCCGCCGTGATCGGCTCGTATGCCGAGCGCGCGGAACTGGCGCTGAAGGCCGGCTGCGACATGCTGCCCGTCTGCAACAACCGCCCGGCGCTGGTCGAGCTCATGGACGCGATGAATAAGCTGCGCCCCGATCCGGCCGCGAGCCGCCGACTCATGCGCCTCTACCGGGCGAACCGATGAGCGACCTGCGTCGCGAAGCCGAGCGGGTACTCGCCGCGGCTGACTGCCTGCACCAAGAGGCCGCGGTGCAGCAGGCGTACGACCGGCTCGCAAGTGCCATCACCGCGACTTACCGCGACCGCAACCCGCTGATCCTGTGCGTGATGGTCGGCGGCTTGCAGCCGACCGCCGAGATCGCGCGGCGCTTGCCGTTCGCGTTCGAGATCGATTACCTCCACGCCACGCGTTACCGCGGCGCCACGCAGGGCGGGGGCCTGGTCTGGAAACGCCAGCCCGAGGCGCGGCGCATCGAGGGCCGCGAGGTGCTCGTGATCGACGACATCCTCGACGAGGGTCACACGCTGGTTGCGATCCGCCAGGCGCTGAACGAGTTCCGGCCCGCGTCGCTGCGCGTGGCGGTGCTCGCCGAGAAGTTGCACAACCGTCGCGCGCCAAGCGCGCACGCCGAGTTCATCGGCTTGCAGGTCGAGGATCGCTACGTGTTCGGATGCGGCATGGATTACAAGGAATTCTGGCGCCAGCTGCCGGGGATCTGGGCGGTGAAGTCGTGAGCGCCTTGGCCGTCATTGGCGGCACCGGCATGAACCGATGGCCGGGGCTGACGGTGGTGCGCGAGCAGCGCATCAAGACCCCGTATGGCGAGCCCGCGGCACCGCTGGTCCACGGCCGCATCGGCGGTCATGACGTCGTATTCCTCGCGCGCCACGGCGTTGGCCACAAGTTTCCGCCGCACCTCATCAACTACCGCGCCAACCTGTGGGCCTTGAAGGAGGCCGGTGTAACGAGGGTTATCGCCATCGCT
>DATLBT010000033.1:0-2743 GCA_035526825.1 Verrucomicrobiia bacterium | reverse complement strand
AGCGCCCAGGCTTCGGGCAACAACTGATCCGGCGGCAGCACCGCTTTGACGAGGCGTCCGCGCAGGGCCTCGGCAGCGTCGAGGATGTCGGCGGAGTAACACCACTCCAGTGCCTGCGAAATGCCCACGATGCGCGGCAGGAACCAGCTCGAGCAGGCCTCCGGCACGATGCCGATCTTGCCGAACACGAAACCGATACGAGCCTTCTCCGAGGCCAGACGCACGTCCATCGCCAGCGTCATCGTTGCGCCGATGCCGACGGCCGCGCCATTGATCGCGGCAATCGAAGGCTTGGTGCAGCGGAAGATCGCCAGCGTCACGCGGCCGCCGGTGTCACGCACGCCGCGCTCGATTGCGGGATCGTGCAGGCGCTCGCGCATGTCCTTCAAGGTGGGTGCGATCGACTCATCGAGCCCGAACACGTTACCCGGGCGGGAAAGGTCCATGCCCGCGCAGAAGGCCTTGCCGGCACCGGTCACGACGATCGCGCGCACCGCGTCGTCGGCCGAGGCGCGGTCGAAGGCTGCGACGAGCTCATCGGCCATCTCCACCGTGAACGCGTTCATCTGCTCGGGGCGGTTCAGCGTGAGGGTGAGGATGCCGTCGGTGACGGCCCAGTCCAGCGTCTTGTAGGTCATGCGCGTTCTCCAGTCTTCCGCTCACCCCGAGTAGCCCGCGAAAGCGGGCGTATCGAGGGGCGGGCTCTGTCCGTCGATACGCGCCCCGTGGGCGCTACTCGGGATGAGCGGTGGGTTGGTGTCTATGCCGCCAGCCGGCGGCGCGTATCGTCGTACTCGCGCACGAGCCGTGCGCACAACTCGCCGGCCGGTGGCACATCGCGAATCTGGCCGACGCCTTGCCCGGCGGACCAGATGTCCTTCCACGCCTTGCCAGCCGAAAGCTCGGTGCCGAGGTCGATCTCGCCCTCGTGCTTGAGGTTCTCCGGGTCGAGGCCCGCCTTGACGATCGAGGCTCGCAGGAAACTCGCTGGGATGCCGCTGATCGCCGGCGTGTAGACGATGTCGGCGGCGGAGGAGTCGAGCAGCATCTGCTTGTAGGCTTCTGGCGCCGCGGCTTCCTGGGTCGCGATGAAACGCGTGCCCAGGTAGGCGAAGTCGGCGCCGAGCGCGCAGGCCGCGGCGATGCCCGCGCCGCTGCCGATGCAGCCCGACAGCGCGATGTAGCCCTCGAAGCGGCTGCGGATCTCGGGGATCAGCGCGAACGGGTTGATCGCGCCGGCGTGGCCGCCGGCGCCAGTGGCAACCGGGATCAGGCCGTCGACGCCGGCCTTCGCGGCTTTCTCGGCATGGCGCGCGTTGACGATGTCGTGGAACACGATGCCGCCGTACGAGTGCACCGCGTCGACCACTTCCTGGACCGCGCCGAGCGAAGTGATCACCAGCGGCACGCGGTGCTTCACCACTTCCGCGAGGTCGGCCTGCAGCCGTGGGTTGGTCTTGTGGACGATCAGGTTGACGCCGAACGGCGCATCCGACGCGCCCAACGTGCCGTCGAGCTCATCGAGCCATTCGACGAAGCCCGCGGTGCTGCGCTGGTTGAGCGCAGGGAAGGTGCCGACGACGCCGGCCTTGCAGCAGGCGGCGACGAGCTTCGGGTTCGAGACGAGGAACATCGGGGCGGCGATGGCCGGGACGCGAAGGCGTCCCTTCCAGGCTTCAGGCAGGCGCATGGGATTCCTTGGAAATCAGGTCGGGGGAGCCGGTTCGGCGGGCGGCGCGTACGGATCGTCCGGGCACCACGCGCGCGGCGGCCAATCGGCGACGGTGTCGGCAGCCACCTGTCGCAGCCGCGCCTGGTCTTCCGTCTCCACCGGATAGGCAGCGAGGTGGGGCACGTCAAGCGGCGAGCCGCCGGTGATCGTCGCATGCAGCACCAGCGCGGCGAGGAAGGCGCCCGCGTGATTCGAATGGTTGCCGTCGGGCGCGTGCAGCCGCAGGTCGGGATGGCGTGCCAGCGACAGGTCCCAAGCCTGGCCGATGGGCGCGACGCATGCGGGTTCAGCTTGCGCTATCGAGACGTGCAGGTCGTAGATGCGCTGGGTCTCATCGACGCCGAGTCGCGGCCATTCAGGGAACAGGATCGGCACCGCGTGCTGTACGCGCGCGAGGCGGATGAGCTCCTTCGCCTCGGCCGTCGAGTACGAGTATTGCCCGCTGGTGCTGTACTTCTGCGCCTGCAGGATCACGTAACTCCAGTCGATCTCGCGCAACAGCCGCAGCGATGGCTCGTGATAGAGCCGATCCTCGAGGAACATCCAGCCCGGCGCCTCGACGATGGCGACGAGTTCACCATCGCGCTCGCTGCGCACCATGTCCGCGATCATCGCCTGGATGTCGTTGACCGACTGGTGGCTGTTGCCCATCGACAGGATGCTGATGTCGGCGTCCTTGGGCGCGGACACCTCGGCATCCTGCTCGTGGTCGCACGCTGCCAGCACGGCGCATAGCAGCAGCGGCAGCAGCGACGGCGTGGGGACTCTCATCCCCCGAGTCTAATGCGCGCGGCCGCCCCCGTGCGCTATGGCGTCGACGCGAAGCGGCGTCAGGCCGCGATGCGCTGGCGCTTCAGTCTCTCGCGATAATTGAAATCGGCCAGGCAGGCCAGCTCGGCCATGGCTTCGAAGAAGCCTTCGGCGGATTCGCACGCCGCGGCCACGCTGCAACGGCCGCCGCGGATGCGGTAGCAAACCTTGCCCAGCCAGCGCGTGGCCTCGGCCTCGTCG
>DATLBT010000032.1:0-12308 GCA_035526825.1 Verrucomicrobiia bacterium | reverse complement strand
GTCATGGGCCGGGCGCTGCTGCACGACCCGGCGTTGCTGAAGGCCTTCGCTGCCGGCACCACGCAGGTGTCCGGCTGCAATGCCTGCAACGAATGCATAGCGACGATGTACACGCCGGGCGGTACGCGCTGCGTGCTGACGCAACCCGATGACCCGGCGCCGAACCGGAAGCCGGCCAGTTCCTGAGGAGGTTCGATGCGAGTCCTGAGCCTGATCGTGGCCATGATCCTGTCCGCGTCCGCATGGGGACAGGAACCTGCGTCGGAAGATTCACCGCCGAACGACCCCGTGCCGACGGTGCCGGTCGCGGACGAAGCGCCGGCCGCCCTGCCCACCGGCGACGAGGCAGTCGCACTCGAGGCGATCACGGTCACCGCCGAGCGCAAGGTAGCGACCTTGCAGGAAACGCCGATCTCGATCGAGGCTTTCAACGCCGAGAGACTGGCGCTGCGCGGGATCGAAGGCCTCAGCGGCATCGCCGCCAACGTGCCGAACATGACCGCCGAGCCCTTCCCGATCCACAACGCCACGCTGCGTATCTTCATCCGCGGCGCCGGCACCTCGGACGTGCAGCTGACCCAGGATCCGGCCGTCGGCGTCTACATCGACGGTGTCTACATCGCGCGCTCGTTGGGCCTCGCCATCGACACCGCCGATCTGGAACGCATCGAGGTGCTGCGCGGCCCGCAGGGCACGCTGTACGGTCGCAACACCACGGGCGGCGCAATCAACCTGATCACGCGGCGGCCCTCGACCGACGCATTCAGCATGTCGCACCAGCTCACTGCGGGCAGTCGCGGCCTGCTGCTCGGCAAGAGCAGCTTCAATGTGCCGCTCGGCGACAGCCTCGCGGCGAAGTTCGCGGTGCTCGGCTCGGGCCAGGACGGATTCGTCGAGAACACGGGGCCGGGCGGCGACTTCGGCGATCGCAAGGAGTCCGCGGCGCGCTTCGACGCGCGCTGGCTCGCCGCCGACTGGCTGACCGCCGACTACAGCTACGACTTCACGGACTTTCGCTATTTCGGCGGACTGTTCCAAGCCATCACACCGCCCTTCACCGACCATGGCCTGGGCAATTACTTCAAGGCCTACGCGCAAACCCAGACCGTCTACTCGGAAAATCGGCTCGACTCGCTCGCCACCAGCGTGCCCTTGCTGGAATCGGGCTCGCGCATTCGCGGCCACGCGCTGACCCTCGGCGTGCCGCTGGACACGGTGAACCTCAAGTACACCGGCGCCTACCGGCAGCTTTCCGACGACCAGTACCAGGACCTCGGCGGCGGCATGGGCTCGCCCGAGTACCGCATCGATACCGGGCCTTACGCTGGCGCCGCAGCCGACATGGCCTACGGCGGGCCGACGCCCGCGGTGACACCGCGCGTCGAGCAGACCCAGGCGTCGCATGAGCTGCAGCTCGCGGGGTCGCTGTTCGACGGCACGCTCGAATACATCGTCGGCGGATTCTGGTTCGAGGAGGAAGGCTCCGAGTACGGCCATCCGATGCACCACATCCTCAACTCGCTGGCGGATCCCGGCGCAATGCCGCCGGAACTGTCGGTCTTCTTCACCGGGCTGGCGGCGCCGCGGATCGTCGGTTTCTGGGATTACGACCTGGGCATCAGCAACACCGCGAAGGCCGCGTTCACGCAACTGACGTGGTCGCCGGATTGGCTCGAGCGCCGACTGCACGCGACCGCGGGCGTGCGGCAGTCGTGGGATGAACGGCACGCGGTGAAGAACTTCGTGCAGCGGATCTACGCCGAGGGCAACACGGCGGGCGGTTCGGAGAGCGCCACGCTGATCCCGGGCGAAGTCACCGGAACCAATGATTTTGTCGACGTGCACGGCGATGTCGAATACGACGACCTTTCGCCGTCGGCGAGCCTGCGCTACGAGCTGACGCCGGCGCTGAGCACCTATCTCAGCTATTCGCGCGCCTACAAGAGCGGCGGCTACAACGTGCGCGATCCGCAGATCGACGGCAACCAGGGCCCGGCGTCCGACGGTGAGGATTACGGCTTCGGCTTCGCCGAGGGCTTCCGGCCCGAGTACGTCGCCGCGACCGAGCTGGGCGTGCGCAGCGAGTGGCTCGATCGACGGCTGCGGCTCAACGCCACCGTGTTCGACAGCGACCTTACCGACATGCAGACCAACTTCTTGATCGCTGGCTCGATCTCGGACACCAAGTCGCGCAACGTCGGCAAGGCGCACATGCGCGGACTGGAGCTGGACACGACGCTGGCCGCGCTGCCCGGCATGATCCTGTCGCTGAGCTACGCCTACCTCGACGCGGACGTGCTCGAGGTGCTCGACGTCAACGGCGAGAACAAGGCCGCGCTATATCCGTTTCCCTCGGCGCCGCCGCAGTCGGGTGTGGCGTCGGTGGACTGGTCGTTCTTCGACTGGCGCGAGATTGGGCTGCGCGCGTATGTGAGCTGGCATTACATCGGCAAGCGCGATGGCGTGGTGATCGCTGAAGAACGTCGCGACCTGACGCGGCTCGACCCGACGCGCCTGCTCAACGCGCGCCTGATCGCCAGCGGTTTTCGCTTCGGCGAGCGCGGCGGGCTCGAGCTCGCGCTGTGGGGAAAAAACCTGACCGACGCCGAGTACGCGGTGTTCGCCATCGACAACACGCCGCAGGCGGACCGGGCGGTGCTGTGGGGTGAGCCGCGGGCGTTGGGGCTCGACCTGGTCTATCGGTATTTCTGAGAGCGTCGGGGCCAGGGCCCCTCCCACAAAGGACAGAGCCCCTCCCACAGAAGCGATGACCGAGCCTTTGGGATGACCGATCTGTGGGAGGGCCCTTGGGCCCGATATTGGGAGATGAGCGATCTGTGGGAGGGCCCCTGGGCCCGATGTCGGTGGCACAACCGTCGGGGCCAGGGCCCCTCCCACAGAAAGCTTTTCCCAAAAGCCCCACCCACATAGGCCCCACCCCCAGAGCTCTACATCGGCGGCGGCTTGCCCCCTGCGAACAAGGCCTTGACCACGCCTTCATTGGTGTCCAGCGCCAGCGTCGACGTCGGCACGAATTTGGTCTTGCTGATTTTCCACGCGCCGGCGGACTTCTTGTACTCATCCTCGTAATAACCAGCGAGCTGCGTCAGGCCCTTGGTCTGCGTGTTGATCAGGAAGTAGTGCAGGCTCCACTTGCCTCGCGCGGTGGCGGCGTCGACCAGCTCGATCTGCGGGTTCATGCCGTGGTGCATCTCGACCATGTAGTCGTGGCAACCGATTTCGGTGAACACCTTCTTCAGCGCATCGGCCCGGTCGAACGTGCCGACCGCGCCGTAATCGATGTGGACCGGGCCATCGGGGAAGCACGCGCGCATGCCCGCCGGATCCTTGCGGTCGCAGCAGAAGAAATACCGGTGCTTCAGGGTCTTGATCGCCTCGAGGTCTTCGAGGGCCTGCAGCCGCTGCTCGATGCTCATTCACCCGCTCCCGATGCCTGAAAATGTCGTGGAAACCTTAGCGAATGCGCCGCTGCCGGCCCTACCTCGAACAGGTGAAGCCCGGCCCGCGCTGCCCCCCTACTGTCGGCTCATGGAACGTGATGTCGTTTCGGGACGCGTCTGGGACGAGTTTTGCGACACGCTCAAGCGTGCCGGCCAGCAGGTGCTGCGGCCCGAGGCGCCGGATAGCGCGCTGGATCGCGCCGAGGGCTGGCGCTATCTCACGCGCCTGCTGCGGCTGGGCCTCGACATGCACCTCGAGTTTGCCGACCGCGACTTCCCGGGATTCTTCATGCCCTCGCATGAAACCGCGAAGATCGGCGCGGACAACCCGGACAACCTGTACTTGATGTCGCGCATCAACGGCGCGCACGACTACGTGATCCGCGGCAAGCGCGGCAGCGCGCCTTATCTTTCTTTTGGCACCCAGCGTGGCGGCTACGAGACCGACGGCCGCATGATCCAGACCGGCTTCCTCGACGGCGCCCAGCTGAAGCTGGAGAAAGACGGCAGCTTCGAGGTCGTGGTCTCGCGCGAGCCGAAGGATGGCAACTGGTTGAAGACGGAGGGTTCGAGCAACGCAATCATCGTGCGCCAGACCTTCACCGACCGGCGCAAGCAGCCGCCCGCGCAGATGGGCATCCAGCGCCTCGGTACCGGCGCATTGCCGGAGCCACTCTCATCCGAGCGCCTCGCGCAGGGCCTGAAGAATGCGAGCCAGTTCGTCGAGGGCACTGCAACGCTCTTCGCCGACTGGGCGCAAAGCTACCAGCCGCGGCCCAACGAGTTGCCGCCGGCTGACCAGGCCGTGTGCCAGCGCGTCGGCGGCGATCCGAACATCTTCTACTACCACTCGTACTGGGCGCTGGCGCCGGAGCAGGCGCTGGTCGTCCACATCCCGCGCATCCCCGAGTGCCGTTTCTGGAACCTGCAGGTCAACAACTACTGGATGGAATCGCTGGACTATCGCTACCACCGCATCCATCTCAACAACCACTCGGCAAAAGTCGACGCCGACGGCGGCGTGACGATCGTGATCGCGCACCAGGACCCCGGCCATCCCAACTGGCTCGAGACCGCGGGCCACGCCAGCGGCACCTTGTGCATGCGCTGGGTCGGCGCGAAGGAGCACGTCCATCCGCAGACGCGAGTGGTGGACTTCGCCGCTGTACCGAGGGCACCCGCATGAGCGCCGAGGCCTTCTTCGACCCCACCGCCCTGCTTGCCGAGGCGAGTGCCCAGGCTGGCGGACTGGGCGATTTCGGCGATGCCTCGTTCCGCCCTGCGCTCGAACAGGTGTGCGAGGCGTACGAGAAGCAGAGCCAGCTCACCGACATGGGACGCGGGCTGTTGAAGCAGAAGCTCGTCGGCCACCTCGCCAACCGGCTGCGCATCGAGGACTACTTCAAGCGCCACCCCGAGATCGCGCAGGAGAGCATCGGCGCGCCGCTGGTCATCGTCGGCCTGCCGCGCACCGGCACGACGCGACTGCAGCGGCTGCTGTCGCGCGACCAGCGCTTCTGGTCGATGCTGTTCTGGGAGTCGCAGTTCCCGGTGCCGCTGCCGGACGAAACGCTGCAACAGCCAACGGTGCGCATCGCGCACGCGAAGGGCATCGTCGACTACATGGTCACCTCGATGCCCAAGCTGCTCGCGATCCACCCGATGGCGGCGGAGGAGGCGGATGAGGAAGTAATGCTGATGGAGCATTCGTTCCTGTCGGCGTTCGACTCCTACGCCGACGTGCCGGATTACGTCGCGTGGCTCGATGCGCAGGACCAGACGCCGGCGTATGTCTTCCTCAAGCGCTGCCTGCAGTTTTTGCAGTGGCAGAAGCGCCAGCGCGGCATCACCGGACAGCGCTGGCTGCTGAAGACCCCGCACCATCTCTTGCGCATGGACATCCTGCTGAAGGTGTTTCCCAGCGTGCAGGTGATCCTCACCCATCGCGATCCGGTGCAGACCATCCCGTCGATCGCGAGCTTCATCGACACGCTGTGGCGGATCTACGGCACCAATGTCGACGCTGGCGCCGCCGGCCGCTCGTGGAGCGAGCGCATGGCGCGGGGCTTGCGGCACACGATGAAGGTGCGACAGCAGGCGCCGCCGGGGCAGTTCCTCGACGTGGATTTCAGGGACACGGTGAAGGCGCCGATGGAGGTGGTGCGGCGCATTTATGAGTTCATCGGGTGGCCGCTGACGGCGGAGGTCGAGGCGGCGATGCGCGCGTGGTTGGCCGAGGATGAGAAGCAGCATGACGCCAAGGGCGGGCATGAGTACACGCCGGAGCAGTTTGGGTTGAGCGAGGCGCAGTTGCGGAAGGATTTTGCGGAGTATCGGACCGCCATGTGTCATCCCGAGGAGCGAAGCGACGAGGGATCGCGTTCAGCGTAGCTGCAACGCTGAACGCGATCCCTCGCTTCGCTCGGGATGACACTACAGGGAAATTTTGAACATGCTGCTGAAGGACAAGATCGTGCTGGTTTCCGGCATCGGGCCGGGGCTTGGGGTGAAACTCGGGCTCGAGGCTGCGCGCGAGGGCGCTGCGGGGCTCATCATTACCTGCCGCACCGCGAGCAAGCTCGCCGATGCCGAGAAGCGCATCCGCGCGGTGACCGAGCAGGTCCCCATTCTCGCCAAGACCTGCAACATCAACGACAAGGCCCAATGCGAGGCGCTGGTCGCCGCAGGCGTCGACAAGTTCGGCCGCATCGACGCCTTGATCAACAGCGCGTTCAACCACGGCGCCATGGACTACGCCTCAACCGGCAACCTCGACCAATGGGTCACCGGGCCAATCCAGACCAACCTCATCGGCACGCTGCGCATTACCCAAGCCGTGATCCCGCAGATGAAGAAGCAGAAGGGCGGCGCGATCGTGATGATCAACACCATGGCCGTGCGCCAGGTGCCGCCGCTCGGCGAAGCCGGCTACGCCGCGAGCAAGGCCGCGCTGCGCACCTCGGCCATGTACCTCGCCAAGGAGCTCGCCGGCGACGGCATCCGCGTGAACACGGTTCACATCGGCTGGATGTGGGGCTTCCCGGTGCAGATGTACGTGCAGTACCAGGCGCAATCGCTCAAGGTCTCGGAGGATGAGATCAAGAAGGGCATTGCCGCCAACATCCCGATGGGCCGCATCCCGACCGACGATGAGTGCGCGCGCCCCGCCCTGTTCCTGTGCTCGGATTACGCGAGCGCCGTGACGGGGGCGGCGCTGGATGTTAATGGCGGGGCGTACATGCCATGACGTCGTGTCATCCCGAGGAGCCGAAGGCGACGAGGGATCGCGTTCCGCGTAGCTGCAACCTGCACGCGATCCCTCGCCGCGCTCGGGATGACACATAGATGGAGAAAGTCATCTATGTGCTCTGGCGCCACCCCGCCGCCGAGCTTGCGACCTTTGCCGAGCGCGTGCGCACGTCACTCGTCGCCGACCTGAGGTCCGCCGGCGCGCGGTCGGTGCGCGTCAACGTCAACGACGCGGACGTCACCAAGGCCGCGGGCATGCGCCAGATGGTGCTGAAGCCCGCCCCCGATGCCATCGTCCAGGTCTGGGTCGACTCCGCGATCGCCACGTACCGCGCCCCGATCGATGCTGCGATCAGCGCGTGCGCGGTGCGCAGCGCGGGCTACCTCGTCACCGAATCGCAGCCGCTGGTCAACGTGAAGCACCCGACCGCGCGCGGCCAGCGCACCTACGGCGTCGCGCAGGTCGCGTTGCTGCGCAAGCCCAAGGCGATGACCCACGAAGCCTGGCTCGAGGTCTGGCACAACTCGCACACGCAGGTCGCGATCGAGACGCAGTCGACCTTCGAATACCTGCAGAACGTGGTGATCCGCGCGCTGACGCCGGATGCGCCTGCGATCGACGCGATTGTCGAGGAGTGCTTCCCGCCGGAGGCGATGACGGATTACAAGGCGTTCTTCGACGCGCCGGGCGATGAGGCGAAGTTCAAGGCAAACCTGCAGCGGATGCTGCAGAGCGTGAGCCGGTTCATCGAGCCGGGGCAGATTGATGTGATTCCTACTAGCCAGTATCCGTAGGGTTGGGCGTCCCTCGATACGCGGGCTTCGCCCGCTACTCGGGATGAACGGTGAGTAGTGAGTGGTGAGTGCTTTCCAAATTAGCCAACCCTCGCTCACCCCGAGTAGCGTCCCGAAGGGACGCGTATCGAGGGGCTGTGCCAACCATGGATTTCTACGTCTACATCCTCCATTGCGCGGATGGCTCGTACTACACCGGCCATACCGACAATCTCGAAAAGCGCATCGCCGAGCATGAGAGCGGCCTTCTCCCCGGCTACACACACGACCGTCGTCCCGTGACACTTGCTTATAGCGCAACGTTCCAGACCCGCGAAAATGCGCTGGCAGCAGAGTTTCAGATCAAGCGATGGAACCGGGCGAAGAAGGCGGCGTTGATTCGGGGGGATTGGGCGGGGGTTTCTCTTGCCGGAAAGAAGCGGTTCAGGCCCACCATTCGCGCCGACCGGCCCGGCTGAGCGCATCCCGAGTAGCGCGTTCCGTTCATCCCGAGTAGCCCGTTCCGTTCATCCCGAGTAGCCCGTTCCGTTCATCCCGAGTAGCCCGCGCAGCGGGCGTATCGAGGGAGGCGCACGTCCCTCGATACGCGCCTTCGTCCCTCGATACGCGCCTTCGGCGCTACTCGGGATGAACGGGGGGTGGGTGGGACGGGGCGTTACTCCGACCACCCCGTCCCCGTCGTCCTGACCTTGTCCGGATCGCCGCGTCCTGCGAAGGGGCTGTCAGGGTCGATCGCGCCTAGCAGGCGGTTGAGCAGTGACTTCAGTACCTGCGCGTCGGCCGCGCCGAGGCGCGCGATGACTTCGGACTCCAGCGCCTTGGCCGCTGCGATGAGCTTCAGTGCGACTTCGCGGCCGCGTTCGGTCAGGCGGTACTCGCCGTCCACAGCCTCAGCGACGACCGGCGCCTCCGAGACCAGGCCCTTGCCCAGCAGCCGCCGAATCACCGGTGCGCTGTCGGCCTCGAGGATGCCTTGCAGCGAGCGGTCGAGGTCGGCCTGTGTCGTAACGGGCTTCAGCGTCAGCGTCGACAGGATGTAGAAGTCCGCATCGAGCAGGCCTTGCTTCTGCAACTCCGGCCGCAGTTGGCCGAAGAACTGGAAATGGCCGCGCCCGAGCAGGTAACCGAGGAAATCCTCGCCGAAGCTTCCCGCCATGTACGCGCGGCGCGGCTTGGCAGCGGCATCGCGCTGCGTGGCATGCGCGTAGCGGCCGCCGTGGAACACCAGCGGCGCGGCGTCGGAGCGATCGAACTTGAGCACCTCGCCCACCAGGATCACGTGGTCGCCGCCGTCGTACTGAAAGGCATTGCGACACTGGAAGCGGGCGCTGCAGCCGGTGAGCAGCGGCACGCCGCCCTCGCCTTCCTCCAGCTCGAGCCCGGCGAACTTGTTGGTGCCGCGGCGCGCGAACTTGCCGGAGAGCGCGTCCTGGTCCGAGGCCAGCACGTGCACGGCCCAGTGCGTCACCTGCCGGAAGATGGGCAGCGAGTACGACGCGTTCTCGAGGCTCCACAGCACCAGCGGCGGGTTGAGGGACACCGAGTTGAAACTGTTGACGGTGAGGCCGAGCGGCGAGCCGTCGGGCGCGCGCGTGGTGATGATGGTGACGCCGGTGGCGAAGCTGCCGAGCGCCTTGCGGAATTCCTTGGGGTCGAAGCTCATATCACTGATCCCTCGCTGCGCTCGGGATGACACGCAAGTGGCGCGGGCGCACAGCCGGCCGCGGGTTCAGCGGCGCCGGATGCAACGCTTGACCGACCGCCGTCGCGCGACGGCGTCCGCTGCAACCCGCAGTAGAAGAGCCCTCACAAGTTGTACTTGACGCTCAACGCCAGGTAATCGTGATCCGCGTACGGATTGGCTTTGAGCGTGCTGCGGCCGATGTGCTTTTCCGAGTCGCCGAAGAACGCGTTGTAGCTCAGCCCGAACTCCAGGTTCTGCACGTACTGCGCGGTGAGGCCGACCGACACGCGCTGATCGCCCTCGCCGTACAGCGCGCCAAAGACACCCGGTGTCGACGGCGTGCCGTCCACCAGCCAGGCAATGTTCACCGGAGTGCCGATGTCCCAGCCCGGGAAGACGTTGCGGCCCTTGGGCAGGAACAGCATCTGGAAGGCCCACGCGTGCTTGTCGTAGAACAGCGTGTTGCCGGACAGCAGGTAATCCTCGTCTGGCCTGCCCGGCGCGCAATCACCGGTGCCGTCACCCGGGGTGGAATCGGTGCCGCTGTAGCAGATGCCATCCTCGTTGCGGCGCGGATTGACGCTGTTGACGGTGGTGAAACCGACTTCGCTCACCCAGACGATTTCGTCGAGGAACAGGAAGTCCGGGTTGTTGACGTAGAGGAAGGAAGCCTGTGCGGTCGTCGTCTCGCCGCGCGTGCCTACCGGCGCCACCACGCCGGAGATCGTCGCCTCAAGCGAGGTGTCGACGTTCTGGCGGTGCACGATCTCGCCGGCCATGTTGAACACCCAGAACACGGTCGAGAACGACAGCGCCGTCATCTCGATGTCGTCGGCGTAGCCGATCGTGTAGGTCGTCGGCACGCGCACGTTGAACTGCTGTGTGGTCTGCGGCTGTCCGCCGGCATCGCCGACGTACGCATAACCCATGTTCAGCGCCACGTTCGGGTTGTGGTTGTTGTAGTGCAGGTAGTAGGCGCCGAGGTTGAGGTCAAGGAATGGCAACTGGTACTTGAGGCCGACGCCCCACTGATCGGCAGTGCCCGGCATCTTGTCCGGCGTGCGCGGCGTGTAGATGTACTCGGGCTTGTTGGTGAAGGCATCGCCAGCAAGGCACAGCGAACCCGGCGGACCGCCGTTGGTCACGACCACGCGTGACTCGTCGGCACACCAGCGCTCATGCAGCGGGTTGATCGAGCCGTAGCCAAACTTGCCGCCCGGACCGATCAGGTCGGCCGGCGAGAAGAAGTCGCCCTGCGGGAAAATCTCGGTCTCCTTGAACTCGAACTGGTTGTAGGCCAGCACCGCCATGCCGTCGACGGGCGTGAGCTGCATCGACACCTGGTTGACCGGCAGCAGGATCTCCTTGACCTCGACGCCCGGCACGTTGGCCTTGGTCGCATCGAAAGGACCTTGCGCGGAGGCGATGCCCGGGAAGAACAGCGATTCGCCCCACGCCGCCAGATGCTTGCCGCCGCGCAGTGCAAGCCCGATGGTGTCGGTGAGATTCCATTGCCCGTAGACGTAGGCCTCGAGCAGGCGCGCGCGCTGGCCATTGGTTTTCACCGCCTCCGGCTGCCAGGAATTGGTGGGCCCGATGCGCTCGTAGCCCGCGACCGGGTCGCCGTTGGCGCTGGTGATTTGCCGCAATTCCTCGCGGTTCACCGTGTCGGGATTGTCATGGTCGTTTTCCTGCTGGAACACCTGGTCGTAGTGCGCCGCGCCGCTGCCGACGAAGCCGATGTCGCCGACATTGAGGAAGTCGAGCGGCAGTCGCGTTTCCATGTACGCGCTGACGCGATTGTTGGTCAGCGAGCCACGTTCGAAGTCGCGATTGCCGTCGTCAAACAGCACCGTGATCGGCAAGCCGGTGTGGCCGAAGCTGCCGAGGCACGGCGTGGGCAAGGTCGGGCAGTTCACGGGGTTGGTATTGAGCGTGACCTGCTGCACGTCGATGGGCCCGTCGATCAGCGCCGGATCCTGCGCCTCCGCGCGCACCGCCACGGCGTATCCCAGCGTCAGCTTGTATTCGAATTCGGTGAGCCCGAAGAGGTCGACCGAGCCGGCAAAGGCCGGCGCGCAAAGCGCAAACCCGGTGGCGCACAGCAACCCATGAGTCAGTCGACCCCGATGCCCTCGCATGCCCATTCCCCCTCCCCAAAATCGCGACTTGGCGTCGTCTCCTAAGCTACGGGCCGGGGGTGCCAAGGGCCTCACCCGAAGTGACTAGGGTCCCTCCCTGTTACTGTTGAGGCCCGGAGGCGCACCATGAAAAAAACGTATCTGAGCCCGCTGGATACCGCGTTCCTGCGCATGGAAAGCCGGCGCACCCCGATGCATGTTGGCGGGCTCCTGGTGTTCAAGCTGCCGGACGACGCGCCACCCGATTTCCTCAAGCGCCTGCTCAAGATGATGCGCGAGCAGCCGTTCATGCCGCCGCCGTTCGACTCGCGACTGTCGCGCTCGGGGCTCAGCAAGATATTGCCGGCGTGGGAACGGACCGACTTCGACATCGACTACCACATTCGCCACTCGGCTCTGCCTTTTCCGGGCAGCGAGCGTGAGCTCGGGCAGTTGGTGGAACGGCTGCACAGCCAGCCGCTGGACCTGACCCGGCCCGTGTGGGAGTGCCACCTGATCGAAGGGCTGGAAGGCGGGCGCTTCGCGTTCTACTTCAAGGCTCATCACTGCGCCATCGACGGCATGGGCGCGATGAAGATGGTGAAGGCGTGGCTCAGCGAAGATCCCGCGGACCGCCGTGGTCCCCGCCTGCCGGATGAGCCGCCGGCGCGCGACGTACAGGCCGAGGCCACCCTGCTGGCCAAACTCGCCAAGATCACGCGCGGCAACGCAAGGTCGGTGAGCGAACTGTTCAAGACTTTCTACAAGCTTGGCCAGGGCGGAAAGGACAGCGTGCTGCGCGCCGCCGGCCAGACGCCGCGCACTTTGTTCAACGTGGCGATCACACCGCAGCGGCGCCTCGGCACGCAGGTGCTGGATCTTGCGCGCATCAAGGCCGTGGGCGAAGCCGCCGGCGCCACGGTGAATGACGTTGCGCTGGCGCTGGTGTCCGGCGCCGTGCGGCGCTACCTGATCGAGATGGACGCCCTGCCCGCCGCG
>DATLBT010000031.1:0-36226 GCA_035526825.1 Verrucomicrobiia bacterium | reverse complement strand
GTACGGCACGTACGTGCCCCAGCCCTTGTCCGCGCTGACCTTGGTCAACGCCGCCGTCGTCGTCGTCTTGCCGTGGTCCACGTGACCGATCGTCCCGACGTTCACGTGGGGCTTCGTACGCTCGAATTTTTCCTTGGCCATTTCTCTCTCTGGAGTTATTGATCGCTGCTTGAAAACTGGTGCTCACCATCGGAATCGAACCGATGACCTCACCCTTACCAAGGGTGTGCTCTACCGACTGAGCTAGGTGAGCGAAATCCGAAATCTTGTTACCGCGTACCGCCTGTCGAAACTGGAGCGGGTGATGGGAATCGAACCCACGTAGCCAGCTTGGAAGGCTGGGACTCTACCATTGAGCTACACCCGCAAGTGGTGGAGGGAGAAGGATTCGAACCTTCGAAGGCGTAAGCCAGCAGATTTACAGTCTGCCCTCGTTGACCGCTTGAGTATCCCTCCGCCGATCCCCGCCGCCGACCGGCCGAAGGGGCGCGTATTCTCGTTTTCGGGGATGGTGGCGTCAAGAACTCCGCCACGGTTTTTCGAGAGGCTTAGGTTCCGCGCGGCTTCGCGCGTCGCGTCGGCGCCGCCGCAACCGGGTCATCCGGCCATGGATGACGCGGATAGCGGCCCTTCATGTCCTTCTTCACGTCGAGGTAGCCCCTCGTCCAGAAACCCGCCAGGTCCTGGGTCACGGCCACCGGCCGCTGGGCGGGTGACAGGAGGTGCAGCACTACGGGCATGCGCCCGTCGTTGACGGCCGGAGAGGTCGGCTGGCCGAACATTTCCTGCAGCTTTACGTGCAGCGCCGGCGCCTTGCCGTCGTTGAAGTACTCGAGAGGGAGGCTCGAGCCAGTCGGCACCGTGTAGTGCGTCGGCGCCAGCCGCGCGAGCTTCTGCTGCATCGGGTAATCGAGCATGGCGGTCAGCGCGCCGGCAAGGTCCAGTTGGGCGAGATGGCCACGCCGCGTGACGCCGTCGAGGAACGGCCCCAGCCAGTCGGCCGATCCCGCCAGCAGCGCCGCGTCCGCGACATCGGGCCAGGCCTCGTCTTTCCGCCAGGCGCGCAGCGACATCACGCGCGCCTGCCATTGCCGCGTGGCCGCGCTCCACGGCAGGGCGCCCATGCCCAGCTGCCGTACGCCCTCGAGCATCGCCGCGCGCATGGCGTCCGCCGCCTGCCCGCGCCGGTCCTTGCGCGCGAGCACGATCGCGCCGAGCCGGGTCTGCTCCTCGGCCGTGACCGCTTCGGCCTGCACATCCCAGCGCACAACCTCGCTCGTGACGATCCGCGCGCGGTGGTCCCGCTCGACGTCATTGAAGGACAACGGCGCCGCCAGCCGCACGCGGCGCGGCGGCTCCGGATCCCAGTGGGCAATTGCGATCCACTCACTCGCTGCCAGCGCCTCGCGCTCCGGCAACCGTGCCTCGCCGCCGTCCTCGCACAGGAAGGTACCCGCCACGCCGGCGCGGCGACGCGCGATGCGCTCCGGAAAGGCCCACGCGATGCAGCGACCCAGCGCATCGGGATCCGGCGTGGCGTCGCCGTTTTCATCGAGCAGCCGCAGGACCTGGCGCACCGCATCGCGTGCGCGATGGCTGTCGCGGGCCAGGCGCAGCGCGGCGGCTGCATCGATGGCGCCCGCCGAGCGCTCCTCGAGCAGCGCGGCGAGCCATGCCGCACTACCGGCGAGCCCGGCATCCCTCGCCTGCAGCAGCATGTGGGCAAGGCGTGGCGCCGCCGGCAGGCGCGCCAGTGCGCGGCCGTGCGGCGTGACACGGCCCGACCCATCCACTGCGCCGAGCTCGTGCAGAACTTCGCGCGCGTAGCTCCACGCCGCGGTTGGCGGCGTATCGGCCAACGGGACTGAACCCGGCGCCGGCGCGCCCCACGCGGCAAGTTCCAGCGCGAATCGCGTCAGGTCAGCGGCGAGGATCTCCGGCGTGTCGTGCGCCGGCAGGCGCCCGTGCTGTTCCTCACTCCATAGCCGATACGCCGTGCCGGGCCCGAGCCGGCCGGCGCGACCGCTGCGCTGCTCGGCGGAGGCGCGCGAGATGCGCAGCGTATCGAGGCGGTTGGCGCCCGCACCGAGGTCGAAGCGCGCGGCGCGCACGTAACCGCCGTCGACCACGGTGGTCACGCCCTCGACGGTCAGGCTGGTCTGCGCGATGTTGGTCGCCAGGATCACCTTGCGCGAGCCGCCGGGAGCCGGGCGCAAGGCTGCATCCTGGTCTGCGCTCGAGAGGTCGCCGTAGAGGGGATGGATCGATATGCCGCGCGCGCGCGCCTCGAGCAGGCGCTGCGCATTGCGGATCTCGCGGGCGCCCGGCAGGAATGCGAGCACATCGCCTTCGGTCTCGCCAAGCGCCTCGCCCACGACACGCGCGACGGCGGCGTCGACCGGCTCGTCAGCGCGCGCCGGGCGGTAGCGCAGCGTCACCGGGTGCAGGCGACCGCTGCTCTCGATTACCGGCGCGCCGCCGAGCAGCCTGGCGACCGCGGCGATATCCAGCGTGGCCGACATCACCAGCACGCGCAGCGGGGGGTTCAGGTTGGCGCGCGCGTCGAGCGTCAGCGCCAGCGCCAAATCCACGTCGAGGCTGCGCTCGTGGAACTCGTCGAAGATCACGAGACCCACCCCGGGGAGCTCAGGGTCGGATTGCAGGCGGCGTGTCAGCAGGCCTTCGGTGATCACCTCGATGCGCGTCCGGGCGCTTGTGCGCTTTTCGAAACGGACCTGGTAGCCGACGGTGCCGCCAAGGTCGTCGCCCAGGAGATCGGCCATGCGGCGCGCGGCGGCGCGGGCTGCCAGGCGGCGAGGTTCCAGTACGAGGATTTTTTTCCCTGAAAGCCAGGGCTCGTCGAGCAGGGCCAAGGGGATGAGGGTGGTTTTGCCGGAGCCGGGAGGGGCGCAAAGCACGGCTTGGCGGTCGCGGGCCAGTGCGGCTCGCAGCGCTGGCAGTGTTTCCAGGACCGGCAGGGCGGGCAGTGGACGGGGCATTGCTGATCTTGCCTTTATTATGCGCAACCAATGAACCAGGTCCTCCACGATTTGCTCGGGCTGCTCGACCTCGAGCCGCTCGAGGTCAACATGTTTCGCGGGCAGTCCCGCGACCTCGGCGGCAACAGCGTTTACGGCGGCCAGGTCATCGGCCAGGCCCTGGTTGCGGCTGCGCGCACCGTGGAGGGCGCGGTGCCGCATTCACTGCATGCGTATTTCCTGCGGCCCGGCGACATGGCGATGCCGATCGTCTACGAGGTCGACCGCGTGCGCGACGGCCGTTCGTTCACGGCGCGACGCGTTCAGGCGATCCAGCACGGCGCGCCGATCCTGTCGATGATCGCGTCGTTCCAGAAGCCCGAGGGAGGGCTCGAGCACCAGGTACCGATGCCGGAGGTGCCGCAACCGGAAGCGCTCGAGTTCTCGCACGTGCTGCGCACCGGCTGGCTCGACCAGGCCGGCAAGGTGCATGAACGCGTGCACGCGGCGATGACGCGCGAGTTGGCCATCGAGTTCAAGCCGGTCAAGCCGTGGAATCCGCTGGCACCCGAGAAGCGCGAGCCGGTGCAGCACATCTGGCTGCGCGCGGCCGGGAAATTGCCGGACGACCCGCTGCTCCACACCTGTGTGCTCGCCTACGCCACCGACTTCAACCTGTTGTCCACCGCGCTGCTGCCGCACGGCAAGTCGTGGTTCGCGCCCGGCATGATCGTCGCGAGCATCGACCATGCGCTGTGGTTCCACCGCGAAGTGCGCGTCGACGACTGGCTGCTGTACGCCATGGACGCGCCGACCTCGCAGGGCGCGCGCGGTTTCTCGCGCGGCCAGATTTACGACCGCGCCGGCCGCCTGGTTTGCTCGGCGGCGCAGGAAAACCTGATGCGCTTCGTTCCGCGTCAGTGAGCGAGATCGAGCTGCACCGCCAGTTGCTCGGCGACACAGTCCGCAACGACGCCTTCGCCGCTGCGCTGAAGCGCGTCGTCAAGCCGGGCGCAGTGGTCGCCGACATCGGCGCCGGCACCGGCTTCCTGTCGTTCCTCGCGCGCCGCCTCGGTGCCAAAGCTTGCCATCTCTACGAGTACACGCCGGCGATCGAGCTGGCGCAGGCTTTGGCGCGGCGCAACGGCATCGACGGCCTGACGTTCGTGCAGGCGCATTCGACGCAGGTGCGACAGCCGCCGAAGGCCGACGTCGTCGTCTCGGAAACCCTCGGCAACTTCGCGCTTGAGGAAGGCCTGCTCGAAACGCTTGCCGATGCGCGCCGCTTCCTCAAGCCCGGCGGCAAGCTGCTGCCGCGCGCGCTGCGCGAGTTCGTGGCGCCGGTCACCTCGCCGCGCCTGCAGCGCGAGGTCGATGTCTGGGCCGCGATCGGCCATGGCCTGGATTTTGCCGAGGCGCGCGAGTTCGGACTCAACAATATGTACGTGAAACTCGTGCGGCCTGACGACCTGCCCGGCGAGAAGATCGCCGCAACGTGGGATGAGATCGAGTTCGACGGCAAGGACAAGCCGACGGCGCCGCGACACGGCGAAGCACGCTGGAACGCAACGCAGCTAAATGGCGCGGCGGTGCACGGCTTCGCGCTGTGGTGGGAAATCGAGCTCGCGCCTGGCATAACGCTGTCGACCTCGCCGTACGCGCTGGCCACGCATTGGCAGCAGGTCTACCTGCCGCTGCTCGAGCCGCTGCATCCCGCGGCGGGCGAGAGTATCGAGATCGCGCTCAAGTCGGACACGCGCAAGGGCGTGCGGCTGGTGTGGGAAGCCTGTGCGCGCAAGGCCGGCGGCAAGCCGCGGGGCGCGCAGCGGCTCGACTTGCTCCGCGGACGCCTCTGATCGTCAGCCAATCGGGTTTTGCAGTTGTGCCTCAGGGCAGGTGCTGCGCACGCGTTCGCGGATGATCTGTGCAAGCCGCCGAGCGCCGGGCCGCGCGGCCTCGGCGTCCGGGTGGATCAAGTACAGCGTGGCATAGCGCTCGGCGCCGTCGCGCATCGGCAGTACCTTGAGCTGGCCGGACTGCAGCTCCTCGCGGATGCTGTCCTCGGGGAACCACGCAAAGCCGAGGCCCAGCACCGCCGCGCGGATCGAGGTTGCCTTGTGCGACACGGTCCAGCGCTGGTGCGCGACGACATTGGTCGCGCGAACGCGCTTGCTGCCGGTATCGCGGATAACCAGGTGACGGTGGCTGCGCAGGTCGGCCGCCGACAACTCGCGGCCGAGCGCATGAAGCGCGTGGGTCGGCGCCGCCGCCGGCACGAAACGCACATGCATCAACGGCTCGCCGGTGAATCCCGGCGGCGCAGTGGGACCGATCGCCAGGTCTACGCGGCCCTCGAGCAGCGCCTCCGCCGTGCCGCCGAGCACGGTCTCGTAGAGCTCGATGCGCGTTTGCGGACGCTCCTCGCCGAAGCGCGCGAAGCACTGCAGCAGCAGCCAGGTCGGGAACACGATTTCGACCGCGACCCGCAGCTCCGCTTCCCACCCCGCCGCGAGCGATACCGCGGCCTCTTCGAGGCGCTCGGCTTCAGCGAGCAGCGACTTGCCCCGGGCGTAAAGCACCTGCCCGGCATTCGTCAGTTGCGCCTTGCGGCCCTTGAGCTCGAACACCTTCACCCCGAGCAGCCGTTCCATCTTCTGGACCGCGTAGCTCAGCGTGGACTGGCTCTTGTGGATCTTCTCGGCCGCTTGCGCGTAACCGCCGGATTCCACGACGGCAACCAGCGTTTTCCACTGCTCCAGCGATATTTTGAGTGAGCTCATATAATCTACTACTTCGATGGTTTCAGGCTAAATAATCCGCTTTTTTATCGATTCCATCAATAGTTTAATGGCTCCACCCCAACCAACGGAGCCCTCCCATGACCCGGATCCTCAAAGTCACCTCCAGCCTCCATGCCGGGGCTGGCCAGTCCAGCCTCCTCGCCACGCAGTTCATTGACGCGCTTCTCGCGCGCGACCCCGGCGCCCAAGTCGACGCGCGTGACCTGACGAGTGAGCCCGTACCGCACCTCACCGCCGAGCGCTTTGCCGCGTTCACGACGCCGCTTGCCGAGCGCAGCGCAGGGCAACAGGCGGTCGTCACCTACTCGGACGCGCTGATCGAGGAAATCCGCAAGGCCGACGTGCTGGTCCTCGGCGTACCCATGTACAACTTCGGCATCCCCTCTCAGCTCAAGGCCTGGTTCGACCACATCGCGCGTGCCGGTGTGACCTTCCAGTACACGGCCACCGGTTCGGTAGGCCTGCTGACGGGCAAGAAGGCCGTGGTGTTTGCGACCCGCGGTGGCACCTATGCCGGCACGCCGCGCGACACACAGAGTCCGTACCTGCGCGACTTCCTCGCATTCCTCGGCATCACCGATGTCGAATTCGTCTACGCCGAAGGCCTGGCCATGGGTCCGGAGCCGCGTGAAGCCGGCTTGGCACGCGCGCGCTCCGCGCTCCAGAATCTGGCCGCGCCCCTGCGGCTGGCCGCCTGAGGAGATGTCCATGACTTTTCGCACGCTCACGCACATCATCGAGTCCATGCCGACTTCCGACGGCGCCGGCGTCAAGCTGCGCCGCTCGCTCGGCTCTCGCCAAGGCTTGCGCCATGACCCGTTCCTGATGCTCGACGAGTTCTACTCGGACAACCCCGATGATTACCTCGCCGGCTTCCCGGCGCACCCGCATCGCGGCTTCGAGACCGTGACCTACATGCTCGACGGTCACCTGCAGCACCAGGACAACTTCGGCAACACCGGCGACCTCGGCCCGGGCGACGTGCAATGGATGACCGCCGCGCACGGCATCGTGCATTCCGAGATGCCGCAGCAGACCGAAGGGCGCATGCGCGGCTTCCAGCTCTGGCTCAACCTGCCAGCGCGCGAGAAGCTCAAGCCCGCCGCGTACCGCGACATCCCGGCGCGGGAGATCCCGGTGGTGAAACTTGCCGATGGCGGAGAGGTGCGCGTGATCGCCGGGCGCGTCGGTGACACGGTCGGTCCGGTCAATGGCGCGCAACCCATTACCACCGACCCGCTCTACCTCGACGTGCGCCTGCCCGCGGGCGCGAGCTTCGAGACGGCGATCGCGCTGGGCCACAACGCGTTTCTCTATGCCTACGAGGGCAGCGCGATGCTCGGCGGCAAGACGGTGCCCCACCGCGCCGCGGGACTGTTGTCTGATGGCGATCGCGTGACACTCACGGCCGGAGCAGACGGTGCCCGTTTCCTGCTGCTGGCGGCAAAGCCGCTGCGCGAGCCGATCGTGCAATACGGCCCGTTCGTGATGAACACGCACGACGAGATCGAGCAGGCGATCGCCGACTACCAGTCCGGCGCCTTCGGGCGGCGCGACGCCGCATGAAGTCGCACCGCCAGGAGCTGTGGTTCGAGACGAAGGACCGCATCGCCTTCGTCAACATAACGCCGCAGGTCGAGAAAGCGCTGCGCGACAGCGGCGTGCGCGAGGGCCTTTGCCTGGTCAACGCGATGCATATCTCGGCGAGCGTGTTCATCAACGACGACGAGCGCGGCCTGCACCACGACTTCACGCAGTGGCTGGAGCGGCTCGCGCCGCACGCGCCGGTGGACCAGTGGCGCCACAACGATACCGGTGAGGACAACGCCGATTCCCACATCAAGCGCCAGGTCATGGGTCGCGAGGTCGTGGTCGCCATCACCGGTGGCAAGCTCGATTTCGGCCCGTGGGAGCAAATTTTCTACGGCGAATTCGACGGCCGCCGGCGCAAGCGTGTGCTGGTCAAGATCATCGGCGAGTAACTGCCGCCCCGGCCAGGGTGAACGAAGCGGATTTTCTTCTGCCCAAGCAGGGTGAAATCCCATCGCGCGTGGTACTGGTTGGGCGGCGTGCTCGCCGCGTTTGCAATTCTTGCGCTCATCTTCGACTCGAACTGGCTCAAGGGCCCGATCGAGAGGATGGTGACCGCCAAGACCGGGCGCGAATTCCGCATCGAGGGCAATCTCGACATCATCCCGCGCCTCACGCCGCGTTTGACCGTCGAACGGGTGCGCTTTGCCAATCCGCCATGGGCTCAGGAGCCCGAAACGCTGCGGCTCGAGAAGGCCGAAATCAGCCTCGCCCTGCTGCCCCTGCTGCGCGGGAAGATCGTCCTGCCCCAGGTGGCGCTGACCAAGCCGGTGATCGCGCTCGAGCGCAACGAGGCCGGCGCCAACAACTGGACTTTGGGCAGGGCCGACGCCGAAGACCCCGAGCAGCGCGGCGAGCCGCCGCAGATCGGGCTGCTTACCGTCGACGAAGGCGTGCTGCTGTTCCACGACGCGGCCCAGAAGACCTCGCTGAACGTGCAGGTACAAACCGTGGCGGACGGCGAAAGCGGCCGCAGCCTGAAGGTGGCCCTGCAAGGCACCTGGCACGGCCAGCGTGTCGTTGCGGAGGCGCGCGGCGGCCCGATGCTGGCGCTGGCCGACACCGAAACGCCCTATCCGCTCGAGGCCCGCTTCGCCATCGGCAAGCTGGACGGCCATGTGGCCGGAACCGTCACCGGCCTGGTCGCGCTCGCGGCTGCCGATCTCAAGCTGGAGGCGCGCGGCGAATCGCTTTCCGAGTTGTACGCGCTGACCGGGGTCGCGCTTCCGCCGACGCCGCCGTACCGGATCAGCGGGCAGTTGATCCGCGAAGCGGCATGGTGGCGCTTCCACGACTTCGACGGCCATGTCGGCGATAGCGACCTGGCGGGCAGCGCCGACGTGCTGATGCGCGAGGGCGAGCGTATCCGCCTCGAGGCGACGTTGACCTCCCAAGTGCTCGACATCGACGACCTCGGTGGCTTCATCGGTGCCAACCCCCAGACCGGCCCGGGCGAGACCGCCTCGGCGGCGCAGGCGCGGCAGGCTGCGGCCAAGGAAGCTTCCCCGCGCATGCTGCCGGATGTTCCCTTGAAGCTCGACCGCCTGCGCGCGATGGATGCCGATGTGCGCTTTGCGGGTCGCAGCATTCGCGGCGCGAAACGGCTGGACGATCTCGACATGCATCTCGTGTTGAAGGACGGGGTCATGACGCTCAAGCCACTCAAGTTCGGCGTCGCCGGCGGCAAGGTCGTGTCAACGCTCGCGCTCGATGGCCGCGGCAACAAGGCCGGTCTCGACGGCGAATTCGAGTTTCGCCGCATCGACTTGCGCAAGCTGTTTCCGGAAAACCGGACCGTGGCGAAGTCCACCGGCCTGATTGGTGGCCGCGCCGCGATCAAGGGCGAGGGCAACAGCCTGGCCGAGGTGCTGGGCGATGCTGACGGGTCGCTGGGACTCGCCATGACCGGTGGCCAAGTCAGCAACCTGGTGCTCGAACTCGCCGGCCTCGATGCCGCCGAGGCGCTGCGGCTGCTGTTTACCGGCGACAAGCCGGTGCAGATCCGCTGCGCCGTTGCCGATGTAGAAATTCGCGACGGCATGCTGCAGACCCGTTCGGTGGTGGTCGACACGACCGATACCAACCTCAACGTCGAGGGGCGCATCAACCTCGGCAGCGAGGAGCTCGACCTTACGCTGCACCCGCTGCCAAAAGACTACAGCCTGGCCGTGCTGCGCACGCCGCTGCACCTGAGCGGAACGTTCAAGGACCTCGCGATCCGTCCCGACAAGAAGCTGCTCGTGCGCGGCGGCATCGCCGCGATTCTCGGCGCGATAGCGGGCCCGGCCGGGGTGCTGGTGGCAATGCTGGAATCCGGTCCCGGCGAGGACGCCGACTGCGGGCGATTGATCGCGGCGGCGCAGCGTCATGCCGCTGCGCCAGCGGCAGCGGGATCGCCTTAGCGATTGCGCTCACGCGACGCGGTGTCGCCGCGCCCGCGCCTGACCCGCAGCTCGTCCTCGTCCTTGTCGACCTGGGCGGCTTTCAAGGTGCGGCTGGGCATCGCGAACTGGATATCACGGCGTTTGAATTCCCCCATCAGCTTGAGGTTGATGTCCTGCTGGATGTCCATGTAGAGCTTGTAGTCGGGATCGGTGACCCAGAAGACCGTCTCGAGTTCCAGCGACGATTCGCCGAAACGGTGGAAATGCGAGCGTTCGAATCGCACCTTGTCGTGGCTCTCGACCAGCTCCCTGACCAGTTCGGGCACGGCGGCGAGCTGTTCCGGCGTGGTCTCGTAGTCGAGACGCAGCGTGAACACGATGCGCCGCTCGTACATGCGCTTGTAGTTCTTGATGCGTCCCTTCAGCAGGTCGCTGTTGGAGAAGATGATCTGTTCGCCGTCGGCACTGCGCAGGCGCGTGGTCTTCATGCCGACGTGTTCGACGGTGCCCGCGTAGCTGTCGACGATGATGAAATCCCCGATCACGAACGGCTTGTCGACGACGATCGACAGCGAAGCGAACAAGTCACCGAGGATGTTCTGGACGGCGAGCGCTACCGCGACGCCTCCAATGCCGAGACCCGCGATCAGCGTGGTGATGTTGATGCCGAGGTTGTCGAGCGCCAACATCACCACGATCGCCCACAACAGGATGCGGCCGACAAAACCGATGGCGGACAGGCTGGTGGCCATGCCGGCGTTGGTGGCGGCGGCTTTCTTCTGCGAACGGTCGAGCCAGAAGGCCAGCATCGCCGAGGCCCACAGCCCGACTTGCACGAAGAACGCGATCGCCGCGGCGCCGTCGAGCAGCTTTTGGGCGTTGGGTGGCAACTGCAGCGCGCGGCTGCCGATGTCGACGGCGACGACGGCAACCAGAACGAGGCGCGTAGCGCGCAGCACGTAGATAAACGCGTCGTCGATCACCACGCGGGTGTGCGGCGCGGTCTTCTCCAGCCGGCCGATCAGGATGGGCTTGGCGAAGCCGACCAGCAGCACGAGAACGGTTGTAATGGTGGCCGCCAGTGCCCATTGCATCAGCGAGCTACCGTAAATCTCCACCGCCATAAGCTCGGTCAGGCCCATAGGTATGGTTTCCGCGGGAGGGGGTCGTCCCTTGGAACCCTCATCGCGCCGGGCGTTCAATGGCTTACGCCTGCGACCTGGCCGAACCCGCCCGCCCCTCGAATGGCACAATCCGGCCATGTACAAGTCACTGCGCGCCCAGACGCTGCACTATTTCGCCCGGCCCCAGGAGCGCATCCCGACCGCGCCGCTGGAGACGGCCGCCGCCTGGCGCGGCGCCGACATGCGTCGGGAGCCCGCCCTCTGGACTGCGATGTTGGGCCCCGCGGAGGTCGAGGAACTGCAGCGCGCACAGGCGCACGCTGCGGCGAGCGGCCGCACGCTGGCGCAGATGACGCGCGAGGACTTTCCGCTGCCCACGCTGGCCGCCCGCATCGCGCAATGGCGCGACGAGATCCGCCACGGCCGCGGTTTCGTGCTGATCCGCGGCGTGCCGGTGGCATCGTGGAGCGAGCGGCAGGCCGAGACTTTTTTCTGGTGCCTGGGCCACCACTTCGGCATGCCGGGTGCGCAGAACCCGGAAGGCGACCTGCTCGGCCATGTGCGCGACCAACGCACCGGCGCGGACGTGCGCTACTACCGGACCAACAAGGAGCTCGCGGTCCACACCGACACCGCGGACTTCGTCGGCCTGCTGTGCCTGCAGAAAGCGCGTTCCGGCGGGCTGTCGCGCATCGCCAGCAGCGTGGCGGTGTTCAACGAGTTGCTGCGCGTAAAGCCCCACCTCGTGCCGCGCCTGTTCGAGCCGGTGTGGTTCGATACCAAGGGCGAAGGCGGCGTCCGCGCATTCGCCATTCCGCCATGCCGGTACTGGCGCGGCGAGCTGCGCACCTTCTGGCAAAGCGACTACTACCGCACCGTCACCCGCCACGCGCACGTGCCGAAGCCGTCGGCGCTCGAGCAGGAGCTGCTCGACTCCTACGACGCCATCGCCAACTCCGACGCGTTCCACCTCGACATGGACCTCGCGCCCGGCGACGTGCAACTCATTTCCAACCACACCATCCTCCACGCGCGCACCGCGTTCGAGGACTGGCCCGAGCCCGAGCGCCGGCGTCACCTGCTGCGCTTGTGGATTTCGATCCCCGAACGCAAGCCGCTCGCCGAGCGCCTCGTCACGCTGGGCAGCCTCGCGGCGGTCGCCGGCAGCGCCGCGCTGGAACTGGCACGTGAGCGGGGACGCGCCCTCCGACCCGGCAGCTGAAGCACTCGCCCACGCCCGCGAAGCGCGACTGCGCTACGTGTCGCCGGGCGAGCCCGGCATCCGGCGCGTGGGCACCGGCAAGGATTTCAAGTACCTCGCGCCCGGCGACAAGCCGGTAACCGACGAGGCCGAGATCCAGCGCATCCGCAAGCTCGCGATCCCGCCGGCCTATACCGACGTCTGGGTCTGCGTGAACCCGCGCGGCCACCTGCAGGCCACCGGCCTCGACGCGCGTGGCCGCCGCCAGTACCGCTACCACCCGGACTGGCGCGCGATGCGCGACAGCGCCAAGTTCGAACGGATGGTGGAATTCGGCGAGGCGCTGCCGAAGTTGCGCCGCACGCTGCGCCGCGACACTGCCCTGCCCGGCCTGCCGCAGGACAAGGTGCTGGCGACGGTAGTCGCCCTGCTCGACTCGACGCTGGTACGCATCGGCAACGCCGAGTACGCGCGCGACAACAACAGCTTTGGCCTGACGACGCTGCGCGACCGCCACGCCCGCTTCATCAGCGATGGCCGCGCGGTGCTGCAGTTCCGCGGCAAGGGCGGCATCGAGCACGAAGTCGCGATCAACGATCGCCGCCTCGCCCGCATCGTCCAGCGCTGCCGTGAATTGCCGGGCCAGCACCTGTTCCAGTACATCGGCCACGACGGCATGCGCCACCCGGTGGATTCCGACCAGGTCAACGACTACATCGCGCGCGCGATGGGCGCCGACTTCACCGCCAAGGATTTCCGCACGTGGGGCGCCACCGAGCGTGCAATCGCGCTGATGAGCTGCGAGCCGCTGCCGGAAAATCCCAACGACGGCACGATGGCCGGTTGCATCCTCAAGACCGTGCGCGCGGTCGCAGCCGAACTGCGCAACACCCCGGCGGTATGCCGCAAGTCGTACATCAACCCGGCTGTCTTCGAAGCCTGGAAGGACGGCCGCTTGCACAAGCTGGTGCGGGAGGATCTGAGCAAGGCGCCGCACAAGGCCGAGCGCGCGGCGCTGACGTTTTTGCGCGCGCAGGCCAGGTATGCGGCGCGGGCGGCGAAGAAGGCTGCTTAGGAAGAAGGCTGCTTAGACTTTCTGTGGGTAGAGACTTTTTGTGGGAGGGCCCCTGGGCCCGAGGTCGGTGGCGGGACATCGGGGCCAGGGCCCCTCCCACAAAAGGGCCCCTCCCACAAAAGGGCCCTTCCACAAAAAATGGCCCCAAGTGGCCGCGCCCGCGGGCTCCCTGGGGATGGGTAGGGAGCGGGAGCCCGCGGGACGCGGCCGGTCAGAACGGGGTGATGAGCACCAGCAGGCCGGCCAGCGCGAAAGCCAGCGACATCGCGCAAAGGGTGCCGACCGGGGAGTAACCGAAGTCGGGGGAGACCATCGGCGGGTCGTAAGGGGGCTTCGAAGGTATGGCCATCGCCTTGCTCATGTCTGCTCTCTCGTTATTGCGTGAGAACAGCATGCGCCCCGTGCTGGCTCAGGGCGTGAGCCTGCCCCTCACCCTGCCCTAGTACTGTCTCTGCGCGGCCTTCAGCACTTCGCGCACGCGCTCGCGCAACGCCGGCGGACCCTGCACCTCGACGTCGGCGCCGTGGCGCAGGATGTCCATGATCAGTTCGCGGTCGTCGCTGTACGGCACTTCGAGGATGTAGCGCTGCTGCTCGTCCCAGCGGCCTTTCTGGTCGGGATGCCAGCGCTCGCGCGAGACCCAGCGCGCGCGCAACGCCGAGAAGCGCAGCACCGCGACGGCCTTCGGCTCACCGCTGAAGATGCCGTAGCTGCTGCCGAGGTAGCGGTCGAGTTCGCTGGCCAAGACCTCCTTGGCCTTGTCCTCGAGCAACTGCGCCTGGTCCACCGCGTCGAGCGCGAAGGTGCGGATGTCCTTGCGCAGGTGGCAGTAGGCGTCGACGTACCAGTTGTCGCGGTAGTGCACGAGCCGCTGCGGCGAGATCGCGCGCGTGGTGTCCTCGTTGCGCGCGCGGTTGTGATGGCGAATCGACAGCTGCCGGCGCTCGAGCACCGCCTGCGCGATCACGCCGAACGCCGCCGGCTCGGACTTGCGCGCCCCCTGGTGCAGGATGCGGATGCGCTTGCGCAATTGCGTAGTCGGGTAGCGGCTGGTCTCGAGCACTTTCTCGAGCCGCTCCATCAGCGGATCGACCTGCGGGCCAAGCAGCTCGGCGTCGAGGTCGGCGAGCATCGCCTGCATCGCGAGCAGCGCGTGGATCTCGGACGACGACAGCCAGAAGCCCGGCAGCTCGAAGGTCGCGGCGCCCGGCTGGGTCGGGTCGTAGCGATAGCCGCCCTGCTCGCGGTCCCACACCAGCGGCGCGCCGTAGCGATCGCGCAAATACTCGATGTCGCGCTTGAACGTCGCGCGCGACACGCCGAGGTCCTCGGTAAAGCGCTTGAGCGGCACGCAGCGGCCGGCTTTCAGCAGCCGGTGTATGCGGTAGAAGCGTTCCCCCCGTTCCATGGGCGGATTGTGTCATCCCGAGGAGCGAAGCGACGAGGGATCGCGTTCAGCGTAGCTGCAAGCCTGGACGCGGTCCCTCGCTTCGCTCGGGATGACAGCTATTGCTTCCTGCGAGCCTTCACCGGCTTTGCATCCAGCCCGCGACGATCGAGCAGCGGCTTGATGTCCGGCTCGCGGCCGCGGAAGCCCTTGAACAGCTCGATCGCGTCGACGCTGCCGCCCTTGCTGAGCAGCTTGGCGCGGAACTCGTCGCCGTTGGCGCGCGACAGGCCGCCCTTTTCCTTGAACCACTCGACCGTGTCGGCGTCGAGCACTTCGCTCCAGATGTAGGAGTAGTACCCGGCCGAGTAGCCGCCGCCGAAGATGTGGTTGAAGTAGGTGCTGCGGTAGCGCGAGGTGACCTCGTCGACTTTCGCGCCGGCCTTCACCAACGCTGCCGTCTCGAACGCGATCACATCCTTCACGTCGGCCTTGTCCGCAGGCAGCTGGTGCCAGGCCTGGTCGAGCAACGAGGCCGCGAGGTACTCAGTGGTGGTGAAACCCTGGTTGAACTGCTCGCTCGCCTTGATCTTGTCGACCAGCGCTCGCGGCATCGGCTCGCCAGTCTGGTAGTGGCGCGCGTAGTTCGCGAGGATTTCGGGCCAGGTCACCCACATCTCGTGCACCTGCGACGGGTACTCGACGAAGTCGCGCGGCACCGCGGTTCCGGTGAAGTACGGATACTTGACGTTCGAGAACAGGCCGTGCAGCGCGTGGCCGAATTCGTGGAACATCGTGTTGGCCTCATCGAAGGTCAGCAGCGTCGGCTGGCCTGCGGGCGGCTGCGGGATGTTGAGGTGGTTGGCCACCACCGAGCGGTCGCCGAGCAGGCCGTTCTGGCTGACGTAGGCATTCATCCAAGCACCGCCGCGCTTGCTCTCGCGAGCATACGGGTCGAACAGGAACAGGCCGAGTGCCGAGCCGTCTTCGTTGAACACCTCAAAAGTGCGCACCGTCGGCTCGTACACTGGCAGGTCCTTGCGCTCCTTGAAGTCGAGCCCGTAGACCTTCTTCGCCATGAAGAACACGCCGTCCTGCAACACGCGGTTCAGCTCGAGGTACGGCTTCATCTGCGTCTCGTCGAAGTCGTAGCGCGCCTTGCGCACCTGCTCGGCGTAGAACGCCCAGTCCCACGGCTCGAGCTTGAACTTGCCGCCTTGCGACTTGATGAGCTTCTGCATGTCGGCGGCTTCGCGCTTCGCGTTGGCGACCGCGGCCGGCGTGACCTGGCCGAGCAGCTTGTTGACCGCTGCCGGCGTGCGGGCGGTCTCGACCTCGAGCACGTACGCGGCGTGGTTCGGGTAGCCCATCAGCTGCGCCTTCTCGGCACGCAGCTGCACGATGCGCGCGAGCGTTGCCTTGTTGTCGTGCTCATTGCCGCGGTTGCCGCGCTCGATCGCAGCGCGATACAGCCGCTCGCGCAGCGCCCGGTTCTTGAGCTGCGCCAGCGCCGGCTGCGGCGTCGGCAGGATGATCTGGATCACGTACTTGCCGTCGAGTTTGCGCGCCTTGGCGGCCTCGGCCAGCGCCGCGATCTGGTCGTCGGCGAGGCCGTCGAGCTCTTCGCGCGTGTCCACCACCACGGCCGAGGCGTTGGTGTCCTCGAGCAGGTTCTGGGTGAACTTGGTGTTGAGCGACGCCAGCTCTTCGTTGATCGCCTTGACGCGAGTCTTCGCAGACTCGTCCAGCTGCGCGCCGGCACGCACGAAGTCGGTGTGGTACTTCTCGAGCAAGCGGGCGCTCTCCGCATCGAGGCCTAGCCCGGCACGGCCGTCGTACAGCGATTTAACGCGCGCGTAGAGCTTGGGGTTCAGGTAGATCGAGTCGTTGTGTGCCTGCAGCTTCGGCGAGACCTCGACGTCGATCTTCTGCAGCTCGTCGTTGGTGTGCGCGCCGGTC
Source organism: Verrucomicrobiia bacterium (assembly GCA_035526825.1). Taxonomy (GTDB): domain Bacteria; phylum Pseudomonadota; class Gammaproteobacteria; order Nevskiales; family Nevskiaceae; genus JACPFV01. Next base: position 19,727 of record DATLBT010000031.1, on the reverse strand, counting down.
AGCGCGCTGAAGGTCACGTTGACGCGATTCAGCAGGGCCGCCGAGCGCTCCATCGCGACGATCGTGTTCTCGAACGTCGCCGCTTGCGGATTGTTGGCGATGGCCTGGATCTCGACCTGGTGGTCGGCCATGCCCTTGTCGAAGGCCGGGCGGTAGTGCTCGTTGCGGATCTTGTCGAACGGCGGCAGCTCGTAAGGCAGCGTGCTCTTGGCGAAGAAAGGATTGTCAGCCGCGTTCATGGATGGGGTTCCGGCGCAGGCGGCCAGCAGCAGGGTGCCCAGCAGGGCGGGGGCAGCGAGGGTCTTCATGAGTCTCCCGAGTGAGGACGTGAGGCCGGCCGGGGGCCGATAACGGAGGATGCACGGTCTGGGAAAAGGGTTGCAAATGAGGCTTTTATGGGAGCGACCCGCGATTCAGGCCATGCGCGGCCAGTTGGCCAGGCGCCGCCGGCTGCGCCCCGCCCGGCCGTCCGGCCCCGCCGCCCGGGCCAGCGCCCGGGCGATCTCGACACGCGTATCCCGCGGGTCGATGACGCGATCGATGAAGCCGCGCCCCGCCGCCTCCCACGGCGCATTCGCGCGCGAGATCTCGTCCATCAACGCATCGCGCGTAGCCTGCGGGTCCTGCATCTCCTGCAGCTTGCGGCCGTGCACCACGTTGACGGCAACGGCGGGCGCCATGAAAGAGACATCGGCGCCGGGCCAGGCCAGCAGGATGTCGCTGCCCATGTTGCCGCCGCTCATGTTGCAGTGGGCCATGCCGTAAGACTTGCGCACGATCACGCTGATGCGCGGCACGCTCGACTGATGCATCGCCTCGATCCAGTTCATGATCCGCAGCGGCATCGCGCCTTCTTCCGCGCGACGGCCGACGAAGAATCCCGGCGTGTCGTGCAGGAATACCAGCGGGATGTGGAAGGAATCGCACAGGCAGATGAACGCGGTGGCTTTCTGGCAAGCGCCGGGGCCCATGGCGCCGGCGGTGACCTTCGGGTTGTTGGCGAGCACGCCGACAACGCGGCCGTCAATGCGCGCCAGCGCGGTGATGAGGCTGCCGTCGAAGAAGGGCTTGAGCTCGAGCACGCTGCCGGGGTCGCAGACGGCTTCGAGGAGGCGGTGCATGTCGTAGGTGGCGCGGGGGTCGGAAGGAACCAGGTTCAATACATTGTCGAGGCCTTCTGTGGGAGGGACCCTGGTCCCGACAGGTTGTGCCGCCGACATCGGGCCCAGGGGCCCTCCCACAGAAAGGGGACCTCCCACAGAGAGTTCAGGGAAATACCCAAGCGACTTGCGCACCAGCGCCAGGCACTCCTCTTCATCCTCCGCAAACAAATCCACCTGCCCCGTCACCTTCGCGTGCAACTCCCACCCGCCAAGCGACTCGTTGGTGGCCTTCTCGCCCGTCGCCACCTCCAGGATCGACGGCCCGCCCACGCACATCGCGGTGCCCTTCACCTGGATCACGATGTCCGACAAGGACGCGGTCCACGCCGCGCCGCCGAAGCACTCGCCCATGATCGCGGTGATGAGCGGCACGCGGCGCTCGCGCGGCTCGGTGTGGGTGATCGGGTAGACCATGCTCATCATTCCGGCGCTGCCCATGATGTCGGGCACGCGCGCCCCGCCGGCGTCACCGAGGCACACGCACGGGTGGCCTTTCTCCGCGGCGTACGCGAAAGCCTTGAGCTGCTTGCCAACCCCGACGCGACCGCCCGCGCCGGCCAGCACGGTGACGTCATCGGCACTGATGCACGCCGTGCGCGCATCGATCGCGCCGAAGCCGGTGACCTTGCCGTCGGCCGGCGTGCGTGAGGCGGCCTCGGGCAGGTCGCTGTGCGCGAGCAGGCCGTATTCGTCGAACGACCCCGGGTCGACGAGCCGCTCGATGCGCTCGCGCGCGGTGAGGCGCTGCTTGGCGTGCTGGCGTGAAACCTTGTCCGCTCCGCCCTGCTCGCGGGCGCGAGCCTCGCGCGCGGCGAGTTCGTCGAGGCGGTAGGGGTCGCTGCTGGAATCGTTCATCGCCGACGCAGTCTAATGCAGCGCCTTGCCTACAATGACGCCATGACCGCCGATTTCCTCGACGCGCTGAGCGCACTGTTGCCGCGCGGCGCGCTGCTGACCGAAGAGGAGCAGCGCCGCCCGTACGAGTGCGATGGCCTGACCGCCTATCGGCAATTGCCGCTGGCAGTGGCGATCCCGCAGAGCGAGGCGCAAGTCGCAGCCGTGTTGAAGCTGTGTCGCGAGCGCCGCGTGCCAGTGGTTGCGCGCGGCGCGGGCACCGGGCTGTCGGGCGGCGCGATGCCGCATGCGGAAGGCGTGCTGCTGTCGATGGCGCGCTTTGACCGCATCCTCGCGCTCGACCCGCTCGCACGCACCGCGATCGTGCAGCCCGGCGTACGCAACCTCGCGGTGTCGGAGGCCGCTGCGCCGCACGGCCTGTTCTACGCGCCCGATCCGTCATCGCAGATCGCGTGCACCATCGGCGGCAACGTCGCCGAGAATTCGGGCGGCGTGCACTGCCTCAAGTACGGGCTCACCGTGCACAACGTGCTGCGCGTGCGCGCGCTGACCATCGACGGCGAGGTCGTCGAATTCGGCTCGGAGGCACCCGATGCACCGGGCTACGACCTGCTCGCGCTGATGGTGGGCTCCGAAGGCATGCTCGCGGTGATCACCGAGGTCACGCTCAAATTGCTGCCGCGGCCCGCGCACGCGCAGGTCGTGATGGCCTCGTTCGACGACCTCGGCAAGGCCGGTGACGCGGTCGCCGCGATCATCGGCGCCGGCCTGATCCCGGGCGGGCTCGAGATGATGGACGGGCCGATGATCCGCGCGGTCGAGGACTACACCAGGGCCGGCTACGACACTGGCGCCGCCGCCATCCTGCTGTGCGAGTCCGACGGCACGTACGACGAGGTTGCCGACGAGATCGAGCGCATGCGCGAGGTCATGCAGGCCAGCGGCGCGAGCGCGCTGCGTGTGTCGGCCAGCGAGTCCGAGCGGCTCAAGTTCTGGGCCGGACGCAAGGCCGCCTTCCCCGCCATCGGCCGGCTGTCGCCCGACTACTACTGCATGGACGGCACCATCCCGCGCAAGCACCTCGCCGAAATGCTGCGCGCGATCCAGGATCTCGAGAAGAAGTACGCCTTGCGCTGCGCCAATGTGTTCCATGCCGGCGATGGCAACCTGCATCCGCTGATCATGTACGACTCGAGCAAGCCCGGGGAGCTCGAGCGCACCGAGGCCTTCGGCAACGAGATCCTCGCGCTATCGGTCGCTTTCGGCGGCACGGTGACTGGCGAGCACGGCGTCGGCGCCGAGAAGCTCGGCGCGATGTGCGGCCAGTTCGGCGCGCCGGAACTCGAGGTGTTCCACAAACTGAAAGCCGCCTTCGACCCGGCCGGGTTGCTGAATCCGGGCAAGGCGGTGCCGACCCTCAAGCGCTGCGCCGAAGCCGGCCGCATGCATGTGCACGGCGGCGCTACGTCGAACCCGCACCTGGAGCGTTACTGATGTCGAGTGTCATCCCGAGCGAAGCGAGGGATCGCGTCCAGCTTTTCCAGCACCACATCCGCGCCGCCGCCACCAACAGCTCTCCCCTCCGCATCCGCGGCAGTGGCAGCAAGGATTTCTACGGCAGCGCTCTCGAAGGCGACCTGCTCGACACGCGCACGCACACCGGCATCGTCGCCTACGAACCCACCGAGCTCTACGTCACCGCGCGCTGCGGCACCCCGATCGCCGAGCTCGAGCGCGCGCTCGACGCGCAAGGCCAGATGCTCGCGTTCGAGCCGCCGCGCCATTCGCCCGATGCGACCGTCGGCGGCATGGTCGCCGCCGGCCTGTCCGGTCCGCGTCGCGTCCAGGCCGGCGCGATCCGCGACTACGTGCTCGGCGTCGAGTTGCTCGACGGGAACGCGCAGGTGCTGCGCTTCGGCGGCCGCGTGATCAAGAACGTCGCCGGCTACGACGTCTCACGCCTGCTGTGCGGCAGCCTCGGCACGCTCGGGCTGATCACCGAAGTCACCTTGAAGGTGCTGCCGCGTCCGGCGGCAGAGTTGTCGCTGCGTTTCGAGCTGTCGCAGGCCGATGCGCTTGCGCGCCTGAATCGCTGGGCCGGCCAGCCGTTGCCGATCTCGGCGTCGTGCTGGCACGACGGCGTTCTGGTGCTGCGGCTGTCGGGTGCGGCCGTCGCACTGGCCGCCGCGCGCGCGACGCTCGGCGGCGAGCCGGTCAGCGACGTCGAGGCCGGCGAATTCTGGCGGGCCTTGCGCGACCAGACGCACGCTTTTTTTGGCGCCGCCACGCTGTGGCGCCTGTCGTTGCCGGCGAGCGCGCCGATGCTCGACCTGCCCGGCGCGACGCTGCTCGAATGGCACGGCGGCCAGCGCTGGCTTGCTGGCGGCGAGGCCGCGAACGTGCGGGAGGCGGCGGCGCGCGCCGGTGGCCACGCCGCGCTGTATCGCGGCGATGCGATTGCGCGCAACGCCGGCGCGTTCGCGCCGCTGTCGGAGCCGATGCTCGCGCTGCACCGCCGCGTGAAGCAGGTGTTTGACCCGGCGGGCATCCTGAATCCTGGCCGGTTGTACGCGGAGCTCTGATGCAGACCTCACTCGCGCAAGGCATCCGCGACACACCCGCAGGCCGCGAAGCCGCCGCCGTGATCGGCAAGTGCGTGCATTGCGGCTTCTGCCTCGCGACGTGCCCGACCTACCGCGTGCTGGGCGACGAACTCGACAGCCCGCGCGGTCGCATCTACTTGATGAAGCAGGTGCTCGAGGGCAAGCCCGCGACCGCGACCACGCAGCGGCACCTCGACCGCTGCCTGACGTGCCGCGCATGCGAGACGACGTGCCCGTCCGGCGTCGAGTATCACGCGCTGCTGGACACCGGGCGGGCAGCGGTCGAGGCGCAGGTCGGGCGCCCGCCGCGCGAAAGGCTGTTGCGTGCGGCGCTGCGCGCGGTGACGCGACGGCGCAGGCTGTTCTCGCTGCTCGCGGCGCTGGGCCGCGTGTTTTCAGTCGCGCTGCCTGCGTCGCTGCGCAGGCAGTTAATACCCCCTTCCTCGTCATCCCAGCGGAAGCTGGGATCCATGGATTCCGGCTTTCGCCGGAATGACAGGGTTGCGCGCGTTCTCCTGCTCCAAGGCTGCGTCCAGCCCGGCCTGCGCCCGAACATCAACGCATCCGCCACCCGCGTGCTCGCACGCGCCGGCGTCGAAACGATCGAAGTGCCGGCCGCAGGCTGCTGCGGAGCGCTGCGCTTCCATCTCGGCGCGCATGCCGACGGCCTCGACGACATGCGCGCGCTGATCGACGCGTGGTGGCCGCAGGTCGAGGCCGGCGTCGAGGCGATCGTGATTACGGCGTCCGGCTGCGGCGCGCAGGTTCGTGATTACGGGCGACTGCTGCGCCACGACCCGGCCTATGCCGAGCGCGCGGCACGCGTGAGTGCGCTCGCGCGCGACCTGGCCGAAGTGGTCGAGGCGCACTCGGGTACGTTGCTGGCCTCCGCACCTGCGCCGTCAACGACGAAGGTCGCGTTCCAATCGCCCTGCACGCTGCAGCATGGCCAGCGCGTGACCGGCGCCGTTGAATTGCTGCTGAAGGCCGCGGGCTACGAGCTGGTGCCGGTGCGCGACGGCCACCTGTGCTGCGGCTCTGCCGGCACTTACTCGATCACGCAGCCCGAGCTGTCACGCCGCCTGCGCGCCGACAAGCTCGCCGCGCTCGAGGCCGGGCGGCCGGATGTCATCGTCTCCGCGAACATCGGCTGCATCACCCACCTCGCCGCCGGCACGGAACGGCCGGTGCGGCACTGGATCGAGCTGCTCGATGAGCGGCTGGGTCCATAGATGTGTGGGAAGAGTCTCCCCCTCCCAAAAAAAAGCCCCTCCGAAGAGGGGCTAGTGAAAAACAGTGAGTGCCTAGCGCCGACGGCGCCGCAGCAGGCCGAGGCCGAGCAGCGGTAGCAGCATCGAGCCACCCAGCGAGCCGCCAAGCAGGACGCCGCTGCTCTCGGGAATGGCGGTCTCGCCGTCCCGTGCACCGGCTTCGCAGACGAACGGCGTGAAGTCCTCGACCACGCCGACCAGGTCGCTGCTCGACCGAGCCGGGGCCACTGCGCGCAGGCCGCTGCCGCGCTTGGCGAAGCCATTCGAGCAACGCTTGTAGTCGTCGAAGTCGGTGGCCCGCACCACGGCGAGCACCGCATCGCGGGCCTCGGTAAAGGTCGCATCTGCCGGCGTCATCTTGAAGCCGCCGATGATGTAATCCCGCATCTTGCCCTGCGCTTCCGAGAAGCTGTTCTTAGGGTTGCTCAAGATGCCGGCGTAGCACTCGAACATCTCGTTGGCCCAGATCTCACCGGCTGCGTGGACCTCGGAGTTGCTTGCGCCGGCGCCGCCGTTGGGCTCGACCTCACCGTCGGCGATGTGCCGCAGCGTGTAGGCGTTGTCCGCCATCGCGGTGGAGTACGGCACGCGGCGGATGCCCTTGAGGAAGTCGTCCGCCACGTAGTGGGCAAGCGCGTACGGCTGGCCGAACGCTGCGTTGCCCGGCACGAACTTGTCGTCGGCGCGCACCGTCAGCATGAACCCGTTGATGTCGCCCCAGCCCTCGCTCATCGCGCCGGCCTGCTGGTTGCCGGAGTCGGTCAGGCGGTGGTGCACGTAGTGAAAGAACTCATGCGCGATGATCTGGTTGTCGAGCGTGCCGTCGGTGTCGACCGAGGGCGAGCGCGCCATGTGCATCTGCACGTCGGCGCCAGCGGCGAGCTGGGCCTTCAGCGCTTCGCCGTCGTCCTTGCGGATGATTGCGATCGGCATGTCCGAATACACCGGCTCGGTCGGGGGCACCGGCGCGAGCGGCACGTCGAGGTTGCCGATGTTTCCCGGCGGGTCGCCGCCCTGGTTGTTCACCACGATGACGCCGATGGCGCCCGAGGCGATGGCGAACTGGGCCTTGAACGTGGTGTTGCAGTTGCCGCGATCGACCAGGGCGATCTTGCCTTGCAGGTTCGGGTCCGGCGGCGCCAACGGGGCCGCAGGCGGCGCGACCGGCGAAGCCGAGGTGACCTCGCCGCCCGGCAGGGGCTCGCCGCAGCCGTCGGTGTCCGACACGCCAGCGCCATCATTGGCCAGCGCGAGCGCGCCGGTGACGTCGTGGTCGTCGCTGCCGGCATTGGCGATGGTCGTGAAGATCAGCGGCTGGCCCGCGATCGGCGCCACCTGGCGTACTTCACCCAGCAGCGGGCCGTCGAACAGGTATTGCTGCATGACCGGCGAGCTGCCATCGCCCGGCGTCGCCATGTTGGCGTTGTTGCGGCCCGAAGCATCCTGGCCCTGCGCGAGGATCGGGTCGCCTTCTTCTCCGCCGCGACCGTAGTTGTCGGCCTGGGCGTTGCCCGAAGCCTCGTCGAAGCCGTGGTTGTACCACCAGTCGTGCAGCCAGTTGTTCATGTAGAACAGGTTCACGGCGGCGCCGCTCTTGGCCGTCGCGGACTCGGGGTTCTCATCAGCGACGAGCGGATAGTCGAAAGTGCCCGGGCTGGTGACCTGCGCGCGCGGCTCGACATCCTCGAGGCAGGAATTGACCGGCGGCGGCACCGCGAGTCCACCGGCCGGCGTGTCGACGCCCTGGTCGATCTCGTCGATGCAAGCGTCGACATTGTTGCCGGTGGTCTGAGTGGCGCCCTCCGCGAGCCACGGGTCGCCGGTGACGATGCTGGCGTGTTCCAGCGTGACCATTTGCGTCGGCGTACCTACGCGCGGGCGACGCGACTTGCGATCGCCTTCCGGCAGCGGCGCATAGCCGTTGCCCAGCGGGGAGTCGTACGGCTGGTACACCGGGCCCTGTGCGTCGGCGAAGGTGCGGTAGCTGAAGGCGGCGTCGGACTTGAGGTCCTTGCGCTGCAGGATGGCGCCGTCGAGCGCCGACACGGTGACGGCATGGGCCATCAGGTTGCCGTTGCGCTTGGCCTTGGCCAGCAATTCGACCTGCCAGGCCGGGATCAACGCGCCCTCGGCCGGGAACATCACCTGGCGTGCGCGCGGCTCGCGCTCGAACCAGTGCGTGCCCTCCAGCAACGGGCGCTCGAACCACTGCCACTCACCCACCGTACGGCTGGCACGGAGCGCGTCGACGCTGAGCTCGCCGCCGAGGCTGCGCCACGCGGTGGCGATGGCCTGCGCGCCGTTGAGCGCAAATGCCGGCGTCGCCGCACGATCGAAGCCGTTGGCGAAGTAGCCCGACACGGCGACCGGGCGAAAGCTCTTGTCGAGCAGCACATTGAGGCTGCGGTGCATGACCGGCAGGCCGGCGAAGCTCTGGCGGAAGCGCACGACCGCCGGGCCTTGTCCGTTGAAGCGCGCGTCGAACACCTGCGCCTCGTCGATGGCCGCCGCGTCGAGCTTGAGCAGCTTGGCCTCGCTGCGCAGGTGCGCACGGGCGTGGGCGACCAGCAGTTCGCGCTGGTCGGCGATCGGCCCGACCGCGGCGATCGGCGCGTTGGGCTTGGCCCACAGGAAGGTCGGCGTGCCCAGCGCGCGGTCGTAGATCGCGGGCTGCAGGCGGCCGGCAACGTGCGTCGGTATCGGCTTCAGCTTGGCGCCGTTCTCGACCAGGAAGCGGTCGTAGTTGGGCAGGCCGCGCAGTTCGGGGCGGTAGACCGTGGCGCCGCCTCCGGCGAGCGCGCCGTTGGTATTCACCGGGTTGGTGTCGACTGCGCAGGCGGACTGGTCGGCGGCGCCCATCTTGAGCGTGCCGCGGTAATCGACCGGCTCGTTGGCCGTGAACGGGCAGACGACGACGGTGTACTCACCGGCCTCGGGGTTGACCAGGCTGACGGTCTCCTGCGGATCGCCACCATCGCTGGTGCCGACCTGCTCGCCGTCACGGAATACCGTGAGCGCAAGATCATGGCCATTGGCGATGACCAAGTCCTCGCCCTCGCCCCAGGTGATCTGGAAATCGGCGGTCACGGTGCGCCCGTCGTAGGCACCGGCCGGCACGGTCATCGTGATCACGTGTTCGTCGTCGACGCCGTTGGACTGGCAGCCGACTGCAGCCGCCGGATCGGCCAAGCCGCCGCTGTTGCCCGCGCCCTGCGCGCCAGGCTGAGCCGTGCCTGTCCATTCGATCGCAAGATTGCCGGAGGTCGGCACCGTCACGTCGTGGGACGCGGGCTCAGAAGCCGAAGCCAGCGAGCAAAAACCGAGGAACAGCGCCGAGGCGCCGAGGGCATGGGTCTTGGACATTGTTGGCACTTCCATTCTTCACGCGAGGCGCATCAAGCGGCGCCACTTCGCCCCTCCCTCCGTTTACGGCTTCTGTGGGCCGTTTCGCGGGCTCCAAGGCGCTGATTCGAACGGCAAATCACCTTGGTGCGTGCGGATCGTAACATCGCCGCGTCATCCCTTTGGCGGGGGGAGGTGTTCTTACTAGCGGAGCGCCACGTCCGTTTTTACAACTTCTTGTAGAGGTCCGTGCCCGATTTGCGGAATTCCAGCGACTTCTCGGTCATGCCCTTCTGCTTCGCGGCGTAGTCGCGCACGTCCTGGGTGATTTTCATCGAACAGAAGTGCGGCCCGCACATCGAGCAGAAGTGGGCGAGCTTGGCTCCCTCCTGCGGCAGCGTCTCGTCGTGGAATTCCTTCGCCTTGTCCGGGTCGAGCGCGAGGTTGAACTGGTCGGCCCAGCGGAATTCGAAGCGCGCCTTGCTGAGCGCGTTGTCGCGCACCTGCGCGCCGGGATGGCCCTTGGCGAGATCGGCCGCGTGCGCGGCGATCTTGTAGGTGATGATGCCGTCGCGCACGTCGTCGCGATCGGGCAGGCCGAGGTGCTCCTTCGGCGTTACGTAGCAGAGCATCGCCGTGCCATACCAGCCGATCTGTGCGGCGCCGATCGCGCTGGTGATGTGGTCGTAGCCCGGCGCGATGTCGGTGGTCAGCGGCCCGAGCGTGTAGAACGGCGCCTCGAAGCACTCGGCGAGTTCCTTGTCCATGTTCTCCTTGATGAGCTGCATGGGCACATGGCCGGGGCCTTCGATCATGACCTGCACGTCGTGCTGCCAGGCCACTTTCGTCAGCTCGCCGAGCGTCTTGAGCTCCGCAAACTGCGCCTCGTCATTGGCGTCGGCGATCGAGCCGGGCCGCAGGCCGTCGCCGAGCGAGAAGCTGACGTCGTAGGCCTTCATGATTTCGCAGATGTCCTCGAAGTGCGTATAGAGGAAATTTTCCTGGTGGTGCGCGAGGCACCACTTGGCGAGGATGCTGCCACCGCGCGAGACGATGCCGGTGACGCGGTCGGCCGTCATCGGGATGAACGGCAGCCGCACGCCGGCGTGGATCGTGAAGTAGTCGACGCCCTGCTCGGCCTGCTCGATGAGCGTGTCGCGGAAGATCTCCCAGGTCAGGTCCTCGGCCTTGCCGTTGACCTTCTCGAGCGCCTGGTAGATCGGCACCGTGCCGATCGGCACCGGCGCGTTGCGCAGGATCCACTCCCGCGTTTCGTGGATGTGCTTGCCGGTGGACAAGTCCATGACGGTGTCGGCGCCCCAGCGCGTGGCCCACACCATCTTCTCGACCTCTTCCGCGATCGAGCTGGTGACCGCGCTGTTGCCGATGTTGGCGTTGATCTTCACGCGGAAGTTGCGGCCGATCGCCATCGGCTCGAGCTCCGGGTGGTTGAGGTTGGCAGGGATGATGGCGCGGCCGGATGCGATTTCGTCGCGCACGAACTCGGGCGTCATGTCTTCGGGCAGCTTCGCGCCGAAGCCCTGGCCCTTGTGTCGGCGCAGGTAGCCGGCCGCGCGGTAGGACTCGCGCAACTCGGCGAGGCGGCAGTTTTCGCGAATCGCGACGTACTCCATCTCCGGCGTGACGATGCCGCGACGCGCGTAGTGCATTTGCGTGACGTTGGCGCCGGCGTTGGCGCGGCGCGGTCGCCGCGGGTGCGAGAAGCGCAGGCCGGCGGTGGCCGGGTCGCGCTGGCGCTTGAGGCCGAATGCGGAGGTCAGCGCGGCGAGTTGCTCGCTGTCGTTGCGCGACTCGATCCATGCGGCGCGCAGCGCCGGCAGGCCGGTCAGCAGGTCGATGCGCGCGGCGGGGTCGGTATAAGGGCCCGACGTGTCGTAAACCGTCACCGGCGGATTGGCTTGCGGGCCGTTCGCGCTCGGTGTTGGCGTCTGGGCGATCTCGCGCATCGGCACGCGCACGTCGGCGTGCCTTCCTTCGACAAAAATCTTGCGGCTCGCCGGGAACGGGCGCGTCGCCTCGGCCGTGAGCGTCGCAGCCTGCTGGAGGAAATCGCGGGGAATGGCACTCATTTCAGCTCTCCCTTCGCCGACCCTCTTTGAAGGGCCGACCAGGTTCCTAGGGTCTGATCTCAGCCTCGGACGAGGCACCCCTGGCTAACGGCGCATAGCGTAGCGCTGATGCGCGGCTGAGTCATGCCAAATCGCGATCTGTGGGAGGGCCCCTGGGCCCGAAGTCGGTGGCACAACATCGGGGCCAGGGCCCCTCCCACAGAAGCCCCTCCCACAGCCGGGGCCTCTCCCACAGACAGGTGGCTTAGAGCGCCCGCTCCAGCGCCTTGCAGACGGTGCGCAGCACGGTCAGCCGGGCGTGCTTCTTGTCGTTGGCGGGAACCAGCGTCCACGGGGCGTATTCGGTGCTGGTGCGCGCGACCATCTCGTCGACGGCGCGGGCGTAGGGCTTCCACTTTTCGCGGTTGCGCCAGTCTTCGTCGGTGATCTTGTGTTTCTTGTGCTCGGTCGCCGCGCGCTCCTCGAACCTGCGCAGCTGCTCGGCCCGGCCGATGTGCAGCCAGAACTTGCACAGCACCGCGCCCGAGGAGGTTAGCTGGCGCTCGAACTCGTTGATCTCGGCGTACGCCCGGCCCCATTCATCCGGGCGCGCGAAGCCCTCGACGCGCTCGACCAGCACGCGGCCGTACCAGGAGCGGTCGTAGATCGTGACGTAGCCGCCCCGCGGCAGCTGGCGCCAGAAGCGCCACAGGTAATGTTGCGCGCGCTCTTCGTCGGTCGGCGCGGCAATCGGGATCACGCGGAACAGGCGCGCATCCAGTGCCGCGGTGACGCGACGAATCGCGCCGCCCTTGCCGGCCGCATCCCAGCCTTCGAGCGCGAGCACCGTCGAAACTTTCTTCCTGCGCGCGCGCCAGGCCAGCGTGTCCAGCCGCGACTGCAGGTCCTCGAGCTGGTCCTGGTATTTCGCCGGCGCCGCGCGCGCGCGCAGGTCCACGCCGTCCAGCACGGTCTTGAAGCGGCCAGGCCGCGACTCCGCGCGCTTGCCCTGCGGCGGCGCCTTTGCGCCGGCCGCCAGCCGCTGGCGCAGCGCGTCCAGCAAGATGCGCCCCGCCGTGAGCTCGCGGTAACGGCGGTCGGACGCATCGACGATGTGCCACGGCGCGGCGCCGCTGTCGGTCGCGCGCAGCGCGTGCGCCGAGACCTTCGCGAAACGCTCATAGCCCTTTGCGTAGGCCTTTTCGAACGGCGTCAGCTGGCGCCGCTGCTCGCTCGCGATCTGCTTGAGGCGCCGTTTCTGCTCCTTGCGGGAGACATGGAACCAGAGCTTGACCAGCAGCGCGCCATCGTCGGTCAGCATGCGCTCGAGCGTCGCAATCGACGCAAGCTCACGCTCGAAGGCGCCGCGACCCAGCTTCTTCTTCACGCGCGCGACAATCGGACGCGTGTACCAGGAACCGAAGAAAATGCCGATGTGGCCGCGCGGCGGCAGCCGCCGCCAGTAACGCCACTGCGCCGGGCGCTCGCGCTCTTCGTCCGATTCGTCCCAGAACGCGACCGACTGCACGCTGCGCGCATCGAGCCATTGGGTGAGCCGCTTGACCACCTGGCTCTTGCCGGCGGCCTCGACGCCCGAGACGATCACGACAACCGGAATCTTCGCCTCGCGCAACTGGCGCTGCACCGCGAGCAGCTCGGCGTGGAGTTTCTCCGCCGCGCGCTCGAACTCCAGCTCGCCGACCACGTGCCCGACTTCCGCAGACTCGAACATCTCAGCCTTCCTTCGCCAGGAAATGCAGCCCGGCGTAGACGCGCGGCTCGACCATCCGTCCCGCCTCGCGCTGCTGTTCGAGCCAGCCATCAAGCCGGTCGAGGCCGATGCAATGCACGGTAATGTCCTCGCCGCCGACACCGCCGCCGGCGTGCACACGCTCGAGGTTCTCGACGCGCACGAGGTACATGATCTCGGTGGTCAAACCCGGCGCCACCGGGCCGGTGAGCAGCACGCGCGCCTTGGCGCCGCGATAGCCCGACTCTTCCTCGAGTTCGCGGATCGCGCAATCCTCTGGCGACTCGTTGGCCGCGGACTCGTCATCGCCGTAGATGCCGGCCGGCAGCTCGATGGTCCGTGCGTGCACTGGCACGCGGTACTGCTCGACCAGGATGAGCTCGCGCGCGTCGGTCATCGCCAGCACGAATACGGCGCCCTTGGCTTTAACGCGGCGCACGTATTCCCAGCGGCCTTCCTTGACCAGCTCGACGAAGCGCCCGCGATGCAGCGATTCCTGGGGCTCGGCGGGCGTCTTCTTCATTTCAGCTCATTCTGGCGCGGCGCCGGCTCGCCCGTCACCGGTGCTGCCTCGTACTTCGGGTGCGGTCCCCGCGCCAGTTCGCGCGCGAGCAGGCGGCCGGTTGCGTCGAAATCGCGTTCAAAGCCGAACGGCGCGTTGACCACCAGCACCGCGCAGCCGCGCAGCTGGCCCTCGCCGGGTGCACCCGTGTGCAACGCGAGCCGCAGCGGCGGTTCGACGCACACTCGCGCGACGCGGCGCTCGAAGCGCGCGGCGGCGTGGGCATTCTTCAGCGGATACCACATGGCGTAGATCCCGCCGGCGAAGCGCTTCAGGGATTTTTCAACCAGCCCGGCAACCGCGTCGAATTCATCCGGCCGCTCGAACGGCGGGTCGATCAGGGTGAGGCCGCGCTTCTCGGCCGGCGGCAGCAGGGCGTGCGCTTCGTAGCCATCGCGCTGGTGCACGGCGGCGCGGCGCTCGCCCTTGAGGTTTTCGCGCAGCTCGGCCGCGACTTCCGGAATTTTCTCGCACACGATGAGGCGATCGTTATCGCGCGCCAGCGCCTGCGCGAACAGCGGCGAGCCCGGGTAGTGCCGCAGCGTGCCGGTGCCATTCATCCCGCGCACGATGTCGAGCAGCGTTTGCAGCGGCTCCGGTCCTCCGCCCAGGCCGTGCAGCCGGCCGATGCCATCGCGCCACTCGCCGGTGCGCTCGGCGCCCTCGGCCGACAGGTCGTAGGCGCCGGCGCCGGCGTGCGTCTCCAGGTAGCCCCACGGCTTGTCCTTGCGCGAGAGCGCGGCGAGCAGGCCGCACAGCACGGCGTGCTTGAAGACGTCCGCGAAATTTCCGGCGTGGAAGCCGTGGCGATAGTGCATCGCGCGATTATCGCCGCAAAAACAAAAGGGCCGGCGTTAGCCGGCCCCTTGGATTATTTTCTTGCCTTGCTTAATAGGCGTAAGTCGTCGCGAAATGCACGCGGTCCAGCGTGCCGTCCTGGCCGTTCTCGAGCTCGCGCGTGCCGTGCGTGAACTCCACGCCGAACGTCAGCTTGTCGACCGGCGCGTACATCAGGTTGATGCGCCCGGTCTGCATCGAATGCGTCGCGCCGCCGCCGGTCAGCGTGGTGTCGTTGTCGGCCTGGAAGGTCGACACCACTAGGTTCGAGCGCCAGCGCTCGGACCAGACGTGGCGGTACGCGAGGAAGCCCGCCGCGAGCGGGATGGTGTCGAGGCTGCCGTCTGCCGCGACCACCGCGTCCGCGGCCGCGCCGAGCGCGACGTAGCGGCCGATGCCTTCGCCCGCGGTCAACTGGAAGCGCACGTCGTCCTTGCCGAACGTGGCCACCTTGCCGGCCAGGCTGACGCCCAGGCCGGTGGCCTTGCCGCTGGCCGTGTTGTTCGGCGCATCGCCGCCAGTCGCGGCAAGGTCGGCGCGCAGCTCGCGCGCCAGCACCGCGGCGCTGAACTCGCCGAACGAGAGCTTCACCGCGTAGCGCGCGGTGAGGTCCGGCAGGTTGCCGTCACCGCTGACGAAGTTGGCCGTGACCGGAGTTGCGCCCGACACCGTGCCGGCAGTGGGCCGCAGCAGCGTCTCGGTGTTCTCCAGCGCGATGCTCAGGCTGCCCCCGAGCAGGTCGTTCAGCGTGTAACGCACCTGCGGCTGGCGCCCGAAGACGGTGCCGTCGGTGGGCCAGCGGATGAAGTCGACCGCTTCCGGCAGCGACTGCAGCCCGACGAAGTTGGTCCACTCCTGGCCGATGACGAAATTGTTGTAGGTGATGAAGGCGCGGCGCAGGCCGGGGTTATACGCGTTGGTCACCACCTCGGTGCCGGCGCCCGGGTTCACCAGGAAGTCCATCTCGATATAGCCGCCGAGCGTGGCGTCCGCCACATGCGCGTCGATCTTGAAGAACAGCCGCGTTTCCTTGGCGTGCATGTCGAAGGTGCTGAACTGGTTCTCGGCCGACTCGCTGGCCGCGACCGGGATCGCGGCGGGGTTGTAGAAGTCGCGCAGGCCGCCGGGCGTGGCGACGTCGCCGTCCGAGTAGACGCTGAACATGGCATCGAGCTTGACGAAGCCGCCGTAGGTGATGTCGACGTCGCCGACGATGGCTGGCTGCGGATCGTCGACGTTGACCGGGATGGTTTTGACCTCCCGTTGCGCAAGTGCCGGCGCGGAGACGGCGAACAGGGCGGCGAGCGCAAAGCAACGTGACGACGACATGGTGAATTTCTCCCCTTGAACTTTTTTGAGACCTTATCCTATTGCAGCCCGGCCCCCGTTGTGTGGCTATACGTCGTTCGTATAGCGGACGCTCAGCCCGCGACCTGCACCTGCCCCGCGCTGATCGGCTGGCTCAGGATCCAGAGTCCGATGGTGGTGAACGCCACCATCAACAGCAGCATCGGCAACTGGCTCAGCGTGGCCTGGCGCTGCGTCGGAAACACCTTCAGCGCCTCGATGTGTGCGAGGTACACGCTGACAATGTGGCCGAACAGGATCAGCCAGACCTGGGTGTGCCAGACCACGCCCGCGTCCAGTGTGATCGGCGCCAGCAGCCATTGTTTGGTGGCGAAGATGTCCCAGCCGAAGCCGAATGGATCCGACACCAGCCGCACGATCTGGCTGCCCTGGGTGATGATCAGCGTGTAGTAGTGGGTGATGTTGTAGACGAACGCGATCGGGATCAGCGAATAGGCGAACTGCAGCGCCAGCGTTTGCACCGAAGCCTCGACCCGCGTCAGCTTCCTGGCCATCCAGATGAAGGCGAGGTAGATGCCGAGGTAGAAGTACGCCGACAGCACCACGGCCGCCGCCTGCCAGACGACGTAGGCCTTCTGGAACATCGGGTAGCTCTCGATCAGCGTGCCACCGGTGAGCGGCAGCAGCGCATGGAACAGGTGCTTCCAGAACAGGCTGACCCAGAACACCGTGTCCTTGATGCCGTCGAACGCGGTCGACGACAGCATGAACAGCACGAACAGCAGCAGCGACATGTGCCCGGCGCGCTCCTCGAGCAGGCCCATGAACGGCTGGCGCAGCCGCAGGCGCCCGTCGACGTACGCGAACGGCGCCATCTTGGCGATCAGGCGGAAGAACACGCCGAAAAACTCGCCGTGGCGAAACCAGGCCTCGCGGCCCCACCACCACGCGGCGGCGAAATTGAGCACGGTGTAGCCGAGCAGGATCAGCGACAGCGACAGCGGCCGCGTGCGCCCGAACAACTCGATCCAGATGAACACCATGTACAGCACCAGCGCCGGGTAGTACGCCCAGCGCTCCGGATACGCACGGCGGCCAGCGAACGCGCCGGGGCGCCAGCGCTCCACCGCGTCGACCAGCACGCGCCACGGATTGATCGCGGCATAGACGTCGCCGATCAGCGCGGTCAGGTAGGTGAAGCCGAGCACGAAGACGATCCAGAAGAACGTCATGTTGAAGTTGGCGTAGGCGTTGTTGCGCCCGACCAGGCCGGTGGCGATGCACAGCAGCAGGCCGGCCACCGAGATGAAACGCAGCGTCGCCAGCACGGAAGGTGCGTTCACCGAGCGGAAAAATTCCCAGCGATCCAGCGCGATCGTGCGGAAGTTGAGGCCCGCGCTGCGCGCGGTGACGAAGAAGCCCACGACCAGGAACGACGCCGCGAGCGCCGCTGCGGCGCCGTACAGGTACAGCCAGATCGGTACCGGCAGGTTGTAGACCTTGCCGAACGAATGCGCTGCCGCCGGCGGTGCGAGCAGCAGCCACGGCAGGGCCAGCGCCAGGGCGCGCTTCATGGGCGTTTTAGCGCGGCTGGACTTCGATCACGCCGAGGTCGGCATGGGCGTGGTGCAGCTCGTATTCGAAGCGGCCGCTGCGCTCGGCGCGGAAGCGCAGCTCGGCCGGCGTGCCAGGTTGCAGCTTCAAGGACAGGTCATAGCCGTGCAGGTGCAGCTCGTCGGCTTTGTCCGCGGTCATGCGCAGCAGCACCTCGTCGCCTTGCGTCAGCGCGATGACGTCGGGGCCCGCGACGCGCTTGCCGCCCTCGATGGCGATCTCGAAGGTTTTTGGGACAGGCGCGACCGGTGCCATCGTCGCCGCCACTGCCGGTGCGCTCGCCGGCTCGACCGGCGCGGGCGCCGGCTTGAACAGCACGAACAAGCCGGCCAGCAAGGCGACGCCGGCTGCGAAAAAGAACATGAGCTTTGCATTCATGCGTTCATTCTTCCATGCGCGGGCCGTTTTATCCGATAGCGCTTTTGGCTGATGCCGCCGACCGAGCCGCGGCCCTACCATGCGGGGACATCGGGGGACCACACCATGCTTCTTGCCACGACGCTGCGCGCCGCCACGGCCTTCCTGTTGCTCGCGACGACCGCGGCCGGCGCAGAGGAACTGAAGGTGTCACCCGACACCGGCCAGGCCTTCGTGACCGTGCCGCCCGGCACGCTGGTGCATCGCGTGCCGGCGGAAGACTTCAAGCCGACCGCGGCCTATCGCTGGCTCGAGATCCTGCTCGAAGCCTCGGGCCGCGATGCGGTGCGCAACAAGCCGCGTCCGACGGTCCTGTCGCGCACCGACGGGATGATCCTCACCGCGATGTACGACGCCTGGGCCGCCTACGACGACAAGGCCGTGGGCACGCGGCTCGGCGGCAAGCTGCGCCGGCCCAAGGCCGAGCGCACCACCGCAAACAAGGAAGTCGCGATCGCCTACGCCGCCTACCGCGTGCTGCTCTTCGTCTATCCCGAGGACGCCGAGTGGATCCGCGAACGCATGCGTGCGGAGGGCCACGACCCGGACCACGCCGGCGTCGACACGCGCACGCCGCGCGGCATCGGTAACGCCGCGGCCGCCGCACTGATCGAGTACCGCAAGCACGACGGCGCCAACCAGCTCGGTGACGACCCGGCCGGCAACGGCAAGGCCTATTCCGACACCACCGGCTACCAGCCGCTCGACGCCACGGCGCCCGGCTACGACTGGACCCGCTGGCAGCCGATCCCGTTCGCCGACGGCAAGGGCGGCACCGTGTCCCCGGGATTCCTCACGCCGCAGTGGGGCCGCATCAAGCCGGTGGCCCTCGAGCGCGGCGACCAGTTCCGCGCGCCGGAGCCGCCGCGCTGGGGCTCCGCCCAGCTCGAGCGCGAGATCCGCGAAGTCGCCGAGGTCAACGCCAACCTCACGCTCGAGCAGAAGGCGGTCGTCGAGTTCATGCGGGAAGGCCCGCGCTCGACCGGCCAATCCGGCCACTGGCTGCAGTTCGCGCAGGACGTTTCGCGCCGCGATGGCAACGACCTCGATCGCGACATCAAGCTGTTCTTCGTCGTCGGCAACGTGGTGATGGATGCGTTCATCGCCTGCTGGGACAGCAAGCGCCACTACGACACCGGACGGCCGTATTGGTGGGTGCGTCACCACTACCGCGGCAAGACCATCCCGGCGTGGCTCGGCCCGGGCAAGGGCTTCGGCACGCTGCGCGGCGAAACCTGGTTGCCCTACTCGCCCGACACGTTCATCACGCCGCCGTTTCCCGGCTACGTCTCGGGCCATGCGACGGCCAGCGGCGCCGCCGCGCGGATGCTCGAATTGTTCACCGGCTCGGATCGATTCGGCGTCGAGGCATGGCAGATGGCCGGTACGCTGACTGGCGAAGGCACCTACACCGGCGCGCAGATGCAGGCGCGCGCCAGCACGCCTGCCGCGATGCCGGTGTCGGTCGAGGTGAAAGGCGCGGCGGCCGATCCGAAGCTCGTGCATCTCGTGTTGCCGAGCTTCAGTGCTACCGCCGAGATGGCCGCGGTGTCGCGCCTGTGGGGCGGCTTCCACATCCGCACTGACAACGAAGAAGGCCTGATCCTCGGTCGCAAGGTGGCGATGTATAGCTGGCCGAAATACCAGGCCTTGTTCGAAGGCCGCTAACACGGCCGGCGGCCGCAGCGTCGAAAGCACGCTTTCAGCGACGGTGCCCACTCACCGGTGTCATCCCGAGCGAAGCGAGGGATCGCGTTCCCCCCGCAACTGCCCTAAAGGTTGCGGCGGTTGCTTTTGGGCTTCCCCCGGTTTCCCGGACACCGAGTTAAGCTTTTTGTAGCTTCTCATACGCCACTGGACTGACGTAATCGAGCGTCGAATGCCGACGCCGCGGGTTGTAGAAACGCTCGATGTAATCGAAGACATCCGCCCGGGC